>NZ_CP066167.1:3160000-3466190 GCF_016132545.1 Spongiibacter nanhainus
CAGCTACAGATCGTCGCCTTGGTGAGCCTTTACCTCACCAACAAGCTAATCTGACGCGGGCTCATCTGATAGCGCGAGGTCCGAAGATCCCCCGCTTTCCCCCGTAGGGCGTACGCAGTATTAGCTCGAGTTTCCTCGAGTTATCCTCCACTACCAGGTAGATTCCCACGCGTTACTCACCCGTCCGCCGCTCTACTCACACCGAAGTGCTTTCGCGCTCGACTTGCATGTGTTAGGCCTGCCGCCAGCGTTCAATCTGAGCCATGATCAAACTCTTCAGTTCAATCTTTTACATCAGTCTTAGACATGATGAGATGGTTACGCAAAACCTGCTTTACCATCTAAAATCTCGGCTCAGAAACGTGTTAATCGATATAACCAAATTAATGAATCATACGAGTCACTTGTTTCTGAATATTTGCGTCGCAAATACACTCAACAAGCGCCCACACGAATTATCTGATCTCGTCTTGTTAAATAACTCGATACCGCCAGGGTGATCGATGCGCTTCAGGTCTCCCCCGAAGCGAGGACGCGTATTATAAACACTTCGTCCTCTCTAGCAAGCAGTTTTTGAAACTTTTTTGCCAGCCCGACTGCCTGATCAATTCTTGATCCGCCGCTCCAAACACCGCTTCCGCGTTGTGTTCAAAGCCGGCCCCGGCAACCGAGGACGCGCATTATAGAGACGGGCGGATGAGAGTCAACGGTTTTTGAGAAGTTTTTTAATTCGGGGTAAAAACAGGATCAACAGAAGAACGGCATAAAACACCGCATCGAAGTAGCTGGAGCGGGTTTGCCAGGCGATATGGAGCCACGCCAAGCCCGCAGCGGGGTAAACCAACTTGTGCAGGCGGCGCCAGTTTTGTCGCAGGCGCCGCACTGCCCAGTTGTTCGACGTCAGCCCCAGCGGCACCATCAATACCCAGGCTAAGAAGCCGGCAATGATATAGGGCCGCTCGGACAACTCTTCTTTGGTGATGGCCCAATCCCAGCCGAACAGATAGGTAGCCACAATAAGCAAATGCAGGCTGGTATAGAACCAGGCGTACAAACCCAGCATCCGGCGGTAGCGCAGCACCCAGCCAGCTTTACTCAAATCCCGCATCGGACTCACCGCCAAGGTGATCAGCAGAAAGCGAATCGACCACTCGCCGGTGGTGTGAATTAGCGTCTTTACCGGGTCAGGACCCAGGCTGTCACCGACAGCCGCCCAAGCCAACAAGCCAAAAGGCAGTAAACACAACACAAACAGCAGCGGCTTGCCCACCCGCTGCTGGGCTTCGCGAAGTGCCACCATTTCAGTAGTAGCGGCGCAGGTTCATGCCCTTGTAAAGGGACGCGACCTGCTCTTCATAGCCATTGAACATCTGCGTTTTGATGCGGTTGGGTTTCAGCAGGCTATTGGGCAAACGCCGCTCATAGCGCTGACTCCAGCGCGGATGGTCCACATTGGGGTTCACATTGGCATAGAAGCCATATTCATCGGGGGCGATCCCCACCCAGGAGGTGCGGGGCATGGTTTTGCGGAAGCGAATAGCCACAATGGACTTGATGCTTTTAAAGCCGTACTTCCACGGCACGACCAGGCGGATCGGCGCGCCATTTTGGTTGGGTAGTACTTTGCCATAGAGCCCGACACTCATCAGTGTCAGCGGATGCATGGCTTCGTCCATGCGCAGCCCCTCTACGTAGGGCCAATCGATCACCGAGAAGGCGCTGCGCACCCCGCGCATCTCATCCCGGCGCACGGCGGTGACAAATTCAACATACTTGGCGTCTGAGGTGGGCTCGAAGCGCTTGATAAGGTCAGCCAGTGGGAAGCCTACCCAGGGAATCACCATTGACCAGGCCTCCACACAGCGCAGCCGGTAAATGCGCTCCTCCAGGGTCATCCACTTCAGGACGTCCTCGAGCTGATAGGTCCCGGTCTTTGCGGCCTCCCCTTCAACCGTGATCGACCACGGGTCGGTGGTCAGTGCCGAGGCGTACTTGGCTGGATCGGATTTGTTGGTGCCAAACTCATAAAAGTTGTTGTAGTTGGTGACATCCTCGTAGGGCGTCAAGGTCTCATCAGCAAAGAAGGGGTTGTCGGACTTTTTGGACACGGCGCTGTAATCCAAGGACGCCAATGACTGGCTCGACGCCAGCGCCGGCGCCGCGCCTCCCAGCGCTCCCAGCGCCGAGGCGGCAGCGATGCCTTTCATAATATCGCGGCGCTTCAGGTACACCGACTCGGGGGTGATTTCACTGCTGGGAATATCGGCAGGTGGACGGATAAGCATAACTCGAACTCCCTGGGGCACGTCGCTGTAGAGAATAGGCTTCTACCTAGAAGACGCGTCCGACCTCCAAATGTTACGACTTGGAGGCAAAAAACCGTCTATACACCGCCAGTACGGGCCCCGACATGGCGTAGATCAGTGCCGCCGCCAGCAGCATCCGGGCCGGATCCACCGACACCAGACTGAACAATAATACCACCGCGATCATCGCCACAAAGGGAACTCGCCCACGCAAGTCCAGCCCCTTGAAGCTGTTGTACTGGATATTCACGATCATCAGCAAGCCCACCAGCGCCATCAACACGCCGACCAGCGCCGCCAGCTCAATAGGTACATCATTGTTGACCCAGCCCTCCTCGGCGCAGACCCAGACCACGCTGGCCATCACCGCCGCCGCCGGCGGGCTGGCCAGGCCGGTGAAAAAGTTCTTGTCGGCGGTATCAATCTGGGTATTAAAGCGCGCCAGACGAAGAGCCGCGCAGGCCACATATATGAAGGACACTGCCCAACCGAATTTGCCCAGGTCCACCACCCCCCAGGTGAACACCACCAGGGCTGGTGCCACACCAAATGAAACCATGTCGGAGAGACTATCGAATTCGCCGCCGAACTTGCTCTGGGCATTCATCAGGCGGGCGACCCGGCCGTCCATGCCATCGAAGATCATCGCGGCAAAGATCGCCACCGCCGCATTGACGAACTGGCCGTGCATGGCGGACACAATGGCAAAGAACCCAGAAAACAACGCCGCCGTGGTAAACAGGTTGGGCAGCAGGTAAACACCACTCTTGCGCTCAGTGCGGCCATCGACGGAGATTTCTTCTTCGTGATCGTCGATCAGCGACAGCGCCTCTTTCTCCAGCTCAAACTGAGAACTTTTGCGCGACTCGTCGGCATCCTCTGGCGGTTGTTTAGGCGAGTCCTGGGACATAACTTCCGACACCTTCCTATTAAGCAATTAAAGAGATCCTAAGGCACTATGATATGTTATTTATCGGCGCGGTACGATGACAGGGCGCAATCCCAAAAAGCCCGAACTAACGGGTTTTCGAGCCGGCGCGCTAGAGCCACAATACCAATATCCATAGCCGGCAGTGGTGGCGACACCGCCACCGTTCGCACCCGTTCCCTGAGAAATGACGTGTCCAACACCAATTCCGGCACGATGCCCACCCCAAAGCCCAGCCCTACCGTGCTAACAATGGCCTCGTGACCACTCACTTGCGCATAGACTCCCGGGTTTAGTGATTGCTCGCGAAACCAGTGTTCGATCAGCTCCCGGGCGACACCCCGCTCAGGAAGAATAAACGGCAGCTCATTCAATAGCGCCAGGTCCATCTCGCCCTCGATGTGACCAAGCCGGTCGTTGAGAGCACAGGGAATATTGGGCACCAACAGCCGCAGCGGGGAGCGAGTCAGGGATTGAAAAGCCAGGCGATCAGGCAGCACCTCGGGGCGGCCAGTGATGCCCACCTCCTCTCCGCCTTTGGCAACACGGTCCAGGGCATCGGCCTGGTCACCAGTGTGAAGTTTGAGTTCGATAGCCGGATAGCGCTGCCTAAACACCTCTAAAATATTGTTGAGCACACTGTAGGAGGCAGTGACCGAACAGAACAAGCTAATGGCGCCACGCAGGGTTTTATCCGCCTGCAAGCGCTGCCGGACCGCCTGCCAGCCCTGCACCGTTTGCTCGGCATAGGTGAGAAACTCTTGGCCCGCTGGGGTAAGCGTGACCCGACGGTTGTCCCGCTCCAGTAATTGCGAGCCCAGTTGCTCCTCCAAGCGCTGAACCGCCCGACTCACCGCCGAGGCACTGAGGTGGGCCGCCTGCGCCGCCTTGCCAAAGTGCAGGGAGGTGGCCAGATAGATGAACACCTCCAGATCTTTGCTGTTCACACCTAAAACTCCTTACCGAAATCAAACCCAAGCAATATTGCAAAAAACGCAACATATCATCAAATATATATCACTTAACGCAACAACGCACAGCTGGTACAGTGCGCGCCACTGCCGGAGAGTCCGAGCACCGAATCAACTTGGATACACCGCGACACGGGGTGTATCACTCACTGCATTGTTAACAAAAGGAGGCCACCATGGGCCAGAACTACTTCAACACCTTGCCGCTGCGCCTGCAGCTGGAAGAACTGGGTAAATGCCGCTTTATGGAGCGCAGCGAGTTCGCTGACGGCTGCAACTACCTGAAAGGCAAAAAGATTGTCATCGTAGGCTGTGGCTCACAGGGCCTGAACCAGGGCTTGAACCTGCGCGACTCAGGCCTGGACGTGTCTTACGCCCTGCGCCCCGACGCTATTGAGCAACAGCGCCAAAGCTGGAAGAACGCGACTGAAAACGGCTTTACCGTCGGCACCTATGAAGAGTTGATCCCCACGGCCGACGTGGTCATGAACTTGACTCCAGACAAGCAGCACACCTCTGTCGTCAACGCGGTCATGCCTTTGATGAAAGACGGCGCCTGCCTGGATTACGCCCACGGCTTCAACCTGGTTGAAGAAGGCATGCAAATCCGCAGCGACATCACCGTAGTAATGATGTGCCCCAAATGCCCCGGTACCGAGGTGCGCGAAGAGTACAAGCGGGGCTTTGGTGTTCCCACGCTGATTGCCGTTCACCGGGAAAACGACCCCAAAGGCGAAGGCTTAGCCATTGCCAAGGCGCTGGCCTCTGGCACCGGCGGCGATCGCGCCGGGGTACTGGAGTCCTCCCCCATCGCCGAGGTGAAATCTGACCTGATGGGCGAGCAAACCATCCTCTGCGGCATGCTGCAGACTGGCGCCATCCTGTGCTTTGACAAAATGGTAGAAGAAGGCATTGAGCCCGGTTACGCCTCCAAGCTGATTCAATACGGCTGGGAGACCGTCACTGAGGGTCTCAAGCACGGCGGTATCACCAACATGATGGACCGGCTGAGCAACCCCGCCAAGATCAAAGCCTTTGATCTCTCTGAAGAACTCAAAGACATCATGCGTCCGCTCTACGAGAAGCATCAGGACGACATCATCAGCGGCCACTTCTCCAAAACCATGATGGAAGACTGGGCCAACGACGACAAAAACCTGTTGAACTGGCGCGCTGCAACGGCGGAAACCGCCTTTGAGAAGACGCCGTCCACCGACGCCGATATCTCCGAGCAGGAATACTACGACCACGGCATTTTGCTGATTGCCATGTGTAAAGCCGGCGTCGAGCTGGCCTTCGAGTGCATGGTGGCCGCCGGCATGAAGCCCGAGTCCGCCTACTACGAGTCTCTGCACGAGACACCGCTGATTGCCAACACTATCGCGCGCCGCAAGCTGTACGAGATGAATGTGGTGATCTCTGACACTGCTGAGTACGGCTGCTACCTTTTCGATCACGCCTGCCGTCCGCTGCTGAAAGACTTCATGAGCAAAGTCTCCACCGACGTTATCGGCAAAGGCCTGAACGTTAAGGACAACGGCGTTGACAACCAGGAGCTGATCGCGGTGAACGCCGCCGTTCGCAACCACCCGGTTGAAGTGGTCGGCCGCAAACTGCGCAGCTACATGACGGAAATGAAGAAAATCGTCTAAATGGCAGAAGCTGATGGGCTACCAAGCCCCGCTCAGACTGACGAAAACCGCGGCCATGCCGCGGTTTTTTTTTGACGTATGACCGGCTCATCAGCGGCGCCTGACACCAATACGGAATGGCAATTGCTAGGTAATATCAGTGAAGTACTTTGCCAATCAACGCTAAGACAAATAAAAGGTGTCGCAATGAAGCAACTGAGCCACACGGATGCCATTTTCGTTTACAACGAAACCACCAACACCCCACTGCATATCAGCCCTATCCTTATCTATGACACCAGCAGCGCCGAAGGCGGCGTCAGATTTAAGGATATTCTTGCCCGCTTTGAAGAGCGCATCCACAAGTCTCCGGTGTTTCGCCAGAAGCTGGTCAAAGTGCCCTTCAATCTGGACAGCCCCTATTGGATCAACGACGAGAATTTTGACCTCGAGTTTCACGTCCGCCATCTGTCGCTGCCCAAACCCGGCGACTGGCGCCAGTTTTGTATTTTGCTGGCCCGACTCCACAGCCGCCCTCTGGACCTCAACCGGCCACCCTGGGAGGCCTATATCATCGAAGGCCTGGACAATATCACCGGCATGCCACCCGGTGCCTTTGCGATGTATATGAAAATCCACCACAGCGCCATCGACGGCGCCACTGGCAACCAGATGATTGAGGCCCTGCACGATCTTGAGCCCTACCCACAAACCCAACACACCCCGACACCCTGGCAGGGCGAGGCGCCGCCCAGCGACTTCACCTTGCTGAAAAACGCTTATTTCAACGCACTCAAATCCCCGCGACAGGCCATGCGGGTAGCCAAGCACGCCTACCGCTCCCACAAGGAAGGTAAAAAAGGCTACAAGGGCAAAGCGTTTACCAACCATGAAGTCAAAGACCGTATTCGCTTCAATGAGGCAGTGACGCCACACCGAGTGTTCGGCGGCTTCCGCATGGACTTACAGGAGCTGAAGTACATTAAGAATACCGTAGCCGAGGGCACCCTGAACGACGTGCTGCTGAGCATTGTGGGGGGCGCCATGCGCCGCTATTTGGCAGAGAAAAGCGAACTCCCAGAAAACTCTCTGGTGGCCGGCGTCCCCATCAGTACTCGCGACGCTGACAACCACAACGCCGAAGGTGGCAACCAAGTGGCGGGCATGCGTTTGCACCTGCGCACCGATATTGCCGACCCGGTAGAGCGCTTAAAGCTGATCCACCAAGACGCGGTATCCTCAAAAGCCTACGCCAATGCCATTGGCGTCGAGCGCATGGCAACGATTATTGACTCGATCCCCTCGGGGCTCGCCTCGGTCGGCATGCGAGTCGCGGCCGGTACCCATTTAGCGGCTCGCACTCCCATGCTGCATACCATTGTTACCAATGTGCCCGGCCCCCAGTTCCCCATGTATATGGCGGGAGCCCGGGCCGGTCTGTGGTTGGGTGCAGGCTGCCCGTTGGATGGCACCGGGCTGTTCCACACCATCAACAGTTACTACGGCAGTGTTTGCCTGGCCTTTATTTGCTGCCGGGAAATGATGCCGGACCCCGACTTCTACCATCAGTGCATTACCGGCGCCTACCACGAGCTGCTGGAGGCCGCGCAAGCCATCGAAGCCAAAGCAGCCAACAGTCCGCGAGGAAAAGTGGAGGCCGCGCCAAAACCCAAAGCGCGCAAAGCCCGCTCTGCCTAACTCGCCCCTATCAAACGCGCGCCTGCCCAGGCGCGCAGCCTCAGGCCCTGCGCCACATCGACAGCTCGCCACCTTGTTTACATCAAGGCGCCATTAGCCGTATTGTTTTGCAAAATAATTCACGGTTTGGCGGCCAGGCCCTTTTTTGCCAAGCTGCGCTGCCCGTTCAAGGCAAAGGCATACAAGATGTCGATATTTCAGTTCTCCACCACCAGTTCCCTCGTCAGTGGTCCCGGCAGCATCGAAGAGCTCGCCGACATCTGCCGTCGACTGGGAATCACCCACCCGCTAGTCGTATGTGATCGAGGTGTTGTTGAGGCTGGCTTGCTGAGCA
Source organism: Spongiibacter nanhainus (assembly GCF_016132545.1). Taxonomy (GTDB): domain Bacteria; phylum Pseudomonadota; class Gammaproteobacteria; order Pseudomonadales; family Spongiibacteraceae; genus Spongiibacter; species Spongiibacter nanhainus. The sequence continues at coordinate 3,167,869 of NZ_CP066167.1, forward strand.
GCCTGGAAACGGTATTGGCCCAGCACGCCTTGCCTTATCAGCTGTTCAGCGACGTTATCGCCGACCCGCCCGAGACGGTTATCCAGGCTGGCCTGCAAACAGCTGTGGACGCCGAGGTCGACGGTGTTATCGGCTTTGGCGGCGGCAGCTCGCTGGATACTGCCAAGCTGGTTGCGCTGCTGGCTCGGTCTGGGGAGTCGCTGCCTACTATTTACGGTGTGGACCAAAGCCGGGGGCCCCGACTGCCCCTTATCCAGATTCCCACCACCGCAGGCACCGGGTCAGAAGTCACACCGGTGGCTATTGTCACTACCGGTGATAGCACCAAAGCCGGGGTAGTCTCACCGCAGCTGCTGCCCGACGCCGCCATACTGGACGGCGCCTTGACCACCAGCCTGCCCCCCTTCGTGACGGCCTGCACTGGGGTCGATGCGATGGTTCATGCCGTCGAGGCCTATACCAGCGTCATCAAAAAGAACCCCTACTCGGATATGTTGGCCGAGAAAGCACTGCTGCTAATGTCCCGCAACATACACCGGGTATTCACAGAGGGCGCGGACCTGGAGGCCCGTCAGGCCATGCTGCTGGGCGCTTGCCTGGCTGGACAGGCCTTTGCCAATGCGCCCGTGGGCGCGGTGCATGCCCTCGCCTATCCGCTGGGTGGTCACTATCATATCCCCCACGGACTCAGTAACTCCCTGGTCCTACCCCATGTGCTGCGGTTTAACATCGAGCAGGCGGCCCCGCTCTACGCCAGGCTTCTGGATATCGTCGCACCCGAGGCCACCGCCTCTTCAAGCACGGAAAAAGCAGAGCAGTTTGCTTGCTATTTCGAAGGGCTTATCGACGATTTATCTTTACCATCGACTCTGAGTGCGGCGGATGTGCCCGAGAAGGATTTAGCCATGCTTGCTAGCGAGGCCATGTTGCAGACCCGCCTGCTGGTTAACAACCCCCGGCAAGTTCTGGAGACAGACGCCTTGTCGATATATCAACAGGCATACTAATTCCGCAAATCAGTACCTAAGGAAGGAATATCGCTGTGTCAGATTTGGCCTTAGCCCGAGACCACTATTATTGGTTTACCCCCATTACCACCCGCTGGATGGATAACGATATCTACGGGCACGTTAACAACGTCACCTACTACTCCTACTTTGATACGATCGCCAACCGGTTTTTGATAGAGCGTGGCGGCCTGGATATCCAGCATGCCGATGTTATTGGCTATGTTGTCAGTTCGCAGTGCAACTACCGCAGCGCCATCGCCTTCCCCCAGTCTATCGAGGGGGGCTTTCGAGTAAATAAAATTGGCAATTCATCGGTGGAATACGGATTGGCTATTTTTGCGGAAGGAGAAGACCAGGCCAGTGCTCACGGCAGCTTTACTCATGTGTTTGTCGACCGAAACAGCGAGCGCCCGCAAGCGATTCCAGAGGCTTTGCGTGCAGCACTGGAAAGCGTGCTGGTGGTTGCTTAGCCCAACCCGGCCTCAGCACTGCCGCTACTCTGCCACAATCGTCGCCACAAGGTCGCCCCCTTTGACAACGTCATCAACCTGAACGCAGCGGCGAAGGATGCCCGCCGCCGGGGCTTCAATTTCAAACACCGCTTTCGCCACCATGATATCGGCCACCAGGTCGCCCGGAGCTACCCTATCGCCACTTTCAAAGTACCAGTTTGTCAGTGCACCCTCTGTAGTATCAGTCCATAAGTCCTCAGGAATTTTTACTTCAATCATGTGGTGCACTCCTTCACAGCATGCGACATGCCGCAGCATGGATTTTTTCGCTATTGGGCAGCGCGTACTGCTCCATGGGCGGCGTAAAAGGTATCGGGATATCGGGGTAGGCTACCCGCGCTGGCGAGGCGCGAAGGATTGAGACATCGCGCTCCACCACCGATGCGATCAGCTCACCGCTGACACCAAAGCTCTGATAGTCCTCATCCACCACCAGTAAGCGGCCGGTCTTTTGTACCGACGCAAACAATAGCTCGCGATCCAAGGGCACCAATGAACGCAGGTCCAATACTTCGGCCGAGACCCCCTCCGCCTCCAATGTTTTGGCTGCCGCCAAGGCTTGATGGACACCAGGCCCCAACGCAGCAATAGTCAGGTGATCGCCCTCACGTACAATTTTCCCGCTACCCAGCGGCAGCGTGTAGGATTCTGTGGGGACATGAACGATAGAGCCGGGCTCAGTGCCGAGCCACCCCATACCTTGCAGGCCCTTGTGAAACATAAACACTACCGGGTTATTATCAGCGATAGCCGCGTTCATCAGCCCCTTGGCATCGTAAGCATTGGAGGGTGATACCACTTTCATTCCCGGTAGATGGGCAAAGGTGCCATACAAACACTGGCTGTGCTGCCCACCATCGCTGTAACCGCCCCCCACTGCGGTCATCAGTACCATTGGGCAAGGCTGAGCCCCGCCAGAAAAATAGGCATTCTTGGCGGCAAGGTTATAGATCGCGTCCATACACACACCAAAGAAGTCCACAAACATAAGCTCGGCGATGGGACGCATACCCTGGGTAGCGGCGCCCACCGCCGCACCAATAAACGCGGTTTCCGATATTGGGGTATCGCGAATACGCTCTTCACCAAATTCTTCCAACAAACCCTGGGTAGTACCGAACACCCCACCCAGTTTGCCGATATCCTCCCCCATCACAAAAACCGTCGGGTCGGCACGCATGTTCTGGGCAATGGCTTCTGACATTGCTCTGGCAATAGTCAAACGGCGTTTCTTTTCAGTCATGCTTTGGCTCCTACACGAACACGCAATCAAGGGCTTGAGCGGGTTGCGGAAAATCCGCCTCCCGGGCGAAATCGAAGGCAGAAGCCACCGTCGACCGAGCATCCTCCTCGAGAACCGACACGTCACCCTCGCTACAGACGCCGCTTTCCAACAAGTGTCGACGCATGGCTCGGATAGGGTCCCGGGCGATTGCCCCGGTTTTTTCGCCCTCGGGGCGATAAGCTTCAGCGTCCCCCATAAAGTGTCCTGCGAGCCGGCTGGTTTCGATTTCAATCAAGGTTGGCCCCTCACCGCGCCGAGCGCGGGCTATGGCTTGCCCCGCGGTGGCAAAGACCGCCAAAGGATCGTTATCCGCCACGCGATAACCGGGGATGCCATACGCCTGGGCACGAACCTCGTTGCCCGGGACCGCCGTGGATGCTTGCTTGGCGACAGAAATCCCCCACTGGTTATCCTCAATCACACAGATAAAGGGTAACTGCCATACTGCGGCCAGATTCATCACCTCGTGAAAGGCTCCCTGGTTACACGCCCCTTCGCCAATAAAGGCAACCGCCACTCGATCTTCGCCGCGCATTTTAAAACTCAGTGCCGCCCCGGCCGCCGGCGCCATGCCCTCGGCAATAATGCCGCTGCATACAAAATTCACCTGCGTGTCGAAGAGGTGCATATGGCCACCACGGCCCCCGGATAAACCTGAGGCCTTCCCGAAGATCTCTGCCGTCATACGGGGTAAATCCACCCCCTTGGCAATGGCGATATGATGGGGGCGGTGAGTCGCAGTCACTGCATCGTCTTTTCGCAGATGGGCGCACACTCCCACTGCACAGGGTTCCTGGCCATTAGACAGGTGCATCTCACCGGGTATCGGCCCAGCTGCCATGTTAAAAACCGGTTGCTTGCCCTCTAGGTATGCTTTTTCGGTGGCTTCCTCAAAGTATCGGCTGGTAACCATTTTCAAATACATCCAGCGTTGCTGTTCACTGGTCGCTTGCATGGCATATCCTCTCGATAACAGCGTCATAAAACTAAAAAGCTAAGCGGCAACTATCGTTAAACCGCATCAGCTAAATCACACAACAGAGCGTAATCGAGAAGCTGCTTGATGCCGCCCTCATCATCGAGAAAGGCCACGGGACCATGATTGGTAAACAGCAACTCTGTGTATTCGGGAAACAGCGTTTTCTCATGGATTGCGCCCAGCGGTTCGTAGCCATAACATCCGGCTACAGCCTCACCGGCAACGTATTGCATACGCCCGGTGATCACGTAGTATTCCCCGGCCCCATGATGCTTGTGGATAGGGAAAAAACTCCCTGGCTGGCAGCGAAACAACACTGTCCACACACCGGATTCCTGACTGACTCTCAATAGCTTGAAGTCGATACCGTCAATTATTGGAATCCACTTCAAGGTACTGGCGTCTTTTAGAATTTCGCTAGCTTCCATGACACTGACTCTCTCGCAACGTTTGGCATTCTTGGGGCTCAAAAAGCGCTTAAGGGCCCGTGGAGCGAATCCTGATATACGGACACACCACGGCTTTCAGCCACTATAAATCCCACCCCATCTGCAGACTTGAACGCCAAAGCAGGTATACATGGTCATCTGTGCACTGCGAGCTTAGCTAGGTTTGACAGCGCACAGGCTCATGGCTAATAGTGCAGTTGAGAGACGGCTACCGCGACCGGAAGCTAACTAGCGGAATGCTGCCATACCAATAACAACAGCAAGCAACGAGGGCATTGCCATGATGCAAGCCACCTCAGCCACCGGCACTGCCGTACACTGGAACACTGACGACCTTCCCCTTGCCGACAAATTTGATGCCTGGCGGGATATGCTGTGCCAGTCACATCTGCCCTGGTCGGTGGATCGTCCCACCACCGATAAGACCTTCAACGCCAACATCCAGATGCATAGCTTTAACGGTTACCGGCTGATTAAATGTATATGTGACCCGCTGGTGGGATATCGAGGTATGCAGGAATTTGCAAACACCGATGACGCCTACCTGAGTGTCTTGTATATCAAGCGGGGAAGAGAAAACCTTCGCATCGACTATCAGGACATCGAACTACAGGCTGGCCAGCTTATTCTCTGGGACAGTACCCGCAAAATGCACTTCAATGTTCCCGAGCGCCTGGAAAAAGTGACACTGATGTTGCCCGAACGCAGTCTAACCAGTGTGTTTGCCCATGCCCACGACTATGCTGGCATCCCGCTTTCGGCCACTACTGGCATGGGCGCGGTCTTTGCCAACCACCTACTTCAGCTTGAACAGCAAATGCCGAAAATTGGTGCAGAGACTGGCACCGCGCTAATGCGGCCCACCATGGACATGCTCGCCGCTCTGCTCTCCAGCAAAACCTCGCTATCCCCAGCCACCCTCAAGTTCGTCATGCTAAGGCGGATTAAACAGTTCATCGTTCACAACCTGGGCAACGAGCAGCTCGGCCCGGCCATGATTGCCGAAGCGCACCAGATATCACTGCGCTATCTTCACTTGCTCTTTGAAGACGTAGGCACCAGCGTCTCCCAGTGGATTCGCCAGCGTCGCCTGGAGCGCAGTAAGGACGATATTCTCAGCGCCGGTATCAGCAAGCTGTCCATCGCTGAAGTTGCCTATCGCTGGGGGTTCAGTGACCCCAGTCATTTCAGCAAGGTGTTTAAGAGGGAATACGGCGTTTCGCCTAGGGGAATGTTGAATGCCCAGCGCCTTCATAGTGGCGAAGCGCTGCAATAAACAGCGGCAGACTGATCTCGAGAGGCTCCTGACTCGCTATAGCACTATCGGCCGACACTGGATATAGAAGTGCAGTGCCGTCTTGATGATGGTCAGAACGAGCAGCTCCAGCCGCATTGCAGCGATTGGGGCGGGCCTTTTCTGCGATCATCGAAGACCGGATACAGACCGCGCCGACGACCAACTGAATCATCGTAAAATAACACTGTAGTGCCTGCTCGGCAGAGAAGCCGGCCTCGGTCAGTGTGTCCACAAAAGAGTCGGTGACATAGGCTGCCTGCTCACCCAAGCTGATCGCACCCAGCACTGACACCCAGCTCATATCCCGGCACAGCGCGCTGTACATTCGGCGGGCAACGGTTTCCACCCACTGCTCCCAGGGCAATGGCTCGCTGGGAATCACATCGGCACTGGCAATAAATGCGTCCAGGGCAGCAGAGAGCAAGGCCTCTTTATTGGGGAAGTGCTTGTACATCGCCATAGCACTCACATTGAGGCGCGCGGCAACCTTTCGCATCGACAGCGCATCAACGCTCGATTCCGCGATGATATCCAGAGCCGTCGCTACAAAATCTTCTCGGCACAAGTTTTTCCCAGCCAAGGCTATTGTCTCCTGTATCCGTCCTCAGGCTATGCTTCGCCTACACGAGTGGGCGTCTATCAAAGGCTATCGGCAGGCGTACCAGGGTATGAGCAAACATTGATGCCTGAAATGGCGCACTGCCGTTGATGCGAAGATTTTCGGTGCGCCTGAGAAATTCCCTGAGCACTATACGAATTTCACTGCGAGCGAGCTCGCGACCAATACAGGCATGGACTCCATGACCAAAGGTCAGGTGCTTTTTGCCATTGGCCCTGTCGAGCTTAATGGCATCAGGATTCTCAAACACCCGCTCGTCGCGATTACCCGAAGCCCACATCAGAAACAGTCGACTACCGGCTGGCAATTCGACGCCATGCAACTGCGTATCCTGTTTCACCCATCGAAAGTGCCCCTGGAACGCCGACTCCAGTCTAAAGACTTCTTCGATAAAGTCTGGCAGTTTACTCATATCGGCGCAGAGCTCTGCGTATATGTCGGGGTTCTCAATCAGCATCTTCAGGGCGTTGCTCATGCTGGTGGCACTGGAATCACTGCCGGCGATCAACAACTGGAACATAGCACTGACAGCGGCTGCCTCTGTCATGACATTGTCGGGGTCATTAACCGCTTCGACAAAAATCGCGCTGAGATCGTCACGGGGACGCCTTTTAGCCTCCAGGAATTGCTCCCAGCAATAACGGACAAAGGCAATCAACTCTGCCTGCGCCACCATCAATTCCCTGTGTGTCGCAATACCACTCTGGGTGGTAATGCCATGGACACACCATGCTTTCACCTTCTCATAGTCGTCTTCGGGAAAACCCAGTAAACGTATAATGACACGCATTGGCAGGCGCCAGGCGAAGGCCTGCATAAATTCCACCTCTCCGCTGTCGATAAACTCGTCCATCATGCTTTGGCAGAGAGCTTCGACCATTCCATCAAGAGTTTTCACAAAGCGGGAATTCAGCCCCTTGTGAGCGACCTTCCGCTCACTGGTGTGAATTGGAGGGTCCGATAGCGCCAATACATTGCCGGGAATCAACCCCAGATCCGCGAGGCGCTGCTGCTTTTTACCCAGGTCGACAATGATTTGGCCCGGCCTTAGTCCCGCAATGGCCCCTTGGTAGGTTGATGAGAACAGGTCGGTATTCTTGCTGACCGCAGCAATATCCTCATAGCGAGAGACACAATAGATGCCATTTGCCAACCGATAAATCGGATAGCCATCTCTGAGCATCTTGTAGAAGGGATAAGGGTTTTGAAAACACGCGTTGTGCAGAGGACGGAAGTCTTCTGGGGATTGCGCGATGTCGGGAATTGGCTCGGCGGTGTCCTGGTGACGTGGCATGTCGCGCATTAACGCTGCCCTAGCCCTCAGCATCGCCTCAATGCCGTGAGACAAAGCCTTTCGTCGAATATGAAAGCCACTATGCATGATCTTGAGCACTCTGCAATAAACAAAAGCGATCGAGCATTGTAATCACGCCCAGGTTTACATGTAAACCGACCTAATGAGCTTGGCGCGCAGCAGGCCCTGCCAATAGCCAAGGCAGCGTTTGCAATCGAGCATCAAATGAACGTAAGCGCGCGGATGGGACTGAGGACTATCAGAGCAATAGCCGTGACAAGCCCCGCTTATAGGATTACCGAAGGCTTCCACAACAAAATGGAAATGATCTCGCGGCGAGCGTATGGTTTTAGAAACTTTGAGAACTACCGACTACGAGTGCTGGCCCATTGTGGATGGGACGGTGTGATAAATAGGGTTTAGTGAGTGCCATCCCCCGTTAATGGGGTAGAGCCGTAGAGCCCAGAGAAATAGAGAGGGGAAAAAATGGTGGGCCGTGATGGATTCGAACCATCGACCAATTGGTTAAAAGCCAACTGCTCTACCACTGAGCTAACGGCCCCGAAGGAGGCGCATATAATACGGATTTAGATAAAAAAAACAACAGCCTGGCAACAAAAAAGTAACACTGTTAGCGACTCACCGCATAGCGCGTGGGGTCAGGCAAGCCCGCTTGTAGAAACCCTTCCCTACGCAAATGGCAACTGTCACAGCGACCACAGGCTTCGCCGTCCGCATTTGCCTGATAACAAGAGACGGTTTGACTGTAGTCGACTCCCAAATCCACCCCCAACTTAATGATTTCCGCCTTGGTCAAATCAATCAGCGGGGTGCGGATTTGCAGGCTCTCCCCCTCAACCCCGGCCTTGGTGGCCAAGTTGGCCATGCGCTGGAAAGCCTCGATAAAATCCGGGCGGCAGTCTGGATAGCCCGAATAATCTACAGCGTTGACGCCGATAAAAATGGTGTCGGCCGCCAGGACTTCGGCCCAGCCCAGAGCAATGGAGAGAAATACCGTATTGCGGGCCGGCACATAGGTGACGGGAATGCCTTCGGCCCCGCTGAAATCGGGTACATCGATGCCGGTGTCGGTCAAAGCCGAGCCACCAATACTGCTGAGATCGAGATTGATGACCTTGAAGGCCTGGGCGCCGAGCTGCTCCGCTATCCGCCGGGCCGCCTGCAGTTCAGCGCGATGACGCTGGCCATAGTCAAAGGCCAAGGCATAACACTCGTAGCCTTCCTTTCTGGCCTGAGCCAATACGGTTGCGCTATCCAGGCCGCCCGAAACCAGCACCACGGCTTTTTTACTCAAAGTTCACCTCGACATTTCAATAGTGGCGACCGGGATTCAGTGCCCCGGGCTGTCGTTCCACAATAGCTTGTGAAGTTGCAGCTGGAATCTAACAGCCAGGTTGTCTGCGACAATCCACTCCGCCAAGGCGGTGGCGTCCACCTGACCGTAACTGGGCGAAAACCATACATCACCCACCCGCTCCGAGAGCCGGTGCAAGTCGAGCTGCATCCTAGCCCACTCGTAGTCTTCACGGTTACAGATTACAAATTTGATTTGGTCTGCAGGATTCAGATATTGCAGATTTTCCCACAGATTGCGCTGTAGCTCCCCTGAGCCGGGCGTTTTCAGATCGAGCACTTTGCTCACCCGGCTGTCCACGTCGGCCACTGACATTGCCCCCGATGTTTCCAGAGACACGTGATACCCGGCGTCACAAAGACGAGCCAGCAGCGACAGGCAAGCCGGCTGCGCCAGAGGCTCACCGCCGGTCACACAGACATAGCGCGGTGCATAGCCGGCAACGTCAGCCAAAATAGCGTCGAGGGTGCGACGCTCACCACCGTGGAAGGCATACTCGGTATCACAATACTGGCAGCGCAGAGGGCAGCCTGTCAGGCGCACGAAAACCGTGGGTAGGCCCGCGGTATTGGCCTCGCCCTGCAGAGAGTAGAAGATTTCCGTGATCCGCAGCTCGCTGTCTAACTTCCCCTCAGTGCGAACTGGGCTATCAGTTATTACCGGATCCACCTAGAAATTATCGCGGAGGAATTCCCGCGATTTTTTAACCGCCGAATTACCCGTGTTGCCGTAGCGATCCAGCACGTTGGTCAGCATCTGTTGAGCCTTCTGCTTCTCGCCCTGAAGAAAGTAAACGGTACCCAATTTATACATGGCGGCCGGCACTTTGCCATTGTTGGGGTAGTCGGTCAGTAATTTTTGAAAGGCCTGAGCGGAGGCCTCCAAGTTGCGCTCGCCCACCGCATAGAGTTCACCCAGCCAATACCACGCATTGGGCGTATAACGGTCATCGGGGTAACGCTGAATATAGCTTTTGAAAGCCTCGATCGCCTGATCATAGTCCCGCGCCTTGACCAAAGCGTAGGCCTGGGCGTAATCCTGGGACGGATTGCCCGTTAAGGTGGCCGCGGCCTCAGAACCAGATGCGTCGTCAGATTCGCTGGCATCAGCCGGGCTGGCAGATGCCGCCGGGCTGACGCCAGCACTGGGCGAAGCAGCCACTGCGCTATCCGCCGTGGCGGTTTCGCCTTCAGCTGACGCCATGGCCGCTGGGTCATCACTGCTACTGCCCAGGGGGGAAGACGGAGCGGTACCACTCATGGCACTGAGCCTGCGATCCACGTCCAGATAGCGATCGAGACTTTGCTGTTTTAACTGGCGCAACTGATGCCCTTGCTGCTCAACGGTTCCCCGCAGTGACATAACCTCCTGCCGCAGCTGCTGCAGCTGGCGATAGAGCTCTGCCTGCATACTGGCATTACTGCCCTCGGCACGGCGGCCGGGGTCGTTAATGTCTTCAATGGGGGCTTGCGCCCCCACAGGGCCGGCGAAAACGCCGGCCAGAATCATGGGAATAGCCGTTTTTTTCAATTGCATCAATTTGCCTTTTCGTCGAATTGCCTCTACCGACGCTTATTTTAGTTCAACGCGACGGTTTTTAGCATAGGACGATTCACTTTGACCAAATGCTACCGGACGCTCCTCACCATAGCTGACGGTTTCAATACGGTAACGAGGGATACCGTTGATCGCCATGTACTCGGCCACTGCCTGCGCACGACGCTCGCCCAGGGCAATGTTGTACTCCCGGGTGCCGCGCTCATCGGCGTGACCTTCCAGGCGAATCGGGCCAGTGGTGTTCTTCAGACGGTTGATCTGCGCGTCCAAAGCACGGCGAGTGTCCATAGACAGCGAAGCCTGATCAAAATCGAAGTAGAACACCGTTTGCAGGTTGGCCATCTCTTCGGCGGTATCGAACTCTGAGCTGGAGCTGGAATCTTTCGGCTCAGTATAGGTGCTGAAACCGTCGTCGTTCATTGACCCTTCACCACTGGCGTCAGTATCGGTTGACGAACAACCGCTTAACAGCAGACCAGAAAGTACCGCACCCAGAACAAATTTATATTGGAATTTCATAGTTTTTTCCCTGTTTAATGGTTAGATCACGCAAGACCCTTTTAGGCGGTCCTTGCATTTTCCTGTTGCACAGTAAATTGCACTACCAATTACACATCCAGATACACGCAGATACTACGTTTCTTTTTACCGCGACTTACCGCGTCTTACCGCGACCTATTCTTCGAGGTAGGGAGACCAAGCAGGTTCCCTTACTTCGCCGAATTTTGATGGCAGGCGATATTTTACGCCACCATCCACAGAGACGGCCGCCAGCACCCCCTTGCCGTTATGCTTTGTGGCGTACAGTAGCATACTCGCGTTTGGCGCTACACTGGGAGACTCGTCCAATTCGGTCGTGGTGAGAACTTCGACACGGTCGCGCTTAAAATCTTGCACTGCGATGTGAAAATTACCGTTACTTCTGTGTACCATGACCAACCCTAGGTTGTCCGGCAGCACTCGGGCCCGGGCGTTATAGTCCCCTTCAAAGGTCACCCGCTCTACGTAACCGGTCGCCAGCTCGACTTTGTAAATTTGCGGCTTGCCACCCCGGTCGGAAGTAAATACCAGGTGTTTGCCGTCGGGCATCCACGCCGGCTCAGTATCGATGGCAAAATGCGTGGTGATCCGGCGCAGTTTGCGGGTCGCCAGGTCCATAACATAGATATCCGGCGAGCCATCTTTGGACAGCACCATGGCCATTTGATCGCCATTGGGTGAAAACGCCGGTGAACCGTTGATACCAGTGAAGCTGGTGATTTGCTCCCGCTTACCGGTACTCAGATTCTGTAGGTAAATCGCCGGCCGACTGGTCTCGAATGACACGTAGGCAATGCGGTTGCCGTCCGGCGCCCAGGTCGGTGCCAGAATCGGCTCTTTGGTATCCAACAACACTTTCTCGTTGGCACCGTCAATATCGCTTTGCAGCAAGCGGAAACGGAAGCGGGCATCACCCTCCCGAACAGCAGAGACATAAAGCAGCTGGGTACGGAATGCCCCCCGCACATTGGTCAGTTGCTCATACACCCGATCGGCGATGGTGTGGGCCAGATACCGAGGCCGGCTGGCGCGGCTCAAATCAGTGCCAGTAAGAATAACCCGCTGGGTATTTACATCCAGAAGCTGATAGCGGGCAACCAGGTTATCAGTGCCGGAAACCCCCAACTGACCGACCAACACGTAATCTACGCCCAGGCTTTTCCAATCCCGGAAATACACCTCCTCGGCAGAGGCCGGCCGACTCAACATATCGGCTCGGCTCAGTGGTCTGAACAAGCCACTGCGGTGGAGATCGCTCTCGACAATCGCCGCAATATCCTCGGCGACCGTCAGCCCCGGTTTCCAAGCAAAGGGCACGATCGCGATAGGCACTGGGTCGTCATTGCCCTGGTTCACTTCGATGGTTAACTCGGCCCTGGCCAGGGGGCCAAGAAGCACGAGGATAAGCAGTAAAACAGCTCGCATCGACATTATCGCCTCAAATCTGTTGGGTTGAATCGTATGGTGAAGCGGCGGAAGTTTTTGCTAAACACACCGGGCTCTTTCGCCGCCAGTTCGCGCAATTCCTGCACTTGACCCACTCGCTCTATGGCATCCAGCGCCGACTGATCAAACGCGAGATGGCCACTACTATCGACGACATTGGGGTTAATAAATTCACCCGTCGGCAAAATCTCGAAGCGTACCACCACCACCATATTGTTTCGGGCGGTTGGGGGTCTACGCCAATTGCGCTGCACCAAGTCGGCGATCAGATCGCTGTAGGTAGACGCCAACTCGGCATCTTCGATCGCCTCATCCTCACTGGCGATAGCCGCGGCTAGCTCTTCCTCCTGCTGACGGCGAATTTGCTCTTCCAGCGCCCGCTGTTTGGCTTCCTCCCTCGCCTTTTCCCGAGCCCTTTCCTCCGCTTTTTTCTTGCGAATCTCTTCCGGAGTGGGCCCCTTGGGTTTTGGCTCAGGCTTGGGCTCAGGTTTTGGAGCCGGTTTGGGCTCGGGTTTTGGTTTTGGTTTTGGCTTAGGCGCTGGCTTGGGAGGCGGCGCCTTCTTAGGCGGCGCCGGTGGTGGCTTTTCCACCACCAGTTTTGCGTGGATCACCCTGGGTTTGGCCTTGAGTTCCTGGCTTTGCTGCAGCCCAGGCACACCCACAATGATCAGCAATGCGATCAATCCATGCAGTAACAGGGTTGCCAGTGCGGGTATCAGCTGCATGCTTACCTGCCACTATCCGCCAGCGGTTCCTGGGTGATAAGCCCCACCGAGGCGGCCCCCGCCCCCTGTAAGGTCGCCATGGCCGCGACGACTTTGCCATAGCTAACGGCATTGTCGCCCTTCACCATCACCGGAGTCTTGGGCTTATTACGCAAAATTTTGGCCAGTTTATCGCCAATTTCCGCCAGCTCCACCGGCTCGTTTTGCTTGGCCGGATCCCCCAAACTCACGTAGTAACGACCTTCCTTATCAACGGATACCACAATCGGATCGTCTTCCTCGGAGGATACCGGTTCGGTGGACGCCTCAGGCAAATCCACTTGCACCCCCTGCACCAACAGCGGAGCTGTCACCATAAAAACGATCAACAGCACCAACATCACGTCGATATAGGGCACGACATTGATATCGGACATTGGCTTGCGTTTGGCGCGACGGCCCATAGTGTTCTCCTTATTCCCGCCGCCGTTAGTCTTTGGTGTGCACCTGACGGTGCAGAATACTGGAGAACTCATCGGCAAAGGTTTCATATTTGCCGTAATAGGAATCCACTTTAGCGGAGAAGCGGTTAAAAGAGACCACCGCCGGGATTGCCGCTATCAAGCCCATGGCCGTTGCGATCAAGGCCTCGGAAATACCTGGTGCCACCGTCGCCAGTGTGGCTTGCTGCACCTGCCCCAGACCGTGAAAAGACCCCATGATGCCCCAGACCGTGCCCAGCAGACCGACATAGGGGCTGGTGGAACCCACCGTGGCCAAAAACGGTAAGTGGTGCTCCATTCGCTCTTCTTCCCTGGCCAGCGCCACTCTCATGGCCCGCTGGCAGCCATCCATAATCGCATCGGAATCAATATTGCGTTTGGCGAGACGAGTAAACTCTTTGAAGCCGGCCCGGAATACGCTTTCCATACCCATCGCCGGCTGCTTGTCTTTGCTGCCCTCGTCGTACAATTGGTTGAGGTCGGCGCCAGACCAGAAATGGGATTCAAACCGCGCCATCTCACCCTCAGCGAGGCGGAAATACATGATGCGCTGCACGATCATGTACCAGGACACCACTGATGCCAGCACCAGAATGGCCATAATGGCCTGTACAAAAAAGCTGGCCTGGCTGATCAGGTGCAGTACGGAAAGCTCTTGATCCACTGCGTTCTTCTCCCTATTAGTCGGTATGTGTTCCGCTTGGCTGCGAGACGGTTTGCGCGGCCAAGGCCGCCCGCATCGCGTCAGGTATCGCTTTGGGGCGCCGCGTCTCGCAATCTACACAGGCGATACGAATATCGCCGTCGCACAGCAGCTCGCCGCCCCGATACACCTCTTGGTAAAAGGTCATACCGGCGCGCCCCAGTTTGCTAAGGTTTGCACTGACGTCCAGACAATCGTCCAGTTGTGCAGAGCGACGGTATTTCACATGGGCCTCACTGACCACAAACATCAGCCCATTGTTCCCCACGGCGGCTTTTCCAAAGCCCAATGTGCGCATAAACTCGGTGCGCGCGCGCTCCATATACTTTAGGTAATTCACATAAAACACGATACCGCCGGCATCGGTGTCCTCGATGTAGACCCGCAGCGGTAGGTGAAATTCCATCACAGATCCAGTTCAGCGGTAGTATTACCGGGATAATCCAGGCCAAAATGACGATACGCCAGCGCGGTAAGGACACGCCCCCGAGGGGTGCGCATGATGTAACCCTGCTGAATCAAATACGGCTCCAGTACATCCTCTATGGTGCCCCGCTCCTCGCTGATGGCGGCGGCAAGGCTGTCGATGCCCACCGGCCCGCCATCGAATTTCTCCATTAACGCCAGTAGCAAGCGGCGGTCCAGATGGTCAAAACCCTGCTCGTCGACATTGAGCATTCTCAATGCTTGATCGGCAACCTCTGCGGTAACACGACCATCGGCGCGCACCTCGGCAAAATCCCTCACCCGGCGCAACAGGCGATTGGCTATGCGGGGAGTGCCCCGGGAGCGCTTGGCAATTTCCTCCGCGCCCTCGGGCTCAATGGCCATATCGAGAATGCCCGCCGAGCGGCTCACAATGGTGGAAAGATCCGCCACATTGTAAAACTCCAGACGCTGAACAATGCCGAAGCGATCCCGCAGCGGCGACGTCAGTAGCCCCGCCCTGGTGGTCGCTCCCACCAGAGTAAAAGGCGGCAGATCCAGTTTGATAGAGCGTGCCGCCGGCCCCTCGCCGATGACGATATCCAGCTGAAAGTCTTCCATCGCCGGGTAGAGGATCTCTTCGATATGGGGACTGAGGCGGTGAATCTCGTCGATAAACAGTACGTCGCCCTGCTCCAGATTGGTCATCAGCGCCGCCAGGTCACCGGCTTTTTCCAGCACCGGGCCGGAGGTGGTGCGCAGGGACACTCCCATCTCGTTGGCGAGAATATTGGCCAAGGTGGTTTTACCCAGGCCCGGGGGACCAAAGATCAGAGTGTGGTCCAAGGACTCCTGACGTTGACGGGCAGCGCGGATAAAAATATCCATCTGCTCACGCACCGCTGGTTGGCCAATGTAGTCCTGCAGGGCCTTGGGGCGGATGGCGCGATCAAAGCGCTCCTCTCCGGGCTCCCCGCCCTCTGCCGCCACCAGTCGATCGATTTCTATCATGCCTGCCCTACTTGATCATGTTTTTGAGTGCCTGGCGGATCAGCGCATCGCTGCCCTGCCCCTCGGTTTCTAAGGCCGCGATGGCCCTGCTGGCCTCCTGGGGTTTGTAGCCCAGTGCCACCAACGCCGCCTCGGCCTCTGCCGCTGCATCGACTACCGCCTCCCGGGGCGCACTGGCTAAACCGGCAGGAACCTGCCATTTTTGCAGTCGGTCCCGCATTTCTATAACCAAACGCTCAGCAGTTTTCTTGCCCACACCGGGCACCCGCACCAGGGAGGCCGTATCACCATCTTGCACACAGCGCACAAAATCGTCGCTATCCATGCCGGACTGAATGGCCAAAGCCATTTTGGGGCCAACGCCGTTGACCTTGATTAGATCCCTGAATAACTGACGACTGGAGGTATCGGCAAAACCATACAGTTGCTGGGCATCTTCGCGGACCACAAAATGGGTGTAAAGCGCCACCTCGTCGCCCAGCGCCGGCAACTGATACAGCGTCGTCATGGGGACTAACACCTCGTAGCCTACCCCGCCAACATCGACAACGATTTCCGGGGCTTGTTTTTCGATCAGTATGCCGCGCAATCTGGCAATCATTCCACTTCCTTATCTTATGTTTACAGCATGGGGGCTAAAGATAGGCCTATAGCTGGGCGACTACTGGCCGCAATCGCGCATGGGCATGACACACAGCTGCCGCCAGAGCATCCGCAGCATCCTCTTGTGGCGCGGCGGGCAGGTTTAGCAGCACGCGTATCATATGCTGGATTTGATGCTTATCTGCCGCCCCAGTCCCCACCACCGCCTTTTTTATCTGCCGGGCGGAATACTCCGACACAGCGACACCTTCACTGACACAGGCAACCACTACCGCGCCCCGGGCTTGCCCCAATTTCAGCGCAGACCCCGCGCTCTTTGCCATAAAAACTTCCTCAACCACGGCTTCCGCCGGGCTGTATTCACGGATCACGGTTTGCAGATTGCGAAAGATCATTTCCAGGCGCGTCGGTAAGGCCGTGGCAGGCAGGCGAATGACGCCGCTGGTGACATAGCGACAGCGGGAACCCTCAACATCGATAATGCCGAAACCGGTTTTTTGTGAGCCGGGGTCAATCCCGATAATGCGCGTCGCGGTGCGTGTCCCAGTTTGTGTCATAGTGGCGGGCGGATTGGCCATGTTTGCCCGCATTATGCATGAAGAAGCGCCATGAAGTCTCGGTGGGGCCTGTGCTTGCCTGGACGCCATGGCGGACAGGTAAAGCGTTGTCCGCCCTACCAATCGGTGCCGTAGGGCGTACATCGCCCTTTATGTACGCCGCCTCATGCCAACGTTGGCATCGGTACAATGACATGCCTCCCACGGAGAGCATGGCGGACAGGTAAAACGTTGTCCGCCCTACCCACCGTGCCGTAGGGCGTACATCGCCCTTTATGTACGCCGCCCCGTGCCAACGCTGGCATCGGTACAATGACATGCCTCCCACGGAGAGCATGGCGGACAGGTAAAACGTTGTCCGCCCTACCCACCGTGCCGTAGGGCGTACATTGCCCTTTATGTACGCCGCCTCATGCCAACGCTGGCATCGGTACAATGACATGCCTCCCACGGAGAGCATGGCGGACAGTGCCAGCTAAGGAGACTGCGCCTACTTAGTCTTCGTTCAGGGCTTCCAGCACCGCATCGGGGATGTCGGCATTGGTGTAAACGTTTTGCACGTCGTCGGAATCTTCCAACATATCCACCAAACCGAGGATATTCTCGGCGCCACTTTTATCCAGCTCCACGGTGGTAGAGGGCAACATAGCAATGCTGGCACTATCATGCTCCAAACCTGCCGCCACCATCGCCTCTTTTACCGCCAAAAAATCTTCCCATGGGGTCAATACATCGATAGAGCCATCGTCATTGGTGACGACATCGTCGGCACCCGCCTCTAGCGCCGCCTCCATAATCTGCTCCTCACTGGCACCTGCGGGATAACAGATCTGGCCTTTTTTACTGAACAGGTAGGCCACCGAACCATCGGTACCCAAATTGCCACCGCGCTTTGTAAAAGCGTGCCGTACTTCGGCGACGGTGCGATTGCGGTTGTCGGTCATGCACTCGACTAATACCGCCACCCCGCCGCTACCGTAGCCTTCATAGGTGACTTCTTCGTAGTTGTCGCCGTCGGCGTTGCCTGCGCCCCGGGCAATGGCTTTATCGATGGTATCGCGCTTCATATTATTGGACAGCGCTTTGTCCATCACCGCCCGCAGACGGGGGTTATCTTCCGGCGCAGGGCCGCCCTCTCGGGCCGCCACTACCAGTTCGCGGATAATCTTGGTGAAGATTTTGCCCCGCTTGGCATCCTGGGCGGCTTTGCGATGTTTGATATTGGCCCATTTACTGTGACCGGCCATGTCTCACTCCTCGCGTTGGCTATTCAGGACTGTTCAGTCTCCTCAGTGTATCGGCAGCACTACGACTCGTCGGTTTTGCGCAGCCGAATATTGAGTTCGGTGAGCTGGCGACTTTCCACCACCCCAGGCGCATCGGTCATCACGCAGGCTGCGGTCTGGGTCTTGGGGAAGGCGATAACATCGCGAATGGAACGCGCGCCACTCATCAACATCACCAGGCGATCCAGGCCAAAGGCCAAACCACCGTGGGGCGGCGCACCGTATTTGAGAGCGTCCAGCAGGAAGCCAAACTTCTCTTCCGCTTCTTCTTTATCGATGCCCAGCACATCAAATACTGCCCGCTGCATATCCGGCTGATAGATACGTAGAGACCCACCACCCAACTCGGTGCCGTTGAGCACCATGTCGTAGGCAATGGACAGCGCCTCGGCAGGCGCCGCCTTGAGCTCTTCCGGGCTGCAGGCCGGTGCTGTAAAAGGATGGTGCAAAGAGGTCAGGCCACCCTTGTCGTCCTCTTCGAACATGGGGAAGTCCACTACCCATAGCGGCGCCCAGTCGCAGGTATAAAGATTGAGGTCCTCGCCCAGCTTGCAGCGCAGCGCGCCCAAGGCCTCGTTGACCACCTTGGCACTGTCGGCGCCAAAGAAGATCAGATCGCCATTCTCAGCACCGACGCGTTCCAGAATAGCGCCCCGCACGTTTTCCGGCAGGAATTTGACGATGGGCGACTGCAGGCCGTTTTCCAGATCGGCCTTATCGTTAACCTTGATATAGGCCAAGCCCTTGGCACCGTAGATCCCGACAAACTTGGTGTAATCGTCGATCTGTTTGCGGGTCAGCGCTTCATTGCCACCGGGGACTTTCAGTGCGGCAACCCGGCCCTTGGGATTGTTGGCCGGCCCGGAAAAGACTTTGAATTCGACCTCTGCCATCAAATCGCCGACATCCACCAGTTCCAGGGGAATCCGTAGATCGGGCTTGTCGCTACCAAAGCGAGACATGGCCTCGGCAAAGGGCATCCGCGGGAAATCGCCCAGATCCAGATCCAGCACCTCTTTATAGAGATCGCGGATCATGCCCTCAGCCACAGCCATGATCTGCTTGTCGTCCATAAAGGAGGTTTCGATATCGATCTGGGTAAATTCCGGCTGACGATCTGCGCGCAGATCTTCGTCCCGGAAGCACTTGGCGATCTGGTAGTAACGGTCAAAGCCCGACACCATCAACAGCTGCTTAAAGAGCTGGGGAGACTGGGGCAGCGCGAAGAACTTACCGCCGTGGGTCCGGCTCGGCACCAGATAATCCCGGGCCCCCTCTGGAGTGGCCCGAGTCAGAATTGGGGTCTCGATATCCAGAAAACCCTGCTCATCGAGGTAGCGGCGCAACACAGAGGTAATCCGCGCCCGCAGACGCAGTTTGTCGGAGATCGCATTGCGTCTCAGATCCAGATAACGGTAGCGAAGACGCACATCTTCACCGACCTCTGTGTGCTCGTCCAACTGAAACGGGGGCGTTTCGGCCTCGTTGAGAATCTCGATTTCCTTACCCAACACCTCGATTTCACCGGTGGCCATATTGGGATTCACGGTCGCAGCATCGCGAGCGCGTACCCGGCCACGAATTTTCAGCACATATTCGCCGCGCACCCGGTCTGCGGTTTGGAAGTGCTCACCGGTATCGGGGTCAAACACCACCTGCACAATCCCTTCGCGGTCCCGCATATCCAGAAAAATCACTCCACCGTGGTCCCGGCGGCGATCCACCCAACCACAGAGCGTGACTTCCTGGTCGATGTAATCACTGTTCAAACTGCCGCAATAGTGACTGCGCATTGATACTGTTCCCGTTTATACCGTTGCTGTAAGTTCGCGACGCCCCACTAAGGGGGCGTCCATTGATTTAGCTGCTACCCGCACTGGACGAGCTACTGGGCGTCGAGGATTTCTCTCCTCCCGACTTGTCGCCACCACTCTTGCCGCCGCTGTCCCCGGCGGGAGCACTGTCCCCGGCCAGGTTTTTCTTTTTTCCGCCCGATTTAAAATCGGTCTCATACCAGCCGCCGCCTTTGAGGCGGAAGGCCGCCGCCGAGACTTTTTTCACCAAGGTCTCCTGACCACAGGCGGGGCAGGTGGTCAGCTTGGGGTCACTCATTTTTTGTAGGGCTTCCAGCTGATGCCGACAAGCCTGACAGGCATACTCGTAAATTGGCACGGGGGCTCCTCCCAATAAACAAACGCCACGCCGGAGTTACCGGCGCTCCACGGTGATTCAACCGAATTCAATACTACCGCCCGGATAATTGGGGCGAAGGGCCGTTTGGCAAGCCTCCCGGCGAAAAAAGGAGCGAGATTATACCGCAAACATCGGCGGTCAAGAAATGCACACGGTTAAACAGAGGGAGAAGGGGCTAGGCACCCGGCAGAAAAGCTGCCGGGCGGGAGGGCGGCCGGCGTAACCGGCCGGGGAAAACGCCGTAAATTAGGAGGCGAAATCCTTGAGTTTCTTCAGCGGGCGAACCTTAACAGCGGTGCTGGCGGGCTTGGCCTTAAAGACGGTTTCTTCACCAGTGAAGGGGTTAATACCCTTGCGCGCCTTGGTGGCAGGCTTCTTCACAGTGGTGATCTTCATCAGGCCAGGAATAGTGAATTCACCCAAAGAGCGTTTTTTGATGCTGCGCTCAATCAGTACTTCCAGCTCGCCCAATACAGACTCAACCTGCTTGCGGCTCAGGTCAGTATTGGTGGCGATTTCATTGAGAATCTGAGTCTTGGTCATTTTCTCGCTGATCGCTGTCATTTTACGCTTGGGTGCCGCCGCGACTTTTGCTTTCGCTTTTGGAGCGGCTTTCGCTTTAGTCTTGGCTGCTGCTTTTTTCTTTGGAGCTGCTTTTTTGGTCGCCATAGAGTTAGATCCTGTATCACGTTGTTGTTGAATGGCATGGCTCGGTCTACGGCACCGGCAACGACCGCCTCTGCTGCCTATCTCTGTGCCTGCACGTACGTATAGAGCATTGCACACTGTAATACAAGGCTATCGCCGTGGATTTGACTTAAAAATCGCAAAAATAAGCTATTTTTATAGGGTATCGGGCCAAAGCTGCTGAATCAGACGACCCGCTACATGTTCACCAATGGGTAACGATGCTGTGGCAGCGGGCGACGGTGCGTTGCCGACATGCAGGCTCCGGGCGCTGTGGACAAAGTGAAAATCGCTAATCAATCGTCCTTGCTTATCGACGGCTTGGGCACGGACTCCCGCCGGGTGAGGCAGTAAGTCACCCTCTACCAAGGACGGGCAATAGCGCTGCAACTCCAGCAGATACCGCCCTTTTATTAACGAGTCGAGCATCTCCTTGATGCCGGCCCCCACATTGGCCCTGAGCATTCTCCAAAACCCGGGATAAACCGCCATAGCCCAAAGGTCCGACGGGGAGACATCACGCCAACGATAACCCTCTCGTTTTAACGCCAGCACCGCGTTGGGACCTGCCGTGATGTTACCGGTAACAGTGGGGGTTAAATGGACGCCGAGAAACGGCAGGTCGGGGTTAGGCACGGGATAGATCATTGCGCCAATCCAGTCCCGGCAGCGCTCGGCAAGGCGGTAAAACTCGCCTCGAAAAGGCACAATGCGAAAATCGCAGGGCAGCCCCATCATCTCTACTAGCTGATCCGCCATGAGGCCCGCACAGTTCACCAAACCACTGGCTCGGTAGTTGCCATTTGAGGTATCCACCAGTACCCCGTCACTCTGCTCTTTTAGTGCGAGCACCTGAGCACCGGTGACAATTTCCGCACCGGCATTTTTCAGTTCATTACACAGTGACTGTGCAATCTGGCGGTAGTCGACAATGGCCGACTCCTTAACCAGGCACGCCGCTACCCCGGTAATGCGTGACTCGCGCTCTGCGAGTGCTCCGGCGTCAAGCCAGGTCAAATCCAGGCCATTCAATGAAGCCCGGTCGGACAGTTGCTGCAGGCGCTGGCGCTCCAGCTCGGTAGTCGCGACAATCAACTTTCCGCACCGACGGTAGGCCAAGCCCCGCTGTTCACAAAACGCCCGCACAGCCTCTCGCCCACGCTGGCAATACTGGGCTTTCAAACTCCCCGGAGGGTAGTAAACCCCAGCGTGAACCACCCCACTGTTGCGATTGCTTTGGTGGAGAGCAATATCAGGTTCCTTCTCCAGCAACACCACCTTACGCCCTGGTTGGGCGCGGAGCAGGTGCCAGGCACTGGACAGGCCGACAATACCAGCCCCCACCACAACAACATCGCAGCTGCGCCGCTGCTCGTTCACCATTGAATAATCACAGCAGTGCTGACACAAAGTCACTGCAGCGCTGGGCAAAGTGGTCGGCCACTACGCTGGCCTCCTGCACCAATACACCTGCGTCATAAGCTTTGGCTGGCACCGCCCCCCACACGGGTTTTGGCCAGGCGGCATCGGTAGTAAAGCGGGCGATATGGTGTATATGCAACTGCGGCACCATGTTGCCCAGCGCCGCCACATTGAGCTTGTCTGGTTGATGAATAGCTTGCAGAACCTCCGAGGCCCAGCGGGATTCCTGCCAGAACTGTCGCTCGTCGCTAGCCGACAGGTCGATCAGCTCTTTGGCACCAGCAACTCGTGGCACCAGAATTAGCCAGGGGTAGT
Organism: Spongiibacter nanhainus; assembly: GCF_016132545.1. Classification (GTDB taxonomy): domain Bacteria; phylum Pseudomonadota; class Gammaproteobacteria; order Pseudomonadales; family Spongiibacteraceae; genus Spongiibacter; species Spongiibacter nanhainus. Next base: position 3,190,642 of record NZ_CP066167.1, read on the forward strand.
GACGCTCATCCATCAGCAACACGTCACACAACGGCAGCTGCCCCACCCTCTGACAATCCCGCTCCAATGCACTGTGCAATTCGAACATGTTCTACTCTCCTCTGTTTTGACCCGGCAAGGTCGGTGCTAGGGTCCGTATCCAACAGCCAGCTGTACGGCGTTGGCCATCAATCGTAGAATGCCTGCCTATTGTAACCACGTCGTATTCGAACAAAGTAGAGAGACACCATGCGCGCCAGTCAATTTCTTATCGCCACCCTAAAGGAGACTCCTGCCGACGCCGAAGTCATCAGCCACCAACTGATGCTGCGCTCAGGCATGATCCGCAAGCTGGCCTCCGGTTTGTACACCTGGCTCCCCATGGGCCTGCGGGTACTGAGAAAAGTGGAGCGAATCATTCGCGAAGAAATGGACCGCAGTGGTGCCCAGGAAGTGTTGATGCCAGTCGTACAACCGGCTGAATTGTGGGAAGAATCCGGTCGCTGGGAACAGTACGGCGCCGAGTTGTTGCGCATCAGTGACCGCCACGAGCGAGCGTTCTGTCTAGGCCCCACCCATGAAGAAGTCATTACCGACTTGATCCGCAACGAAATCAAAAGCTACAAACAGCTGCCGGCCAATTTCTATCAAATCCAAACCAAATTCCGCGACGAGATCCGCCCCCGCTTCGGCATCATGCGCTCTCGGGAGTTTGTGATGAAGGACGCCTATTCCTTCCACAAGGACCAAGCGTCGCTGGAAGCGACCTATCAGGTAATGCACGCCACCTACAGCGCCATCTTTACCCGGCTGGGCCTGGACTTCCGCCCGGTAATTGCCGATACCGGTTCCATTGGCGGCAGCGGTTCCCACGAGTTTCATGTATTGGCTGAATCCGGCGAAGACGATATCGCTTTCTCTGACACTTCAGACTATGCCGCAAACGTAGAAATGGCCGAGGCCTTGCCCCCCGCCGGTGAGCGACCTGCAGGCACCCAAGACATGACGGAGGTCGCCACCCCCGGTGTTCACAGCATTGATGAGCTGTGTCAGTTTATGGACTGCGCGCCCAGCCAGACCGTTAAAACTCTGATTGTCTATGGCGAAACCGACGGCGATCAAGAGGATGATGACAGCGCCCCACTGGTGGCCCTCGTGGTCCGCGGCGACCACGCCCTCAACGACATCAAGGCAGAAAAACTGCCGGGTGTCCGCGCTCCACTAACATTTGCCAGCGACGAACATATCAAAGCGGCACTGGGGTGTGGCCCGGGATCAATCGGTCCATGTGGTCTGAGCATACCCTGTATTGTCGACCGCAGCGCCGCCCATTGCGCCGATTTTATCTGCGGCGCCAACAAAGAGGGCTACCACCTCAGCGGAGTGAACTGGGAGCGCGACCTGCCGCTGGGCGAAATAGCGGACATCCGCAATGTCGTCCCTGGCGATCCCAGCCCCGACGGCAAGGGCACTCTGATGATCAAGCGGGGTATCGAGGTGGGCCATATCTTTCAGTTGGGCACCAAATACTCCGAGGCCATGAACGCCACTGTGCTGAACGAGCAGGGCAAGTCCCAAGTCATGATCATGGGCTGCTACGGTATCGGCGTTACCCGGGTGGTGGCCTCGGCTATCGAGCAAAACAACGACGAGCAGGGCATTGTCTGGCCGGAGTCACTGGCCCCCTTCCAGGTCGTGCTGGTGCCCCTGAATATGCACAAGTCAGAGCGGGTAAAAGAGACCTCTGAGCGCCTCTACCACGAATTGCAGGACGCCGGTATTGATGTCTTGCTGGACGACCGCAACGAGCGGCCGGGCGTCAAGTTTGCCGATATGGAGCTGATTGGCATTCCGCACCGGGTGGTCATTGGCGACCGGGGGCTGGATAAAGGCATGCTGGAATACAAACACCGCCGTCAAAGTGACAGCGAGGACGTCGCCATTGACGACATCCTGGCCCAACTGCATGACAAGATTGGCCACTAAGTCCCGTTTTTTGCGGCGCCACCACAACACCGTATTGGCGCCGGCCGCGGCCGTGCTGGCGGCATGGCTGCTATTGCCCACCCCCGCATTGGCAACCAATGCCTCGCCTGGGGCCAGCGAGCGTGCGGCACTGGGTCAGTATCTTAAAACAGCCATCGATCAGGCGGACAGTTTCCAGGACCGCTTCGACGCTGAAGTCTGGCTACTGGATATGTCGGGACGCCTTAAGCCCTTTATCGCCGACCCGCAGCAGCGTCTCGATTTTTTACGCAGCGTTCATCGCGAGGCCAGTGCCGCCGGCCTGGCGCCGGAGTTGGTGCTGTCGGTGATTCAGGTAGAGAGCCGCTTTGACCGCTTCGCCATCTCACGGGTTGGCGCCCAGGGACTGATGCAGGTAATGCCGTTCTGGCGCAAGGAAATTGGTCGCCCCGACGACAACTTGACGGAGATCGACACCAACCTCCGCTATGGATGCCAGATTCTCAAATACTACCTGGAGCGCGAGAAAGGCCGGCTTCGCCCGGCACTGGCCCGATACAACGGCAGTCTGGGGAAAAACTGGTACCCCAAACTGGTGCTCAATGCCTGGCGCAAAAACTGGTATAACGGCGAGTTGGCAGGTCTGCGTTAGGGCTCTTGCCTCTGACCAGGCGACGGTGGCCGCGTCTCACACTCCGGCTTTTTGTCCTTAAACTTCTTGCGGCGCAATTCATGACGCTCGGCAATTGGCGTCCGCTCAGCCGCACTCAGCGAAGGCAGCACCTCAATAAGCACCTGATGCATCACACCCTTTAAGGCAGAGTCAGCCTGCCGGATGCGCTGAAACCCCAGGCTCAGCGCTTCAGCGTCCAGCGGCTCTGCTTTTAGCATTTTCAGCACATCGCGCCGGGCCGACTGCAGTTCCCGAAACGCCGACCGCGCCTCGGCTCGGTGGGCCACCATCCCTTCCCGTATCGCGCCGCGGAACTGCTCCGGCGCGTCGCGCAACATCATACGGCTGATATCCCGCACCGCTCTGGCCTCGCCATCCACCAAACGCTCACTGACAATCAGCCCCAGCACGGCGCCATTAACCAGCAGGGACAACAGCAGTGCCACCAACAACCAACGCCGCCCGGTCATGACTCGTCCCCCGCCAACCATTCCCCGACGTCGTAACTTGAGAATAGATACTGATCTGCGGACGCCTCCAGGTAATCTTCGGCAAGACCTTCCTCCGGCGTTGCCACCAGCCATCCCGCGCTGCCACCGGACAGGCCTATAGCCAACCCAAGGCCCAGCGACGCCATGGCGCTGAGCGCACTGAGCTGCCAGGCCGGCCTGGACCGCTGCCGAAGGGGAATCTGCTCATGCGCCACCACCGCCAGCAAACGCTGGCGCAAATCGGCGTCTACGGTCAGCGACGGCAGCTGTCGATAGCACGCCGCCACGGCGGCGTCTTCAACCTGCGCCGCCTGCCACTGCCGCCTAAATGAAGGTAGGCACCACAGTAGAGGCAGACAGAGCCGCAACAGCAGCGGCCAGTCGACCGCACGGACACCGTATTGCTCGACCCATTGCCCAAAATAGAATTGCGTTGATTTGCGGTTGGCCATATTCATATCCACCTGTATCTCAGTCCGACTCGGACTGGGCCTGAATAAGTGTTTTCAATCGAGCCCGGCCCCGGCCCAACAGCGATTCCACAGCCTTGACCGACAGGGACATAATGCCGGCAATGTCTTTCACCGGTAGATCACGGTAATAGCGAAACGCCAGCGCCGCTCGTTGGTTTTCCGGCAGCTGTAGCAACACCGCCGCGATATCCCGCCGCTGGTCCCGCTCACTGCTTGGATCCCTCCCATGTCCGGCGCTGTCAGCGTCCAGAGTGCTGTTTACCACTTCGCTATCAACCAGTTGGCGGCGCTGATAGCGCTGCACATGGTTAATCGCCAGGTTGTGGGCCACGGTATGCAACCAGGTGCTCAACTTGGCGTCTTCCTGCCAACTGGGTGCCTGACGCCAAAGCCGAAGAAACACCTCCTGACAGAGGTCTTCGGCCTCGTGTTTCGACAGCACAATCCGATAAATCAGATTGAGGACGCGAGCACTGTGACGTTCGACAAGCTCCCCCAGGGCCGAGTGATCACCCTCGGCCAGCTGGCGCATCAACTCATCGTCAGTCACCACTCCCGCGACCCCAAGCACCCATGGCCCCCTCTATTGGGAGCCGTCGCCGCCTTTCTGGTGCTTATGCATGGCCTTCATCATGGCGCGAAACTCATCCCGGCTTATTTCACCGTCGCCGTTGCTGTCGAGCTTAGCCGCCATCTTTTGTGCCTGGGCCTGGGATTCTGCGGCGGAGATTTTGCCATCGCCATCGGCATCCACTTTGTTGAAGTACTTGCCTTTGGACGCTGCGGTGCGCTGCTCTCTCATTTTTGCTTTTATCTGCTCTATTTCCTCGCGAGTGACAAAGCCGTCGCCATCGAGGTCAGATTTGGCAAACATCTGCGCCCGGTGCTGAGCGACTTCGTCTGTGGTGACGACGCCATCACCATTGAGGTCAAACTTGGGACGCTTGCCATTGCCCGCGTGCGCCTGCCCCGCCGCCAAAGCGGCCAGCACAAAGGCGAAACATAGCGGTTTAAGTGACTGTGTAATCGTTTTACTTGCCTGAGACAGGCCTGGGTGTGAAATTCTGGTGTTTGAGGTGCTCTTGCGTGACATTTTGCGTGACCATTTGGGTGTCATAATGGCGCTCCGAATTGATAGTGTGGATCGGAATTCAGTGTTAACGGCCGTTACCTGTTAAACACCGGAACCACGCAAACCCCTCGCATCACTACCAAGACAGACGCCGGCACATTGCCGGCGGCAGCCAGGGGATCACACCTGTTCGGAATCAACCCAATCCGATAAGTAGTGCCAGCGCCCCTCTGCCACCATATAACTGCGGTTACGGGCCCCGTCTATGGCCGGGTCGGCCTCGCTGTAGCCGGCATCGCCCGGATACAGCATGCACACCCGGCCCTGATGATCAGTAATACGTGGGCGATAGTGCGGCACCTCGCGGCCGGTACTGAAGCGCCGCACGTCGGCGTAGTTTCGACACAGGGATAACTCCGACAGTGTCGCCACCGTGGGGGGCATCATCGCCAATTCACCACTGCGGTGTCGTGCAATCGCCTCTGCTGGGCTCAACCACAGGTAGTCATCCATTTCCTCACCGTCCACAACCACGTCTCGCGTTGCGGTGTCGACGACAAAAAACCAGGTTGCAAAGCGGCGTTTGGTAAACGGCGGCGTGGTCCAATGGGAATAGAACAGCATGTCCTCGGATAGCAGCGACAAGCTGGCTTCTTCCTCGGTCTCGCGCACTGCCGCAATGCGGGCAGCCTGCTCCCCATCGCCTGTCTGCCGGTCTTCGGGATCAACGGTACCGCCGGGAAATACCCAGTGCCCGCCACCCACCTTCAACTGTTGGTGACGGCGCAGCAGTAAAACGTGTAATTGATCTTCACTATCATTTACTACCACGGCGGTAGCCGCATCGCGCAAAACTTCTTTGGTCATGTCACACTCTTTTTTGTTTATTGGCGCCGAAGTCATCACCCACGTTGCACCACCCTTTCAAGAATGATGTCCGGCGCTGCCATAAACTGAGAGGGTGAGCCATTCTCTGCTGGCGGCCCCTCAACATTGCGTCGATGCTGGGTATACTGTGCGGCGTTAGGTCACTGGCGACTGTCAATTGACCAAAAAAGTTGCACGAGCGATGACTTCGGCAATAGTCGGTGTCTGCATTAGGGCATAGACTTAGCGATGATTCAAACAGGCAGAGCCGGCACAATGGTACTGCTGAGACACGTTTAAAGCTTGCATTCTTAGACGTCGAAATCGCTGATTAAGACAATTTACAACAAGGTAGTAAGGCGACTATGGCAAAACTAAGTATTATGGATCTGGCATTCTTTGCCACTGAGACGGAAGCAAGCCCCAAACATGTCGGCGGGATGATGCTGTTCCGCAAGCCAGCAAATGCACCGGCCGATTTTGTCGAGTCGGCGGTCCGCGATTATGTCGGTCGCGCTGAGGATGTTCAGCCGCCCTTTAACCAAGTCATCGAGTTTGGTCGTTTGAGCCTGCCCCATTGGAGCCAGGACCCCAATTTCCATATCGACAACCACATTTTTCACCACACTCTTGAGGGCGATGACTTCCGGGACAGTCTTTACGAGCTGGCCGGCCAACTTCACGGCCCAGTCCTGCCCCGCGACAAGCCCATGTGGGAAGTGCACATTGTTGAAGGTATCGACCCCGAGCGTTTTGCCCTTTATATCAAGCTCCATCACGCCTACGCCGACGGCGTTACCATGTCATCTATTTTGGCCAACAGCCTGAGCAAGTCGCCCCGAGCCAAACGAGCCAACCCGATGTGGGCTGCGCTACCCAGCAAAAAACGCCTGGAAAATGCCGCAGACAGCGTATCAATTACCAAAAGCCTACTGAAGCTGGGCGGCAAATCTGGCGACTATATTAAGTCGACTCTGGGGCTGTACAAGCTCAGTGCCCAGTTGGTGTTGGAGCTCGCCAATCTCACCAAAAATGCGGTGGCCGTACCCTTTAAAGCCAACGCCAATACCCCCTTAAATGGGCGGGTAGTGGCTGGCCGCCAGGTCACGACAGCGGCCGTGCCCATGACCAAGGTTAACCACCTCCGGGAGCTCACCCGTTCGACCCTGAATCACATCGCCCTGACTTGCGTGGATGGCGCCCTGCACCGCTACCTTCAGGAAGTCGATGCCGATATCGACCAGCCAATTACCATCCAAATGCCGGTCAATCTGCGCCGCCGCGGTGATAACAGCATGGGTAACAAAATCGGTATTGTACTGGTGGAGCTGGCAAACCGTACCGAAGACCCCTATGAGCGCCTGCGGGAAATCGGCTTTACCCTGCGCAATGTGCGCTACCAAGTGGACGGCGTTCCCCCCGCGTCGGTAATGGCCTACACGGTACTACTGGGCAGTGTGTCTCAGCTCTCCGAACTGCTGCATATTGAAGATCGTGTGCCGCCGCTGGGCAATACGCTGGTGTCCAATGTTCCCGGTCCTGAAAAGGCGCTCTATCTCAACGGCGCGAAACTGGAAGAGATGTACCCCATCAGCGCCCTGACTCCTGGCTGCCACCTGAATATTACGCTATATAGCTATGATGGCCGCCTGCAATTTGGCCTAGTGGCGTCATCGGCAATGCCGAGACTTGAAGTACTCAGCGATTACATACATGATGCCTTTAACGATTTGGAAGCGGCGGTTACCACACCCCGGCACCCCTAAGCAGCCATTGAGGGCACATCGAAGCAGCACCACTAAACAATGTTATAGAAACTAAAAGTAACGACATAAATTACCTACACATAACTATAGTTATAAGGGAGCTGGTAACAGCTCCCAATGCCTTAAAAGCTCACTGACAATAATTCACACTCTGCAGGAGAAGCAGCATGAGCTATTTCGTCACCGGTGGCACCGGATTTATCGGCCGCTTTCTAATCGAGCGCCTGGCCAAACGCAAAGGCACTATCTATGTTTTAGTGCGACGCGGGTCTAAAAGTAAATTTAAGGCGCTGCAGGAACGGACCGGACTGAGCGATGCTCGACTGGTCCCCGTTTACGGCGACCTGTCTAAGCCCAAGCTGGGTATTGGTCCTAAACAAATGGGCGAGCTTAAGGGCAAGGTGCGGCAATTCTTCCACTTGGCCGCCATTTACGATTTAAGTGCCGACGCCGAGAGTCAGCAGATCGCCAATATCGACGGCACCCGTCACGCCATAGCTGCAGCGGAGTTAATGCAGACCAAGTGCTTCCACCTCGCCAGCTCGATTGCCGCCGCCGGGCTTTACAAAGGGGTATTCCACGAAGACATGTTCGACGAGGCCGAAGGCCTGGAACATCCCTACTTTCGTACCAAGCACGAATCCGAACTCCTGGTGCGCCGGGAATGCTCTATCCCCTTCCGCATTTACCGTCCCGCCATGGTGGTGGGCGACTCCAAAACCGGGGAGATGGACAAGGTCGACGGCCCCTACTATTTCTTCAAATTGCTGCAGCGTTTGCGCTACCGGATGCCCCAATGGATCCCACTGATCGGTATCGAAGGTGGGCAGATGAATATCGTGCCGGTGGATTACGTCGCCGATGCCATGGACTATCTGGCCCATCAGCCCAAACTGGACGGCCGCTGCTTCCATCTGGTGAATTCCAACAGCCACAAGGTCGGTGAGGTACTGAATATTTTCGCCGACTCGGCCCACGCGCCGCGGATGGCAGCGCGCATCGATTCGCGAATGTTTGCCTTCATCCCCGCCTCAATTCTCGGCATGCTAAAAAACATGCCCCCCATCAGACGCATTATTAACAGCATTCTGGCGGACTACCATATTCCCAAGGACGGTCTGCAATTTATCAATATGCCGACCCGTTTCGACGATCGGGATACCCAAAAGGCCCTAAAGGGCAGTGGCATTAAACTGCCTGAACTGGAGAGTTACGCCGACAAGTTGTGGGATTACTGGGAACGCAATCTGGACCCGGACCTGTTTAAAGACCGCAGCCTCAAGGGCAATGTCGCCGGCAAGGTGGTGGTGATTACTGGCGCCTCATCGGGGATCGGCAAAGCCGCTGCTCTTAAGCTGGCCGACGCGGGCGCCCAGGTCGTGCTGGTGGCACGCACTGTAGAAAAGCTGGAGGAAACCCAGCAACAGATCGCGGCGCGGGGCGGCACCAGTTACAGCTATACCTGCGATGTTTCCAACATGGAATCCTGCGATGAGTTAGTGACCACGCTGCTGAAAAACCACGGCCACGTCGACGTCTTGGTCAACAACGCCGGTCGCTCCATTCGCCGCTCACTGGAACTGACCTTTGATCGCTTCCACGACTTTGAGCGCACTATGCAGCTCAACTATTTTGGCGCCATTCGTTTGGTGATGGGCCTGGCGCCGTCGATGCTGGAGCGCCGCAGTGGCCACGTCATCAACATTTCGTCGATTGCGGTTATCGTTGGCGCATCGCCGCGCTTCTCCGCTTATGCCGCCTCCAAATCCGCCCTGGATGCCTTCTCTCGCAGTGCGGCGGCGGAGTTTTCAGATCGCAATATCGCCTTTACCACCATCAATATGCCACTGGTGCGCACACCGATGATCGGGCCGACCTCAATCTATAACGCGGTGCCGACGCTGTCGCCGGAAGAGGCCGCCGATATGATTTGCGACGCCATTGTGAAGCGTCCCAAACGCATCGCCACGCCTCTGGGTATTTGCGCCCAGGTGCTAAACGCGATTTTGCCCAAGGCCACCGAAATTATTATGAACACCGTATTTCGCACCTTCCCGGACTCGGCCGCAGCCAAAGGTGAAGAGGAAGGCGGCAGCAAAGCTGAGCCCTCTACCGAGCAAGTGGCACTGGCTGCCGTGTTAAAAGGCTTCCACGTTTGATCGGGGCAGTCACAGGGATGTGACGGGAAAGTAACGGAAAAATAACGGCAAAGCACAGCGGTTCAGCGTCAGCGGTATTCGATCCGCGCGCTGAGCCGGTTGTACAGGGAGGGGAGCAAACGTTTGATGGTGGGAGCCAGGCCACTGAGCCCTCGGCCGATAACCACCTGATCCCGGCCTTTGTCCATCGCCCGCACCATCTGCCGGGCGCAATCCTCAGCGGACAGGCCGTTGAGATTGCCCTCATCGTCGCTCTGTTGTGCGCTGCCATCGGCGGTCAAAGCGTTGATAGCGATGGCCGTATTGATGGAGCCCGGGCACACAGTCAGGCAGTGAATACCTTGCTTGGCCGTTTCCGCGCGCAGGCAGTCCATAAAGCCCACCACGGCGAATTTGGAGCCGGAATAGCCGCTGCGCAATTGTGACCCCACCAAGCCCGCCACACTGCTGACCGCCACAATAGTGCCCCGGCCCCGCGATATCATTCCCGGCAAAACCACTTTGGTCAGAGCGACACTGCCCAGATAATTCACCTCCATCAGCCGCCGGTAAACGGAAAAATCGGTATCGATAAACCGAGAGCGCTGGGAGACTCCGCCGTTGTTGACCAGCACATCGACCGGCCCGACCCGTTGCAAAATGGCCTCCCCCAGCGGCAGCAGGGCCTCGGGATCGGCGAGATCCAGGGGCTCGACCCAGTGCTGCTCAGCTCCCCCGGGGAGGCTGTCGCGGAGTTCAGATAAGGTCGCTTCAGAGCGGGCAGACAATACCAGTCGCGCGCCCCGCGCCGCCAGCTGACGGGCCAGCTCCAGCCCAATTCCGGAGCTGGCCCCGGTGATCCACACTGTTTTGTCGCGGTAATCCACCCCCGCCTACACCCCAATACTGGCGAGTTTGACCATGATGTCCTTGAGAATGCCGGACACAGTGGGGTGATCGACCTCGAAGCTGGAGATCATCTCCTCGACCCGCTCCTGGAGTCCGCTGTCTTCCAACACCAGATCGGGACCGCTGCCCAGTTCCCGGTCAATGTCGTCAACCAGGGCGTGCAATTTGGCCCGGGACTTACCCTCCATGGCCTGTTCGTCAATTTCTAACTGCAGTTGTTTGAGCTGCTCGTGTAAGTGCTTGGTATCCATCGTGATACTCCGTACTGATATCCTCTCAGCATAGCAATCACAGCGCATTTCGCCTATGTCATTTCTTGGATTACGCGCACGGAGACAGATCAGGGTCAGTGATAATAGCGAGCTACCAGCCGCCGGCTCTCCCGCTGGCAGTGGGCCAATTCATCGAGCCGATTGTCCGCCCGATAGGCCCGCTCCAACATATGCAGAGATATCTCCACGTTGTGCTTTAGAGGCAGCAACTTACCACCGGGCCTGCGCAATGCCTGTAGTAAGCGATAGTGCACCGCCAGCAGGCAGTGGCGCTGAAGTGCCCTATCGCCACAGCGTACAAAGCATTCCGACAAAAAATGCCCCGACAGCATATAGCGGTCCAAATCATCCAGCGCCGGTGTACTCTGCCCGTCCAGCACTAGCTCACTAAGCTCAAAGCTGCTGCCCAAAAACCGCAGCGCTTCCTGCCAATTGCGCTCGGCATAGGCCCGACGCCCCGCGGTCATCCACTGCTGCCAGCACTCACTGCCAGTATCTTTGTAATTTGCCAATTGATCCCTGTGTTGCTGACATAAAAATCGAATCGCCATCAATGTTCTCCCTTTTCCTATCACCTTTTTCCTATCACCATCGTGATCTCAATACTCGCCCGGCGCTGAACACCGACGACAAGCAGCGCACTCACAATTAATAATAATGGTTATCATTTGTATTAATCAAGGGGCGCCAAGATATTTGGCCGATTTTGGCCATCGAGTCGATCACATCGGTCATTGTGACCAACCCCGGCTTGCCGTCACCCTAGGTAGCGAATAACAACAATGGGAGCCTGATATGTCAGTTCTGGAGCAATTCTCTCTGCAGGGCCGCGTCGCCCTGGTTACCGGCGCGGGCCGAGGCCTGGGTAGAGCGATGGCGGTTGCCTTTGCCGAGGCCGGTGCCAGCGTCATCTGCGCCGCCCGTACCGCAGCCGACGTCGAAACCAGCGCGGAACTCTGCAACGCCACCGCAGGCCAGGGGCTTGCGGCAATCTGTGACGTAGGCAATGCCGATCAACGTGAGGCTGCGGTCAAGCTGGCCACTGAGCGCTTTGGCAGACTGGATGTTCTGGTAAATAACGCTGGAGGCGCCTATCCCAATGACCCCTTGAACACCTCAACGGCGGATTTCGACCGGGATTTTCACTTCAATGTCACTACGGCGCTGGCAATGAGCCAGCTTTGTCTACCACAGCTGCGTGAGCACCAGGGCTCTATCATCAATATCAGCTCCGCCGCCGCGCGCTACGCCCAAGCAGGTTTTAGCAGTTACAGCACCGTTAAAGCGGCCCTAAGCCAACTCACTCGCTCATTGGCCGCAGACTTTGCCCCGGCGGTGCGGGTCAACGGCATCGCTCCAGGCTCCATTCTGACCGATGCCTTGGGGCAGTTTCTGGATCAGGAAACGCAGCAGAAAATGGCCGACCTCACCCCCATGAAGCGACTGGGCAGAGCAGAAGATATTGCTGCTGCGGCACTCTACCTTGCATCGCCGGCAGCAGCCTGGGTGACGGGTAAAATTCTTGAGATTGATGGCGGCGCAGAGGCCTCTACCTGGCCTTTTTGACTACGCAGGCGACAAGTGTGCTGCCAACCTAACGGGCACTGGCAGTAGAGAAACTTGGTGATGTCGTTATAATCGGTCGCTTACCACACCATCAGGGATTGGAGCGACACATGGATCCACAAGTATTACTCGATCAGTACGGGCCAGAAGCCATGCAGGCCGGCATTCGCATTGCCGGCTCGTTAGCCATCATCCTGATCGGCTACTGGTTCGCCAAGCTGTTTTCCGGGTTGTGCCGAAAAGCCCTGGCCAAACGTGAGTTTGACGCCACCCTGTCCAACTTTATCGCCAAGCTGTTGTTTTTCTTTGTGCTGGCTCTGGCGGTCGTGCCGGCCCTGGCTCACATCGGGGTACAAACGGCGTCGGTTATTGCCGCTCTCGGTGCCGCGGGTCTGGCGGTCGGCTTGGCCCTACAGGGCTCACTGGCAAACTTTGCCGCAGGCGTTCTGCTTATCGCCTTTCGCCCCTGCCGCGTTGGCGACTGGGTCGACGCCGGTGGCTGTTCGGGCACCGTCGAGAGCATTAGCCTGTTTCAGACCACCCTGCTCACCGCAGACTACAAACGCATCACCATTCCCAACGGCCAGGTCATGTCCGACGCCATCACCAACTACAGCGTGATGCCGCGGCGACGGATCGACCTGGTGGTGGGCATTTCCTACGATTCGGACATGAAAAAGGCCAAAGACATACTGAAACAACTGGTCGAAGCTGACGAGCGCATTCTCAAAGACCCAGCTGCCACGATCGCGGTTACCGAGCTGGGCGAGTCGTCCGTCAATCTGATTTGTCGCCCCTGGGTGGCCACTGCCGACTTCTGGCCCGTGCGCTGGCAATTGACAGAATCAATTAAAGCGGCCTTTGACGACAACGGCATTTCCATCCCCTTCCCGCAGATGGATGTGCATTTTGACAAAACCGCCTAAACCCTTTTTCGCGTAAAATTCAGGACCGGCCGCCCAGCGGCCGGTTTTTTTTGTCACTGAGTAATGAATACACAACTCAACTCAACACAGCTATCTACAACACCGTACCGGGAGAGTACATGAGAAACGCACTTCTACTTTCAAGCGCCCTGCTTGCCGCCAATTTCGCTCAAGCCGCCGACCCGGCCCCGCTGTGGAAGGGCGATATCGAATTTGGGTTTTACCAAACCGAAGGCAATACTGACGAAAGCAGCCTGCTGGGTAAATTTGCCGGCAAACGCAGTAGTGGCCTGTGGACCTATGACATTGTCGCCGATGGCAAAAACAGCGAGACCGAAGGCGTACGCTCCGCTGAACGCTACTTCCTCTCCAACCGCCTGGCCTACGATGTCAGTGAATTCAACTACACCTTTGGTTACGTCTCTGTGGACAAGGACCGCTTCAGCGGTTATCGCTACCAGGGCACAGTGTCCGGCGGTTACGGTCGCCGCATTCTGAAGAACGACACGGTAACCTGGGACGCAGAATTCGGTCCCGGTCTGCGAGTCAGTGAACTGGAGAACCCCGGCCCCGACGACGAGGATGGCAAAGTGGAAGAGGCCATTATCCGTCTGTCCACCGAACTGGTGGCGCAGGTCTCCGATAACGCCTCCTTCAGCCAGTTGATCTCCTCTGAGGCTGGCGACGAAAACACCGTGACCAAGTCTGTATCAGCACTGAAGACCAAAATCGTCGGCGGTTTCGGCCTAAAAATCAGCTACACCATCGAATACAACGAGACCGTGCCCAACGACACCGTCCATATGGATCGGCAAACCGCGGTCACCCTGGTCTACAGCTTCTGAGCTAGCTCTCGCTGCGCGACAGCGCAATCTCCCGGCGGCCGGCAGGATACTTGCATCAAGGCCTAACAACGCCTAATAACCGCCGGGAGATTCAATATGGCTCTGCGTAACGCCGTCCAGCTTATCTGTTACCCCAACCGCATCGGCGACAACCTCGCCGATCTGTACCAGGTCCTGGACCAGCATTTCGCCGACGCCATTGGCGGCGTTCATATTCTGCCCTTCTTCCCCTCCAACGCCGACAGCGGGTTTTCGCCCCTCACCCATAAAGAGGTCGACCCCGCCTATGGCGACTGGGCGGATATCGAGCGTATTGCCGAGCGTTTTGACCTGTGCTGCGACCTCACCGTAAACCACATCTCTGACGAATCGGAGGAGTTCAAAGATTTCATCGAACGCGGCTTTGACTCCCTCTACGCCGACCTGTTTGTCGACGTGGACAAATTGGGGGAAATTACTCCCGACGACATGGCCAAAATCCATATCCGTAAGGAGAAGGAGCCATTCCGGGAGGTAGCCTTTGCCAACGGTGGCCACGCCAGGGTCTGGTGCACCTTTACCGAGCACCAGATCGACCTAAATTGGAACTCCCCTCTCACCTACCAGTTGATGGAAAACTACATCGGCTATCTCACCCAACGGGGGGTTAAGCTGTTTCGCCTGGACGCCTTTGGCTACACCACCAAACGCATTGGCACCAGCTGCTTTCTGGTGGAACCGGACGTGTATCGCAACCTCGACTGGATCAATGGCGTCGCTCAGCTCCACGGTGCCGAAACCCTGCCTGAAGTCCACGACCACAGCAGCTACCAGTACGCCATTAGCCGCCGCAACATGCATCCCTACGGCTTTGCCCTACCACCATTGCTGCTTTACTCCCTGTTGGATGCCAACAGTACCTATCTCAAGCACTGGCTGAGAATGTGCCCCCGCAACATGGTTACCGTGCTGGATACCCACGACGGCATCTGTATCCCCGACGTAGAGGGCGTCTTGCCGGACGAAAAAATCCGCGCGCTGATTGACAATATCTCGGCCCGCAGCGCCGATCCGATTCTGCGGCGCAGTGCCGCCAACGTGCACAGTGTTGGGGCGATTTATCAATTAACCTGCACTTTTTATGACGCCTTGATGCAGAACGACGATGCCTATATCGCCGCCCGGGCCATTCAGTTCTTCACCCCCGGCATACCCCAGGTCTACTACGTGGGCTTGCTGGCCGGCTGTAACGACAACGAACTGATGGAAGAAACCGGCGAGCTAAGGGACATCAACCGCCATTTTTACTCCCTGGACGAAGTGGACGAGGCGGTGCAACAACCGGTGGTCAAGCGCCTGCTGAAATTGATGCGTTTCCGGAGCCAGTACCCCGGTTTTGACGGGCACTTTGAGTTGCACTACTCCAATAACTCCAGCGTGCGGATGGGTTGGCGCCATGGCGAGCACTACTGCGAAGTGTTTGTGGACTTGAACTTCAATACCGTAGCCATCGACTACCTCGATGCCGATACCCTAAAACCCTGCCATATGCAGTGCTAGGGCTGCTCCAACACCGACTGGCGAGCCTTCCAGACCGACAGGGCGCCACTACGGCGTTCCCTTATTGCTCACCAGCCCCTGCAGCGGCAGTATTTGACCCGAGATTGTCAGCGTATTGACCGATCTGATCAGTCACTGTCACAAAGGGGTCACTGTCATTCCGGGTGGGCTTTGGCTAAAATCAACGCGATTTTTATAATGCGCCAAGATATTGGCCTGTCATTCCGAGGCATTTTCCCCAGATGGATCCACAGCAGCAACCCGCAAGTTCCCAGCAACGCGCCCCCGATAGTGAGGCCAAACCGCCACTGTTGTGGCTCCAAACTATACTCTTCTCCAGTACCCTGCTGATCGCCGCCATTGGCGTGCCCTGGTACGGTATTACCCACGGTTTCACCTGGTTGGGCTGGCTGGGTTTTGCCGTGGTACTGGTCGCCAACGGCATGTCCATTACCGCCGGCTATCACCGTCTGTGGGCCCACAACACCTACAAAGCCCACTGGAGCTTGCGTCTATTCTTCGCACTGTTTGGCGCCGCAGCCACCCAAAACAGTATTCTTATCTGGGCCTCAGGCCACCGCCGCCACCACCGCCACGTAGACGATGTTGAGCAGGACCCCTACTCAGCAAAACGCGGTTTGTGGTTCTCCCACATTGGCTGGATGCTGCGGGACTACCCTGCCAGTGCTGACGATTTTTCCAACGCCAGAGATTTGCAGCGCGACCCCATCGTGATGTGGCAACACCGCCACTACCTGCCGCTGGTGTTGCTGATGAACATCGCCCCGGCGCTGGCCCTGGGCCTGGCGACGGGCAACCTGGCAGAGCATTTGCTGCTGGCCGGCGTACTTCGCTTGGTGGTCAGTCACCACACCACGTTCTTTATCAATTCCCTGGCGCATTTCTGGGGTCGCCGCCCATATACCGACGAAAACACTGCCCGGGACAATGATCTACTGGCCTTGTTCACCTACGGTGAGGGCTACCATAACTACCACCATATCTTTCAGAACGACTACCGCAACGGTGTTCGCTGGTGGCAGTACGACCCCACCAAGTGGTTGATAAAATCGGCGTCCTGGCTGGGACTGACCTGGGATCTGAAAAAAGTGCCGGATTTTAAAATCCAGCGGGCCGTGGTCAGCATGCATTTCAAACGGGCCGAACAAAAGCTGCGCAACCGCAAGGGCGACCCCGATGCCTCCAAGCTGCAGGAATTTTTGGAGCAGGAGTACCAGCAATTCCGCCAACACCTGCAAGACTGGAACGCCATCAGTCAGGGTTGGATGGAGACCAAAAAAGCACGCCTTGCGGCGCAAAAAGAAGCGCTGCAGCACAATCTGGCCGAGCAATACGACCACTTGCACGAAGCCTGGGAGCATACCCGCCTTCGCAGTCGCCTCAAGGAGCTGGAATACGCGCTGAAAATGCAGCGCAAGCGCTTGGAGGCACTGACACTACAAATGGCATAAAGCTTTGCCCAGCGGCAATTAGCACTCACCACGGCGCCACAGGGCGCCGTTTTTGTCTCTGTGATTGGCCGTGGCCGCCGCCGTCAATCTACCCAGCCCCACACAGTGAATGCCGGGGTCTGCAGCTCGCCTTGCCAAACCTGGGCTGGAGCCGAGTCTGTCGCGGGGGAGCGGTAAACCAGGCGGAAGCGCTCCCCCGGCGCCACTGCCGCGATATCGCCAACGAGATCTCCGTCTTTTCCTTCTGCGCTGACAAACCAGCGACGCTTGGCCAGATCGATATCGATGGCATACTCCTCAACCGGGGCCAGATCAATACGGTCTTGCGGTCCATACTGATAGCCGCTGCAACGTTTATCGACCCGTTGTATCTTACGGTCTGAATCCCCCAACGGCTGCAACGTAAAGCCGCAATGATCGACATTGTCTACCAGCGCCACAGGGCTTTTTGAGACATTGCGCAGCCGCAAACGCACAGTGGGACTCTGGGGGCCTCGACGGGGCGCGTCCAGACCCGGCAAGGCATCGTCATTGGGCTCAGGTTCCAACAGCGTCATCGCCAACGCCAGGGGGCTCCAACGATAGCCCCGGATAAGGGCACTGCCGTCCTGGCCCACGGCCAACTCGACCTCCATAGGCCGCTGAAACCCCTCTCGGCCGCCGCGGATGGATTCAATCTCGAGCCCCGCCCCCTGTTCGACAAAGTACTGTTCAATGCCATATTTGACCCGAATCGCGCCGTTGCCGGGCAAGCTCAGCACCCGCCCCTTCAAAAACATGCCCTGACTGGGCGGTTCGCTGAGCAGGTAATCCAGCCGGTAGAGGTTTTCGGTAGTGGGCTTGATTACCGCGTAGACCTGCTGCCCACGCTGCAATGCCTGCCGGGGAAGCGGCCCCCGGTAGTCACTTCGCGCTACGGTATTCGCCGGATAACTCAAGCGAACGTAGTCGCCTCTGAGCGGGTCGCGAGGGTCGACAGGAGCAGTCTGCATATACAGCGTCTCGCCCTGGCGGAGCAGAGTCTCCCGCTGCCAGACCATGTAGGACAATAACGCCACTTGCCCAAGGGCCACGATCAAGACCAACAGACTACGCATTGGGCTTCTCCAGTTTGCGGCGAGTTTGCTGACGACTGAAGCGGAGCCCCACCACAAACAACGCGGCCCCCAACAGCAAAAATACCCCTGCGCGACTCAATAAGCTGGTAAACAAATCGCCAAACCGGGCTACTGCCAGTGCAGTGAGAATGCCGCAGCCCACCACCACCCGCTGCCCTCTGACGCTCTCGGTTCCCGAATAAATCAGTGCCAGTGAGATGGCCAAAATAGCCACGTTGCAGACGAGCTGCAGCAAGGGGTCGGTGGCCTCTACCAGCACACTGAGGGCTATGGCTAGCAGTGGCAGTGTTACCACTCCCACTTCCAGCCAGGCCAGCCCAGTACCGGGTCGACTGCGGGGAGAGAACAAACGCAACAGCAATGCGCCCAAGCAAAACACACTCAATACCGCGACATAAACTGCAGCAGGGCCGCCGTCGAAACCCAGCTGCTCTAAATCACTAATAAAGCTGCCCACAAAAAGGATCAGTACCCAATAGAGCAAGCCGGTGCGATAGCAGACATTCCCACTCAGGGGCCAAGGCCCCTGGGACAACCAGGGAGCAAGCAGCAGATAGCTGGCAGCCAGCAAGGCAACGCTGAGATACAGCGCGCTGTCTTCCAGGCGCCAAATATCCAGCCCCAGTGCCGCCGGTAATACCAGCAAGGCCAGGCTGAGCAACGAGGGTGAACGCAAGCGGTAGGCCAGGGGCAAAATGGCCACGGCAATAAGAGCGCCACCCCACAGTACAGCGCGACCGAAATCCGCGCTCTCCATCACCGTCCAAACTAACAGTAATGCTGTCGCCAACAGCCCGTGGAGCACTGACGGTAGCGCCCAGGCCATAGCCAGTGCACCCAGGCCCCAGAGCCAGAAGCCATCGGGATAGTGGGCATCAATATGGTAAATCTGAGCGATTAGCCAGATGCCCGCGCCAAACAACATGGTGCCCAGCACATGCAGGCTCTCGCCAAGTCTGCTTCCCTGATCTCGCCGGCGCCAAATCCAGCCCGCCAAGTGGGCCAATAGCAGGGCACCCAAAATGACCGACAACTTGCTGTAACGGGACATGGCCGACCAGTTGTAGGCAAACACCAGGATAACGCCGGCGCCGATCAGCAGCGCGCCGATGGCGGCAAAAATCGCCTTGCCCCAGTTACCGTCCCCAGGCTCCACTGCAGGGGTGTCTGGGTAGCGGGCCAGAAGCCGCTCTGCCTGTTCATCCGAAATCAGGCCTTCGCGCAGCCATTGAGCAATCTCGCTCCGCATCCACAGCTTGCTATCGGGCATAGTTATCCTTAAACATTATTGGGGCCTGTTCTCTCTCTTTAGGCAGGCCGCAATTCTTCCATGACACGCTCTGCGAAACCGTGACCGGCTTCCGCATACAGATTAAAAGCAATGCAGCCCAGGTCATTCAGCTCCTTCTGCTGATCTGGGAAACGGGCCACCACGGCGATAGTGCCGGAAAAACCCAGGCCGTGCAGCAGGCGCACCACCTCCACATTCTCAGCGTGATTGGTGAGGCTGACCAGTACCAATTTGCGCTGGTGCATGGCAACCCGGGCGAGAAAATCACGGTCTGTGGCGTCGCCGTGTACACAGGCAATACCGTCTGCAGTCAATGCCGCGGCCTTGGTCGTATCCTCTTCTACCCCGATGACCCGGTCCGGAAAATGATTCTGAAGATACTCGTAGGCGCCTGAGCCAACCCGCCCCATCCCAAATATCACCACCTCAGATTCTCCAAGGCTGACAGGGCGCTCCTCATACACCAGCCTGGAACGCTCGAAGCGGTGAAGCCGGCTGGCGAGGCGACTGTAGAGCTCGTGAATGTGGGTATTGAAAGGCACTGCGATAAACAAGGATAGCGCCATGGCCACCGCCAGGGTGGTCAACCAAGTAGCCGGCAACAGGCCAGCCTGTACCGCCAGGGCCGCCACAATAAGCCCAAATTCGCTGTAGTTAAACAGCGCCAGCCCGGACAGCAGCGCCGTTCGCGCCCGCAGCCTCAGCAGCGCCAGTAGGAAAAAATAGATGATGGGGCGCAAGAAAATCAGCGCCGACAATATCACCGCCACAAGGACCATTTGACCACTGGGCAAACCGTAGTAGCCAATACTGAGGAAGAAGGCGGTGAGAAACAAATCTTTGAGGCTAATCAGGCTCTTATAAAGCTCCGCGCTTTTTTCATCGCCAGCCAGCAAGACCCCAAACAGCAGCGCGCCAAGCCCGGCTTTTAAATGCAGGCTCTCAAACAGCCAGGCACTGCCAAGTGCAGTGGCGAGACCGAACAACACCAGCAGTTCACCGTGGCCAGCTTGTCGCATCAACATCGTCAGCAGCGGCCGTAGCAGGGGCAGGCCCAACAGGCCCAGAGCCCATATAGAGGGGGGGTGGCCGGCGGAAATAACCAGGTAGGCCACCGCCATCAGATCCTGCACGATTAGGATGCCAACAGTGATGCGGGCGTGCAGTGATGCCCCCTCCCCGCGCTGATCAAATATTTTGATGGCAAACACTGTGCTTGAGAAGGACAACGCGAATGCCAGAGTCGCCGCCACCTGCAACTCCACCTCGGCGATCCCCACCAGCCAGGGCAGAGCGAGAATCATCGCCGTTGTCAGGGGCACCACAATCAGCGCGTGCAGAAAGGCCGGCGCCCAGATTTGCGGCGCCATCAGTTGTCGTAGGTTGAGTTTGAGGCCTATGGTAAACAGCAGCAGGGTGACCCCGAGGTCCGCCAAAGACTGAATGGTCCCCCTGTCTCCCAGGGATAGCGCGCCAGCAAAAAAACCGGTTAACAGAAAACCCAGCAGTGGCGGCATTCCCAATCGGGAGAAACCGGTACCCACCAAAAACGCCATAACCACCAGCAGTGGTTCAACCATTCGCCACCTTCCTTGCTACTACTCTAATGCAACTCACATTATGCCGATTTCTCGAGCTTTCGTCTGAACTGCACGAACTGCGCCAAAGGGATGAGGGCAAAACCGCCGATTTCCTCTAACCTGATGCGCTGATTAAGACACCCATTAGCCGGTGCGCAAAACAATAAACACCGCTATTCCCGTGAGAGACCTATGAACTCGTCAAACAAAACGTCCCCCAGCCACCCTCGCCTTAGTAGTGACATCAATCACTGGGATATCGATACCGACGTCGCCATCATCGGCTTTGGCGGCGCAGGTGCCTGCGCCGCCATTGAAGCCGCCGACGCCGGCGCCAAAGTCGATTTGTTTGAACTGGCCAGCGCCAGCGGTGGCTCCACCGCGCTGTCCAGCGCCGAAATATATATGGGCGGCAACGGCGGCACCGCCGTCCAGCAGGCCTGTGGTTACAGCGATGATACTGAAAATATGCTCAGCTATCTGCGCGCCTGTTTTGGCAACCAGGCCGACGAGGCCAAGCTGCGCAGCTACTGCGAGAACAGCCTCAACCACTATCAGTGGTTAACCGGGCTGGGTGTGCCATTTAAGATGAGCGAGCTCAAAGAGCGCGCCATTATGGCCCTCACCGATGACTGCCTGCTGTACACCGGCAACGAAAAAGCCTATCCCTTTCCCGAGGCCGCGCAGCCCATTCCCCGGGGCCACAACCTGGAGATAGAGGGCGACAATGGCGGCCCACTGCTGATGAAAATCCTTACCGAAGCCGTCGCGGACCGGGGCGTCAATGTGCATTACGAGAGCCGCGCCCTGACACTGATTATCGATGACAACCAGGAGGTGGTCGGTGTGGTGGTGCGAGTGGACCAGGAGGAGATTAACGTCCGCGCCCGCCGCGGCGTTATTCTGTGTGCCGGCGGCTTCTGTATGAATGAAGAGATGGTGCGTAAATATGCCCCCACCTTCGACTGTGGGCTGACCCCCATCGGCAACCCCGGCGACACCGGCAGCGGCATACTGATGGGACAAGGTGTGGGCGCCGCCACGGTAAACATGCACGAGTGTTTCGTCAGCCTGCCCTACTACCCGCCATCGAGCCTGACCTACGGGATTTTGATCAACGATAAAGGCCAGCGCTTTATCAATGAAGACTGCTACCACGGTCGCGTGGGCTATAACACACTGCTGGAGCAGCGCAATTCCAAACGTATCTACTTGGTCACCGATGTCGCCGGCTACGGCGATTACGAAAAAATGAGTTACCTGGGCGCGCAGGTCGCCGGCACCGGAGACACCATCGAAGAGCTCGAGGGCGAACTGGAACTCCCCGCCGGCAGCCTTGACTACACCCTCTCGTCATACAATCGCCACGCCGCAGAAGGTCAAGACCCCAGTTATCACAAATCCGCAGAGTGGCTCCGTCCCATCGAAGCCCCCTATGTTGCACTGGATTGCACACTGGGGCGCGGCCCCTTCTACCCCTTCTTTACTTTGGGGGGACTGGATTCTTTGCCAACAGGTGAAGTGCTCAACACCGGCGGCGAGGTCATAGCCGGCCTCTATGCCGCCGGACGCACCACGGCAGGTATTCCCCGCACGGCATCCGGCTACGCCAGCGGCATGTCGGTGGGCGATGCCACCTACTTT
The DNA here is from genome assembly GCF_016132545.1 of Spongiibacter nanhainus. Taxonomy (GTDB): domain Bacteria; phylum Pseudomonadota; class Gammaproteobacteria; order Pseudomonadales; family Spongiibacteraceae; genus Spongiibacter; species Spongiibacter nanhainus. The sequence goes on from NZ_CP066167.1 coordinate 3,213,228, forward strand.
GGCAGACTGGCTGGCCAAACAGCCGCCAAACGCGACTGCTAATCCCGACGCGGCGCTGTCACGAAAGCGACTTCCAACAGTCATTTTAATGACATCTTCTAGCTCGATCCTGTGTGTTTGCTTTCAACAGCTCGAGGAGAAGATTATGCAGTTCAAACTAGCGCCGTTAGCATTGCTGCTGACGACAGCTCTGACGCTAAGCGCCTGTGGCGGTGACGACGGGGACCGCGGGCCGCAAGGGCTACCGGGACAGGACGGCGCCAACGGTGCGCCGGGTGACCAAGGACCGCAGGGGGATCAAGGCCCACAGGGCGAGCAGGGCCCCCAAGGTGAGCAAGGCCCACAAGGACCTGCCGGCGAAGATGCCTCTGCGTCGACGATATCCCTTTCTTTCCTGGGTCGCTACGAAACTGGTCAATTCGACGAATCCGCCGCTGAGATCGTCGATTTCGACCCGGCAACACAGCGTGCGTTTGTGGTTAACGCCAACTCTGGTCAAATTGACGTGCTGGATGCGTCGTCGCCAGCGACACCCACCCTGATTAACTCCCTGGATGTCGCCGCGGATGTGGCAAGCGCCGTTGCAGGCCTCGACGCCGCTGACCTCGGCGCCGCAAACAGCGTTGCGGTAAAAGGTGACCGGATCGCTGTGGCTATCGAAGCCGACATTAAACAGGATAAGGGTTATATCGCCTTTTATTCCACCAATGGCACCTTTGTTTCTGCTGTGGAAGCGGGCGCCCTCCCCGATATGGTGACCTTTACCCCCGATGGCAATAAGGTGTTGGCCGCCAACGAAGGTGAACCCAACGGCGATTACTCGGTCGACCCTGAAGGCTCGATTACGATTATTGACGTGTCCGGTGGCATCGCTGCTTTAAGCGCCGCAAACGTGACTCAACTTAGCCTCAATAGCGCGACGCTGGTCGGCGATGTGCGTATCTCTGCAAAATCGGCCTCTCAGGGACAAGATTTGGAACCCGAGTACATCGCCGTATCAGAAGATAGCCAAACCGCTTACGTTATCCTGCAGGAAAACAACGCGGTGGCCGAGATTGACCTGGCCACAGACACCGTGACCCGCATTGTCGGGCTGGGCTACAAGGACTTCTCCATCCCCGGCAATGAGCTGGATGCCAGTAACCGGGACGACATCGTTAACATCCGCAACTGGCCGGTATTTGGCGTATACATGCCCGATGGCGCCGACGCCTATACTGTTAACGGCACAACCTATCTGGTTACCGCCAATGAGGGAGATGGTCGCGAGTACCTGACAGATGCGGCGGATGAAGCGGATTGCACCGCACAGGGTGGTTTTGATTTCGACGACGGCGATTGCTTTCACTATTTGGATGAAGTTCGCATCAAGGATATCAATGACGACTTCGGCGCCACCTTTGATCCCGACCTGCTGGCCCGCCTCCCGGCAAACTTTGAAGAGGACGAGCAACTGGGTCGCCTGAAAGTCATCACCGACTTGGGCACCAGCGGCACCTGCGCATCTCTTGCCACAACCGGACAGCCAGGCGCCGACTGCACCTATGAAGCGCTCTATGCCTATGGCGCCCGCTCATTCACAATCTGGAACACCAACACCATGCAGCCGGTGTTTGACTCAGGCAACGCCTTTGAAGTCATCACCGCTAATCGCTACGGCCTGTTCGGTTTTAACGCCAGCAACGACGACAACGAGGGTGACGACCGTTCAGACGATAAAGGCCCTGAGCCAGAAGCGGTTGAAATTGGTGTTGTTGACGGCAAGACCTACGCTTTTATTGGCCTGGAGCGGGTTGGCGGCATCATGGTCTACAACATCAGCAACCCCGAAGCCCCGATCTTCGTTCAGTTCATTAACGAGCGCGACTTCAGTATTGCCGATGCGGAGGATGACTTTGAGCTGGTCGGCGACCTGGGCCCTGAAGCCATCAAGTTTGTCAGCCAGGCTGATAGCCCAACCAGTCGCCCGATGTTAATCGTCGGCAACGAGGTCACCGGCACAACAGCCTTCTACGACATTGAGGTTCTTCACTAACAACGAAGCACAACAGCAATATCTACACAGCCCGCAGATAGCGGGCTTTTTGTTGCCTAGTCCTGAAAGCCGGTGAGTTTCTTGGCCGCCTGATAGGCAAAGGTCATTGACGGTCCAAGGGTCGAACCGGGGCCAGGATAGGTTGGCAGCACCGCTGCACTACAGTTACCCACCGCATACAGACCTTCGATTACCTGACCGTCTTCTCGCACCACCTGGGCATCGGGGTTGGTCGCCAGGCCACCCTGGGTACCAAAATCGCCGGCATCTATGCGAATCGCATAGAAAGGCGCCTCGTCGATTGGCCCCAGGCAGGGGTTGGGCGTCACCCTCGCATCGCCGTAGTAGCGGTCGTAGGCCGAATCACCACGCTGGAAATCCAAATCTTTGCCGGTGCGGGCGTAGTCATTCATTTTGCCTACCGTCGCTTCCAGGTTATCGGCATCGATACCCAATTGCTGGGCCAGAGCCCGAATACTGTCGGCCTTGCCCACCAATTTGCTCTCAAACCAGGATTTGGGAATGGTCCAGTCCGGCTTCAGTTGTGCAGTCATTAAGGGGCCAACAATGTAATCACGACGGAAACGAGCATCAAAGACCAGGTACATTGGCGAACAGGGATTGTCATCGCTGTGCACCTTGTAGAGCTCTTGCTGAAAGGCCATATAGTTTTGCGATTCATTGGCAAAACGCAGGCCTTTCATGTTCACCACACAAGAACCGGGGTAGGACTTTTCCATAATACTTAAACGCGGCGCCGGCTCGCCGGGCACCGAGATAGTGGTACACCACCAGGCCCCATCCATCAGTCGAGTCGCTGCGCCGAGACGCTGGCCCTCAGAAATGGCATCGCCGGTATTGGTGGACACACCGCCGCTCCAGGCACTGTTAGTTGGGGCGGGCAAATACTGCTCACGCATCGCCTGGTTCTGCTCGAAGCCGCCTGCCGCCAGCACCACGCCTTTTCTTGCCTGCACGCGGATCGTTTCACCACCGCGCCGCAGCTCGGCGCCCACCACTTTGCCACCTTCGTCAATAAGGGAAACAAAGGTGGTATTGGTCCACACTGGAATATCGCGCTTTTTTACCGAATACCAGAGCCTGGCAACGCCAGCGGCGCCAGTACATATTTGCCGGCTGACACGATGCCCTTTGAGCAGCCAGGCAAAATCCAGAAAATAGCTGGCCAGTAGCTTCAGTGTGAGCTTAATCCAACCCGGCCCTTGCACGGTCAGCAATGCCGCTTCAACCTGGGTAAAGTAAACTCGGTCGAACAGCCGCATCATATGATGAGAGGGGCGCAACCGTTTTACGTCCTCTCCCAATAACGAGGAGTCAAAACGCTCTGGCTCCATCGAGCGATGCCCTGTCCGCGATCCCTCCACATTGGTGTAATAGTCGGGGTAATGCTCTAGGGTCACGTAACGAACGTCACTGCGCTGGTGGAGAAAATCCACCATCTTGGGCCCATTTTCCAAGTAGGCGTCAACCATTTCCTCGGGTACCGCGCCCTTCGGCGTGGTACTGAGCAGATACTGCTTGGCATCGTCAAAACTATCCTGAGCGCCCGCCGCTTTGGCATAGCGGTTACAGGGCACCCACACGCCCCCGCCGGAAGTGGCACTGGTGCCCCCCACCAGCTCAGATTTCTCCACAACCAGCACATCCCGCGTTCCCATTTCATAGCAACTGAGCGCTGCGGTAAGCCCACCATTGCCGCTGCCGACCACGAGCACGTCGACGCTATAATCCCAACCAGCAGTTGTCATGGAGATCCCCACATAATTCCGGAAGGCGGCACAGCTGATGTTGTTATGCGGAAAAAGGCACTGCGCCACAGTTTGGCAAATAGTAGCCATCCCGGCGCGCGGGCCCAATCATCCGTCTGTGGGAGGAGCAGAATTGTTATACTGGCGGCAATTTCATAGGAACCCTGACTGATGGCCAGTTTTTATCGGAATGTGATCAAGCGGGTGGAGTCCCACCACGGCGATATCGCTGGGATTGAGGAGCGTTTACCCACCAGCTTGAGTGCCCAGGCGCTGAGGGAATTACCAGATCATCGCTACCTGGCTGAAATGGCCGCGTGTATTTTTCGGGCCGGCTTTGTGTGGCGGGTCATCAGTCAAAAGTGGGACGGCTTTGAAGAGGTATTTAACGGCTTCTTACCCATCTGGGTCGCCTCCCGCAGCCCGGAAGACATTGAAGCGATGGCCCAGGATACCCGCATCGTACGCTACCTGACCAAAGTGAAAGCGGTGCAGGACAACGCCGTTATGATATTGGATCTGGAGCATAGCCACTGCGGCATTGGCGCCTTTATCGCCGATTGGCCCAGCGATGACATCATCGGCTTGTGGCAATATCTAAAAAAGCATGGCAGTCGCCTGGGCGGCAATACCGGCCAGTACTTTCTTCGTTTCGTGGGCAAAGACAGCTTTATACTCAGCCGGGATGTCTGCACAGCACTGCGCGCCGAGGGTCTAATCGACAGCCCTAAGCCCACTGCACTCAAGGAGCTGAAAAAGGCGCAAGCCGCCTTCAATCAGCTTCAGCAGGAGAGCGGACGCTCTCTTGCTGAACTCAGCATGCTGCTGGCCCTTTCCCTGGGCCCACGCTAAGCCTGCTGCAGCCGGGGCACAGAGCCCTGGCACCTGGCTCAGTGAACGTGGGCAACCACCCCAACCTGGGGCATATTGGCCAAGCCGATCTCCCTGGCGTGCTCCTCAAAATCCTTATTTTTCCAGAAGAAAGCACCGGGCATCGTGGTGGGCACAACCAGAACGTAGAACAGCGCGCGTCCAATCAGAACTACCGCTGCGGTAGACACAAGCAAGGCCGCAGCAATACCCAGATTCAAGGCGTGAAGCTCCGGATTGATAGCCAGCGCCAGAGCCAAAACGACATTGAGGCCCAACAGACTGTTACGTAACCAGTAGCTCTTACCGAACAGCGTGCTCTGAATATAGTGGGAAACGCTACCCTCGTTGTTGGCGACATTCATGGCCGCCGCATGCCGCCACAGGCCAAAGCTTTCCAGCACACAGCCGGCAACGATCGCCCCGGCGCAGTACCGCAACGCACCGGCGCTATCGGCATTGAGGTACGCCAGCGTAGGCACTGCCACCAGGCCCACTAACAGACCACCCAGGGTCAGGGCACTGCCGACAAAGCTACTGGCCGTTTGCCAGTGGTCCCAAAATGGCCGGGCCGGTATCCGATAGCAGCGGTACATATAGTACAAGCCCACCGCACCCGCCAGAAGCGCTGGGTAGGCCAGGCCTGCAGCAAGCTTGGGATAGGCACCCAGATCACCAACCAGCGATTGCACTACGGCGTTCTCCGGCGCCACTGCCAGCAGGTGCAAGCCGACAAATGCCATAAATATCACCATCCCCAAGCCTTCCCGACATACCGGTGAATGGCGGAGGTTGTTAAATCCACGATACGCTCTCAGAGGCTTGCCAAGGTGGGTGGCTGACATCAGCATGCCCAGCGCCGCAGCACCTGCACAAATACCCACTAGGGGCAGATACATAACCGAGTCACGGAGTGACACCAGCGCCTCAACACCAAACTGGGCACCGAGAAACGCCAGAAAGAAGGCGCCCACCGCCGTCTGCCCAAGTAGGGTAAACAGCACCAAGGGGTTTTCCCGGGAACTCAGTTTGGCAAAGCTCCACTTCTTTTCGACCCCTTTCTTTTGATCCACAACGGGACGGTACTGGCCGTCTTCACCTTTGTGATATTTAACCGGCATGCCGTCGGTGCGGGTTACTTCGTCGGGCATTTTTTTGGTTTGCTGAAAACGTATATTGGGATGAGTAATTTCCGGGTCCGGGAAACCGGGAATACTCACTTTGGCCTGTTCACGATTTTCCGGTAGGTCCTCAACCACGCCAAAATTCAGTGCGTTGCCCAAGCAGGCCGACACACAGGCTGGCTTCAGGTTAACTTCCAAGCGATCCACACACATATTACACTTGCTCACCTGTCCCTTTATCGGGTCGAGCTGTGGCGCATTGTAGGGGCACACCCAAGTGCAATAACCACAACCAAAGCAGGTCTCGGGATCCTGGAGTACGGCGCCGTACTCAACGTGCTTGGTGTAGGCCCGAGTCGGGCAACCTTTGAGGCACACCGGGTCATCGCAGTGGTTGCACGCCATAGAGATATTCATGCGCTTGAAGTCGGGGTAAGTCCCGCCCTCTACATAACCTACGCTGCGAAAACTGATGTGGGCGGGGTTGTCATTCTTCTCACTGCACGCCGCTTCACAGGCATGACAACCAATGCAATTATCCGCCGTAAAGTGGAAGGCGTGCTGTTTATTGCGGTGCGGGTTTTCCCCCACCCCCGGCTCCTCGTTGATAAACATTTCCCGCCCAGCCGGCACCGCGCCACCACTGCGGGCAATCAGGTCGATAGGAGCCTGGTAAAAATTCACTTCACGTGCTTCGGGCTCTTTCAGAAAAGCGTATTGGGGTTCGTCGTCTCTTACTTTCCACATAATTCAAAACCTATAGCGGCCATGTAGTGGCCTAGATGTTCATTGCAACGCCATACAGACTTGTAACGGGGGCTTAAAACGCCCGCCGCTCGACATTCAGCCTGGCTGCCTCTCGCTGATCGACGTGTTCGATTCTCACCGCGCATTGCTTGAACGCCGGCTGGCGGGAGTAGGGGTCCAATAAGCCCAGCGACAAGCGGTTGACGCAGTCGTGATAATGCATGGGGATAAACAACATATTGCGGGGAACACGCTGAGTGAGCTGTGCCATCACCACCGCATCACCGCGGCGTGACACTAGGCGCACATACTTCTGATGCTCGACGCCGAACTCCTTCGCCGAGTCTGGATTAATTTCCATATAGGGGGTTGGTGAAAATTTATTGAGATTGCCAATTTTCCCGGTCTTGGTGCGGGTGTGAAAATGTTCCACCACCCGGCCGCTGTTCATCCAGAACGGGTAGCTAGTGTCCGGTACTTCATTGTCTTCAATGTAGTCCATGGCCAGCAGATTGGCCTTGCCATTCGCGGTGGGGAAGACGCCATCGCTATATAGCCTGGGGTTACCGGTTTGATCCCCTTCTCGCATCGGCCATTGAATACCCCGCTGCTGCTCAATCAAATCGTGGCTCATCCCGGAGATATCCAGGTTTCGCCCCTCCCCTTTCGACAACTGTTTCATTTCATCAAAGATGTCGGAGGAAGATTCCGGGAATGGGATGGCGCGACCGCGCTCAAAACGCTTGGCCAGTTGGGTAAAAATCCAGTGATCAGGCTTGGCATTACCCGGCGGCTCAACAAACTTGCGCACCAGATTCACCCGCCGCTCAGTGTTGGTCTGTACTCCTTCTTTTTCACCCCACAGGGCGCCGGGCAAGTACACATGGGCGTAATCGACAGTTTCACAATCCCGGTAGCCATCTTGGACTACCATGAACTCGAGCTTTTCCAGCGCCTTTTTGATTCTGGGCTGATTGGGCATGGAGGTCAGTGGATTTGTAGCCACGATCCACAGGGCTTTTATCTCGCCAGATTCGATGGCGGGAAAGATATCCGTTTGCTGAAGACCCCGTTTGGGCGGAAAGAAGTCCTCATCGACGCCCCAAAACTCCGCCACTTCTTTGCGATGCTCTGGTTTTTCCAACATGCGATAGCCGGGCAAGCCGGAACAGGACGACCACTCTCGGGTGCCCATGGCGTTGCACTGACCGGTAATGGACATACTGGTGCCACCAGGAACACCGATGTTGCCGGTGATCAGGTTGAGGTTGTTGATGCCACATACACCATCGGTGCCATGGGTGCTCTGATTGATCCCCATGGTCCAAATACTCATCGCCGACGGCGCTTTAGCGTAGATTCGGGCCACATGGCGTATGGTGTCAGGATCAATACCACAGATTCGCGACGCGGTTATGGGGTCGTACTTTTCTACCGTAGCCGCCAATTCGTCGAAGCCGGAACAATGAGCGTCGATATAACGCTGATCCTGTAGCCCCTCCTTAAGAATCACATGAGCCAATGCGTTGAGCAGTACCAGGTCGGTGCCCGGCGTGATCGGCAAGTGAATATCGGCGAACTGGGCAAACATGGTGACCCGGGGATCCACCACGATCAGCGGGAATTTGCGCTTTTCCAGCGCCTCCTTAAGGCGCCAGTAGATGATCGGGTGTTGCTCAGGCAGGTTTGAGCCAAATGCCATCAGACAGTGGGTGTGCTCAAAATCCTCATAGCATCCAGGCGGGCCATCGGCACCAAAGGAGCGCTTGTAGCCCGATACTGCCGAGGCCATACACAGGGTGGTGTTGCCATCGTATTGGTTGGTCCCTATGACCCCACGTACTAATTTGCCCAGGGTGTAGAACTCTTCCGTCAGCAACTGCCCCGTGGAGACAACAGCGACACTGTCGCGGCCGTATTTTTCCTGAATACGCTTAAACTCGGCCGCCGTATGATCCAAGGCGGTATCCCAATCCACCGGCGCAAAGTCCTGATAGATACGGTCACGCATCAGTGGCTCGGTGCCCCGACCCGAGGTGGTACTCAGCTCGTGCTCAAAAATCCCCTTGATACACAACTTACCTTGATTGACCGGGGCATTGCCCTTGCCCCGGCTGGCCACCGGCTTACCAGCGTCGTTGAGCCCCACTTCGATCGAGCATCCAGTAGAGCAGTACCCGCAGACGGCATACTTCCACTCCACCACTTTTTTATCGGCAATTGTGATTGGCTTGCGATGTTTCCTGCCAAAGATCATGCACTTTTCTCCCCATAGTGCGCACAATATATGTGCACGCCGTTTTTAATTGGCTCCGCCGGAGTGCACCATATTGGTGTTTTTGGCGTAAATCCGGCCTTACAGGGAGGAATATCTCAAGAAGCATGCCAAACCTTGGCACAGGCTCGTGGTCGCCTACAAAAAGGTAATAGAGCACCCAATTCCGCAGAGGCATCAAAGCTTAGAGACAAAAAAAAGGGGGCCTAAGCCCCCTTCTCGCTTACCCATTCGGATAAGTATATGCAGGAATCACTCAGCCGCTTGAGTCTGCACCACAGCGACTACGCGACGGTTTTTCTGGCGCCCTTCAGCAGTACTATTATCTGCAATGGGCCGCTGCTCACCGAAACCTACTGCGCTCAAGCGGTTAGCAGCAATGCCGTAATCCTTGATCAGCGCATTGCGCACAGAATCCGCGCGGCGCTGGCTCAGCGCTTGGTTGTAGGCATCAGTACCGGTGTTGTCAGTGTGGCCTTCGATCACACCTTTGACGCCGTCGTTGGCTTTCATGAACTCAGCAACCTTGGCCAGTTCGCTGCGGTACGCTGCAGGGATAACTGAAGAATCAACCGCAAACAGAACGTTCAGCTTGACTGACTGAGTTTGGCTCAGCACAAACGTACAACCCATTTCGTCAACCTTCACACCGGGCTCAGTGTTTGGACACTTGTCGCGGTAGTTGGGTACACCGTCGCCATCCCGATCCAGCGGGCAACCGTTGGCGTCAACCGCCACACCCGGGGGCGTGTTGGGGCAGTCGTCTTTGCGATCCATAACGCCATCGCCGTCCTGGTCGGTACCGGCTTGCTCGCCCTCAGCACCAAACAGATAACTCAGACCCAAAGAAACCAAGCCACCCTGATAGGAATCATCAGTACCGTAGAGATAACGCACATCACCACGAACAGACCAGCGGTCGGTCAGGAAGGAACGCACACCCATACCAGCATTAAGTTGAGTGTATTCATCATCGGTATTGTTGTCGTATTCCAGAGTTTTGACACCAACGCCGGCTGCGGCGTAGGGGAGCCAAGCACCCTGTTGGGTGAAGTAGTACACACCGGACAGGCTGCCACCGAATACTTCGGCGTCCAGGCCCTGAATATCGTCTTCATTGTCTGGCTTGGCGTAGTCCGCGCTCAGTTCCACACCCCAATGGGTATTGATCCGATACTCCACACCGAGAATGCCAGTGCCAGCTTCATCAAGCCCTGTATCGCTATCAAAGATCTGATAACCCACCGCAGGATTGAAATACCACACATCCTTGTCGTCAGCCGCCATGGCCGCAGACGAGGCGACAGCGCCAGCCAAGGCCAAGCTAGTTAACACCTTATTCATAGAACTCCCCTTCTTAAAATTGGCAGTTTTCATTTAAAAATCACTACTTGGGCGACTATTTACAACGAGAATACCACGTAGAAGCCCACTTTCATCCCAGTTTTTGCGTAATTTTACCGGAGCAGCGCCTAATACCGGCTAATTTGCGGTGCTTCGTAACATTCTGCAACATAAACACGATTACAAAATCTACTGGCACCATCCCATGACGTCTTTAACGAACGGAATAGTCACCTTTCTCTTCATCTGCAAACTAGAGCGATCCAATTTCGCGACCAAATCAACCAAGTAATGCAAATCCCTTCGCCCGCGAGAAAGGATATACCTTACGACCGCCTCGTCGATAATGATACCCCGTGCCCGGCAGCGCGTGACAACAACATTCAGTAACTCTTCGTCGCCCAGGGCTGGCAGCCGATAGGTAGAAAAACTTTTCATCCTCGAGTAAAGGTCAGGCAGACAAAAACGCTCTGCCTGTATGCCCCCGGAGCTCGACACCAGCCAAGATTGCCCGTTAGCCAGGGCGGCGTTGTAAAGGTTAAACAGCGCGACTTCCCACGCGCGGTCTCCCACAACGGCGTCAATATCATCCAGGCAAAGCAGGTCACACTCTTCCAGCCCCTCCAGTACCCACTCCGGGGAGCTGTCTGCCACACTTCGGATCGGTAAATATTGAGTCTTTAGCGAAGCGCCCTCCGCCAGGGCACAGCTGGCCTGCAGCAAGTGACTGCGCCCTACACCGGCAAGCAAATAAATAAAGCGTTCGCCTGCACCTTGCGCCTGGCGACGCAACTCATGAACAGCCAAGGCGGCTTCGTCCGCTACGTAAAAATTGTCTAAAGTGGCATCGTTATCCAGGCGAAAGCGCAGTGGAATCTGCTGAGCCGTGGTCATTCCGGGCTCTCCTTCACATCACCCGCGGCGGCATAAAAGTCGCTGCTCTGGTAGGCCTCGTGGGCGTGGAGGACCATCACTTTGATGACGGCAGCGGCGGGCAACGCCAGTAAGATGCCCAAAAATCCAAACAGCTGGCCACCGGCCAGTACCGCGAAAATCACGATTACCGGGTGAAGTCCGATTTTATCGCCCACCAGCGTTGGCGTCAGATAGACGCTCTCCAGCACCTGCCCCGCACCGAACACGCCCGCCACCCCCAGCAGCGGCCACCAACTGTCAAATTGAAAGTACGCCGCCAGCCCCGCAGCTAGAATACCGACAATAAACCCCAGATAGGGGACGATGCTGGCCAAACCCGCGATCAAGCCAAGTACCAGCGCCAAATCCAGCCCCACCAACCACAAGCCCGCCATGTATACCAGCGCCAAAGACAGCATGACCATAAACTGCCCTCTAGCAAAGGCGCCGAGAATCTCATCGCACTCCCGGGCAATACCGACGACTTTGGGCTCCACTCTCCGGGGTAATAAGGCCCGAATCCGAGCCATCATATGATCCCAGTCACGCAGCAGGTAAAAGGTTACCACCGGCACCAGGGTCATATTGGCTAGCCAGGTCAGCACGGCGGCGCTGGACCCACTGACTTGCTGCCACACGTACATAAGGAGTCCACCGGCCGCACTCCAGTGCTTGCTGAGCGCCTCCTTGGCGGTATTCACGGACGACTGTTCTGGCAAATCGAAGTACTGCCGAAGCGCAGGCAGGCCACTTTCCTGGACCCAGGCAACAAAGCCGTACAGGCGTTGAATCAACAGCTGGGTTTGATCCAGTAGCAGTGGCAGGGTAATCAACACCCCCAGAGCCGTAACCAAAGTGAGACCGACAAAGACGAGAGCCACAGCCGGTGTGCGTCCCAACTTGCGCTCCTCCAACCGGTCGACCAGGGGATCGCCGATATAGGCGAACACGGAAGCGAGTGCAAAGGGCATCAAAATCGGTCCCAGCAAACGCAAAATTAAATAGACCAATACCAGCGCCGCCGCGCCCCACATCAGCCGCGCGTTAACACTCACCGCTCAGCCCCTACCCAGCGATAGCGATTGCGCACCATCAACTGTGGGGGCACCCCGCCTGGCGAGCCCTGGTAACCGCTGCCACTGACTTCTTGCAAGCGCCCATCCATAGCCAGAAAACGCTGCGCTTTTTCCATATCGTCGTTGAGCACCAAGTCCACCACCAGCTCTTTGTCAGACACCCATACCGAGTTGGCGTGACGCACTATTGCCAAACTTTCCAGATAACCCATCAAGGCTGCATAGCTGTGGAAATCGGCGATGCCGTCGATAAGAATCAGGCTACTGCCCGCTCCCACTCCGCCGCTGAATACGGCGTAGCGTTCCGCCTGCACGTCAGCCACGCGATCCACCGCGGAGGCTAATGCCTGCTGCGCTCCCATACCTTCCGACTCGAAGTTTCGGGCCACTTCGCCGTCCAACAATAGCCAACTCGCCACCCACTGCCCAGTGGAAAATTCGCTGGCACGCCCCACCAGAATATAGGCACTGCCGTAACGTTGAGAGGCCTCTCGCACCGCCGTTGCCGATAATTGCCAAACCTGATTGACACTGAGATTGGCGGTATCGGTGAGATCAAACAGGGGAAACTGCAGCGGCAATCCTCGGCGCTCGGCCTCATCGGTCATCAAGGCCTGCAATTCGGGCTGCTCACCACCTCCGACAAAGCGCCGCCCCGATGCCGTATCCGCCACCAACCACACCAGCATTGACGGGCGATTAGCAGACCACACCGGCAAGCCCGCCGACTGCAGCAGCGCATTGACCTGGCGGGGAGAGTAACTCAGTTCCAACACCAGGCTGGGAGCGTCATCCTCTGCACTGGGATCGGTATCCGCCGCCAGTGGCTGATGATAGCGGTATTGCACGACCAGCGGTTCCGGGTTGGCCAAGGCGCTGGCGATATCTGCGCGGTCACTCACCTGGCTGCGACCCGACACCCTGATCAAAACCCGCTCCAAGCCCTTGGCTGCGGCGCGTCGGAAAGCGCTCTGAGTCTGCTCCTTTACCGGCACCGCCGCATCGTAAAGGTTGGCCACCATTTCAGCACGGGCAGTTGCCGCGATAGTCAGCAGGCACAACGCCAAGCACCACGGAGCTGTCAGACCCAAGGTCACTGCCTTCGAGGCTGAGCAACTCCGATTAGCAAATTTCAACACGCGGCACTCCATTTTGTCTCAAACCCTTTACCCAACACGACTGGCCAGCGCCATTTCTCAGCGCTACTTTTCAGAGCCACTCCCAGCACTACAGCTGCTCCCGGGAGAAACAGTAGCAGTCGCGAGCGGTAAAAAGACGGCATTTTGCTGCTGAATTGCACCGCCAATCAAGCTAGAATACCGCCCTCCCGAAATCCAGCCAAGCGCTTCAAGCGGCCGACAACTATGACCGACAGCAACAAACCTCGCCTCAGTTACAAAGACGCCGGTGTCGATATCGACGCTGGCGATGCACTGGTGGAGCGCATCAAGGATGTAGCCAAACGCACCCGCCGCCCGGAGGTCATGACCGGCTTGGGAGGCTTTGGCGCCCTGTGCCAATTGCCCAGCGGCTATAAAGAGCCAGTATTGGTTTCCGGTACCGACGGCGTTGGCACCAAGTTAAAACTTGCCATGGACACCGGCATTCACAATAGCATTGGCATCGATCTAGTGGCTATGTGCGTGAACGACCTGCTGGTCACTGGCGCTGAACCGCTGTTTTTCCTCGACTACTATGCCACCGGCGCCTTGAATGTCGACATCGCCGCCAGTGTTGTGAGCGGAATCGGCGAAGGCTGCGAGCAGGCCGGCTGCGCGCTGGTTGGTGGTGAAACCGCCGAAATGCCTGGCATGTATCAAGGCGAAGACTATGACCTGGCAGGCTTCTGCGTCGGCGTAGTGGAAAAATCCGGCATTATTGACGGCAACTCGGTACGCATCGGCGACCTCCTTATCGGCATCCCGTCCTCCGGGCCTCACTCCAACGGCTACTCACTGATCCGCAAAATCATCGAGGTCAGCGGCGCCTCACTGGACGAACCCTTTGGCGACAGCACCTTGGGCGAAACCCTGCTGGCCCCTACCAAGATTTACGTCAAGCCGGTGCTGAAGCTGATCAAGCAGTTCCAGATCAACTCCCTGGCCCATATTACCGGCGGCGGATTGCTGGAGAATATCCCCCGCGTCCTCCCCCGGGGTACCAAGGCAGTTATCGACACTCAAAGCTGGGACGCCCCGGCTATTTTCGATTGGCTCCAACAGCAGGGCAATGTTGAACAGCGAGAGATGTACCGCACCTTTAACTGCGGTATTGGCATGGTCATGGCAGTGAGTGCAGATGACGCCGAAGGCATTCTCGACCTGCTGCGACAATATGACGAAACAGGCTGCATTATTGGCCGCATCGAGGCGGCCGGGGACGGCGAAGACTCCGTACAACTGGAAGGCCTGCAGGGCTCATGACCTGTCGCATTGTGGTACTGATTTCCGGCAGCGGCTCCAACCTGCAGTCGCTGATCGACGCTGGCCAAAGCGGTGAACTGGGCGACGCCGATGTCGTTGCGGTACTCAGCAACAAGCCCGGCGCCTACGGTCTGGAGCGCGCTCAACAGGCGGGCATTGCCACCGACTGCGTCGAGCACCAGCGTTTCGACAGCCGCGAAGCCTTCGACAACGCACTGCGCGACGCCATCGACCGGCACCAACCGGACTTAGTCATCCTGGCTGGCTTTATGCGCATCCTCACTCCCGACTTCGTCCGCCACTACCGGGGCCGGCTGCTCAACATTCACCCCTCCCTGCTACCCAAGTACCCCGGTCTTCACACCCACCAGCGGGCCCTGGATGCTGGCGACACGGAGGCCGGCGCCACCGTCCACTTTGTCACTGAAGAACTGGACGGCGGACCACCAATAATCCAGGCAAAAGTACCAACATTACCCGACGACTCGGCAGAAACACTGGCCGCGCGGGTCTTGTCCAAAGAGCATCGGATATACCCCCTGGCTGCCCGCTGGTTTGCCGAGGGGAGACTGCAACTGAACGACTCAGAGGCTCGGCTCGATGACAAAGCGCTCCCGCCCACAGGCTGGCAATACAGCGACGATTGAGGCCCAAGTACGACTGTGGAGAGCAGCAATCATTGCGCTGCTCACCCTCAATTTGGCCCTACCCGCCGCAGCCGGCGGTAGCGGCCCCGACACCGCCACCACCCCGGCGGTCGGGATCAATACCAGCGAACTCGACGCCATAGAGCCCCCCTCTGCCAGTGATAACGACACGCCTGACGTCCCGCCGAAAACACCGACACCAGCACTATTGCCCTACACCGCCGAATATCGCATCAGCTACGACGGTATGAGCACCACAGCAGACAGAACTCTAAGAAAGGATGGCGATACCTGGCACCTGGCTCAGGACGCCAGTATTTTTTTCCTCAAAGTATCGGAAGAAGCCCGTGTTAAAGCCTCCAGCTCAGGCTTGAGAACGCAACAGTACAGCTATCGCAATAGCGTCAGCAGCAAACGCAATCAACACATCATCTTCGATTGGGAGGCAGGCGTCGTTGCAGACCGCCAGGCCCGCAAGCCCTGGCAAAAACCCTTGAGCGGTAACTTGAGCGACCAACTGGGTTCACAACTTCAGCTCCGCGCCACCTTGCTTAGCGGCCGTTTTAAAGACGGCTATGAGCAAACCATCGTCAACAAAGGCAAGATCAAAACCTACCAATACAACCTCCTGGGCGAGGAGACGGTCGAGAGCGCACTGGGCACCGTCGACACCATAAAACTGCGGCGCCACCGGGAAGGCAGCAGCGCCGAAGCCATCATTTGGCTGGCTAAAGGCTGGAATTACCTGATCGTCAAACTGGAGCAGCTTGAAGACGACGACGCTTTCTCACTGGAGCTGCTCAACGCAAAACTCGACGGCCAACAGCTCGCCGCAAAGAGCCAATAAACACCGCCGCTTGGCAGATCAGGTTTTGGGAAGAGTGACGCCCCGCTGCCCCTGGTATTTACCGCCCCGATCTTTGTAGCTGGTTTCGCACACTTCATCGGACTCAAAGAACAGCATCTGTGCCACCCCTTCATTGGCGTATATTTTTGCCGGCAAGGTGGTGGTGTTGGAAAACTCGAGAGTAACGTGCCCCTCCCACTCTGGCTCCAGTGGCGTCACATTGACGATAATGCCGCAGCGGGCATAGGTGGATTTACCCAAGCAGACCGTCAATACACTGCGGGGAATGCGGAAGTACTCCACCGTCCGCGCCAGGGCAAAGGAGTTGGGGGGGATAATGCAGTAGTCGCCGGTGATATTGACGAAGCTTTTATCATCAAAGGCCTTGGGGTCCACGGTCGCCGAGTAGGTGTTAGTAAACACCTTGAACTCGTTGGAGCAGCGCACATCGTAGCCGTAGCTGGAGGTACCAAAAGAAATAATCTTCTCACCGCCTTGCTGGCGAACTTGGCCCGGCTCGAAGGGTTCGATCATTCCCTCGGATTCAGCCATGCGCCGAATCCACTTATCCGATTTTATTGCCATTGGGTTTCCTTTATATGTGCTGGCAGCCGGTAAGCGACCGCCGCCCGATTAATCGTCACTGATAGAGATTTTTGGTGCCGCACTGGCACTGGCGGTACGCTTGGCCAATTCCGCCGCCATGCCCAGCGCCACCTGGCGATACAACGCGGCCGCCTCTCCTTCGGGATCGGACACCAGTACCGGCAAGCCACTGTCTGCCTGCTCGCGAATCTGCAGTGATAGTGGCAAGGCCCCCAGCATCGGCACGCCATAATCCGCGGCAATAGCGTCGCCGCCGCCGGCACCAAAAATATGTTCCTGATGGCCGCACTGACTACAAACGTGGACTGCCATGTTCTCCACCACGCCCAGCACCGGCACCGACACCTTACGGAACATCTCAATACCTTTCTTGGCATCCAACAGCGCGATATCTTGAGGTGTCGTCACCACCACTGCGCCGGCCACCGGCACCTTCTGTGACAGCGTCAGCTGAATATCTCCAGTACCCGGGGGCAGGTCAATGATCAGATAATCCAGGTCCTGCCAGTAGGTCTGATACAGCAATTGCTGCAGCGCGCCGGTAGCCATCGGCCCCCGCCACACCATGGGTGTTTTCTCGGTAACCAAATACCCCATGGACATCGACTGGATGCCGTGGGCCTCAACGGGCATAAGGTAGTGGGTGCCGTATTGCTCGGGTCGGCGACCTTCCGCCACTCCCAGCATCATTTGCTGACTGGGGCCGTAAATATCGGCGTCCAACAAACCCACCCGAGCCCCCTCCGCGGCCAGCGCCAAAGCCAAATTCACCGAGGTGGTGGATTTGCCCACGCCGCCCTTGCCGGAGGCCACCGCAATAATATTGCGGACATTCTCCATATTTTTGACATTCTGCTGGCCGACGTGGGGCGCAATCGACCAGGTCACCTGTACCTCGGCGCTCTCAACGCCATTCACATTGATCGCCTGCTCGGCCAAAAACTGCTCAAAGGCCTTCTGCTGACTGCGCGCGGGAAAACCCAGCTCAATGTTGATGCGCGCCCGACCATTGCCGACATTGATCTCGGCAATGCGCCCATAGTCTGACAGAGGCTGGGACAAACCCGGCAATACCGCTGACATCAACTGCTGTCTTGCTGACTCCGTGACGTCCGCCGCCATAGTTACCTCGATACTGTAAAAAACGAACCCGCGAGTATACGCCCGGCCCCAGTCCCTCTCAATGTTCACGGGCCAAGCGGCCCGGCGCAGTGGCCAGGGCAGATGCGCATTGGGCACAAAAACGCTATGATAGCGCGCCCAAAAACCGCCAAATGAGACACATGGCGGCAATGCAAATATCGACATCACTCACGCAAGCCAAACAGGACTCCCATGTCGCGCAAGATATTGGTCACCAGTGCCCTGCCCTATGCCAATGGCCCCCTCCACCTCGGCCATTTGCTGGAATCCATTCAGACGGATATCTGGGTGCGCTTTCAAAAAATGCGCGGTCACGACGTGGCCTACGTTTGTGCCGATGACGCCCACGGCACGGCGATCATGCTCACCGCCGAGAAGCTGGGCATCACCCCGGAGGAGCAAATCGCCCGGGTAAAAGCGGAACACGAGCGGGATCTCGCTGGTTTCCAGATCCGCTTTGACAACTACTACAGTACCCACTCCGACGAGTGCCGCCACTATGCGGAGGAGATATTCCGCCGCCTGGACGCCAACGGCCACATCGAGCGCAAAGAAATCACCCAGCTCTACGACCCGGAGAAAAACCTGTTCCTGGCCGACCGCTATATCAAGGGCACCTGCCCCAAGTGCAAGGCCGAAGACCAGTACGGCGACAACTGTGAAGTCTGCTCTGCCACCTATACGCCGGCGGAGTTGATCAACCCGCGCTCGGCAATTTCCGGCGCGGTGCCGGTGGAGAAGGCTTCCACCCATTTCTTCTTTAAGCTTGAAGATTTCGAAGGTCTGCTGCGCAGCTGGACCCGCAGTGACAGCCTGCAGCCACAAATTGCCAACAAACTCGGTGAGTGGTTGGATGCCGGCCTGCAGAGCTGGGACATTTCCCGGGACGCCCCCTACTTTGGCTTTGAAATCCCCGGGGCGCCGGGCAAGTATTTTTACGTGTGGCTGGACGCCCCCATCGGCTATATGGCCAGCTGTGCCAACTGGTGCGCCAGCACCGGCCGCAACTTCGACGATTACTGGGCCCCCGACTCCAAGGCCGAGCTCTATCACTTTATCGGCAAGGACATCATCAACTTCCATGGCCTGTTCTGGCCGGCGATGCTGGACTCGGCGGGCTTCCGCCAACCTACAGCGATCTATGTGCACGGCTTCCTGACCGTCAACGGCAAGAAAATGTCCAAATCCCGGGGCACCTTTATCAAGGCGGAGACCTATCTCAAACACCTGCCGCCGGACTACCTGCGCTACTACTTTGCCGCCAAGCTGTCCGGCGCCGTGGACGATATCGACCTCAACCTGGAAGATTTCGTTAAGCGGGTCAACTCCGATCTGGTGGGCAAGCTGGTCAATATCGCCAGCCGCAGCGCCAAGTTTGTGCTTAAAGGCAATGACGGCGTACTCAGTGGTCAGCTCCACAACCCCGCCCTGTGGCAGCAGGTCGTGGACGCCAGCGAGGGCATCGCCAGCCACTTTGAGAACCGGGATTACGGCAAAGCCATCCGCGAAATCATGGCACTGGCAGATGCCACCAACGAATACTTCGACGCCGGCGAACCCTGGAAGCTGGCTAAAACCGAGGAAGGCGCCGCCGACGCTGTCGCCATCGCCTCCCAGTGCCTGAACTGCTTCTACGTGCTGAGCAGCTTCCTGGCACCGGTATTGCCTGCGCTGGCAGAAAAAGTGGAGAGCTTCCTCAATGTATCACTGAGCTGGGAGGCCCCCTTCCAGCCGCTGCTGGGTCACCGCATCGAGCCCTTCAAAGCAATGATGGCCCGGGTGGACAACGACAAGGTCCAAGCCATGGTGGAAGACAGTGCCGAGTCCATCGCCGCGGCACCCCAAGGCGCGAGCCAGGCCAGCAATAGCGGCAAAGCAAAACAGAAAAGCAACAAGGACGAGCCCCAGGGGCTGACCGACACCATCGAGTTCCCCGACTTTGCCAAAGTCGACCTGCGGGTAGCCGAAATCGTCGCCGCCGATCATGTGGAAGGCGCGGACAAGTTGCTGCAATTGACGCTGAACCTCGGCGAGCTGGGGCAAAAGCAGGTGTTTGCTGGGATTAAGTCTGCCTACGCCCCTGAGCAGCTTGTGGGCAAGCTCACCGTAATGGTCGCCAACCTGGCGCCCCGAAAAATGCGCTTTGGCGTTTCTGAAGGCATGGTGTTGGCGGCAGGCCCGGGGGGTAAAGAGATTTGGCTGCTCAGCCCGGACAGCGGCGCTCAACCGGGAATGCGGATTCAATAACCGCCCCTTATCGGCCACACCGATAAGTGTTTCAGGATTAACACATTTTAAATTGAACGCTTGTTCGAAATAAAATACTGTTGGTTATGACAAGGTCATGACGGTGCCCATTGCTGTGGCACCTCTATGGCCGTTTGTACACGAGGCGAGCCGGCTCCAAGAAGCCACGATAGACGTATCAAGCCGCCAGAGGGGGAGGCAAACACAGTGTTGGCGGATTATTCCATACTTCTTATCAGCGCCATTCTGGTCAACAATTTTGTACTGGTCCAGTTCCTTGGCCTGTGCCCCTTTATGGGGGTGTCCAGCAAGTTGGAAACCGCTATTGGCATGTCCAGCGCCACCACCTTCGTGCTGACCCTGGCCTCAATTTGTAGTTGGCTCACCTATCAATGGCTGCTGGTGCCACTGGGATTGGAATATCTGCGGACTATTTCCTTTATTCTGGTGATCGCTGTGGTGGTGCAATTTACCGAGATGGTGGTGCGTAAAACCAGCCCCCTGCTGTACAAAGTACTGGGGGTGTTTCTGCCGTTAATTACCACCAACTGCGCCGTGCTGGGCGTCGCGCTTCTCAACATCAACAAAGACCACAGCTTTGTTGAATCCGCTCTTTATGGCTTTGGCGCGGCCGCCGGCTTTTCTATGGTACTGGTGCTGTTTGCTGCCATGCGGGAGCGGATTGCCGCTGCCGATGTGCCTACCCCCTTCCAGGGTGCTGCGGTGGGTATGGTTACCGCGGGCTTGATGTCGCTGGCCTTTATGGGCTTTGCCGGGCTGGTATAGGGGAGCAGCGGATGGATATTTTCTTCACTGACGGTTTTATCGCGGCCTTGCTGGCGCTGGTCAGCCTGGGCGCCGTATTCGGCGCATTGCTGGGCTTTGCCGCCATCAAGTTTAAAACTGAGGGCGACCCCATTGCCGAACAGGTGGAGGCACTGCTGCCTCAAACCCAGTGCGGCCAGTGTGGCTACCCCGGCTGCCGCCCCTACGCCGAAGCCATTGCCGGCGGCGACGAGATCAACAAGTGCCCGCCCGGCGGCGAATCCACCATCGCCGCACTGGCCGACCTGCTGGGCGTCGAAGCCAAACCCCTGGACGCCGCCGAAGAGTCGGTGCCCTCGGTAGCTTACATCCGCGAAGAGGAATGTATCGGCTGTACCAAGTGCATCCAGGCTTGCCCGGTGGACGCCATTCTCGGCTCAGCCAAGCACATGCACACCGTGATCGCCAGTGAATGCACCGGCTGCGATCTCTGCGTTGAGCCCTGCCCGGTGGACTGTATCGAAATGCGTCCTTTGCCCACGACTCTGCAAAGCTGGCACTGGGAAACCCCAGCTGACGGCGTCGAGTTAATCGCCAGTGACCGCCAATCTGTGGAGGCTGCCTGAGCCCTATGCCTATCTCTGCAGACAGCCACAGCGACACCATCAAGGTTTGGGATATTCACGGCGGCGTGCACCCCCCTGAGAACAAGCACCAATCTCTGGGTGAACCCATTCAGTCGGCGGGCATCCCGCCCCGCCTTATTCTGCCCTTATCCCAGCACATCGGGGCGCCCGCTGCGCCACTGGTGGAAGTTGGCGACAAGGTCTTAAAGGGCCAGCAAATCGCCGAAGCCAAAGGCTTGGTCAGCGCGCCCATCCACGCCCCCACCTCGGGGGTCATTGCCGCCATCGAGCCCCGGGTCATTCCCCACCCCTCCGGGATGAGCGCCCCCTGCATCATTCTCGATACTGACGGCGAAGACACTTGGATTCCACACCAGGGCGTAGAGGATTTCCGCTCACTGGACAAGCCAGAACTCCTCAAGCGTATTCGCGAAGCAGGGATTGCCGGCATGGGGGGCGCGGGCTTCCCCTCCGCAGTCAAATTGGGCGGCACCAAAGCCATCGACACGTTGATTCTCAATGGCACCGAGTGCGAACCCTATATTACTGCTGACGATATTCTGATGCGGGAGCGGGCCGAACAGATCATCGCCGGTGCCGAGATACTCCGCCACCTAGTCGCTCCCAGCGAGCGCACCGTGATCGGCGTAGAGGACAACAAACCCGAAGGCATCGCCGCCCTGCGCAAAGCCGCTGAAGGCACCGGCATCCAGGTCGCGGTCTTCCCCACCAAATATCCC
This sequence comes from Spongiibacter nanhainus, assembly GCF_016132545.1. Lineage (GTDB taxonomy): Bacteria > Pseudomonadota > Gammaproteobacteria > Pseudomonadales > Spongiibacteraceae > Spongiibacter > Spongiibacter nanhainus. Next base: position 3,235,427 of record NZ_CP066167.1, read on the forward strand.
TCCGGCGGCGAGAAGCAGCTGATAGAGATTCTGACCGGCCGGGAAGTCCCCTCTGGCGGACTGCCCGCTGACATCGGCGTGGTGTGCCAAAACATCGGCACCGCAGTGGCCATTTACCGGGCCATCCGCTTTGGCGAACCGTTGATTTCCCGAGTCACCACCGTGACCGGTGAGGCCTGCGGCCACCAGCGCAACTACGAGGTGCTGCTGGGCACGCCAGTGCAGTACCTGCTCGATCGCAGCGAGTTCGACGCGTCTCGCTGCATTCGCCTGGTGATGGGGGGGCCGATGATGGGCTATACCCTCCCCGATACTGGCGTTCCCATTGTTAAGACCAGTAACTGTGTGCTGGCTCCCACCGTCGAGGAGCTGCCACCTCCGCCCCCGGCCCAGGCCTGTATTCGCTGCGGCATGTGCGCCGAGGCCTGCCCGGTATCCCTGCTGCCCCAGCAGATGTATTGGTATGCCCGCTCTCAGGAATACGACAAGCTGGAAGAGCACAATCTGTTTGACTGCATCGAGTGCGGCGCCTGTTCCTATGCCTGCCCCAGCCATATCCCGCTGGTGCAGTATTACCGCGCCGCCAAAGGGGAGATCAGGCAGGCCGAGCAAGACCGCATTAAAGCCGAGCGCTCCAAAGAACGCTTTGAAGCCCGCCAGGCGCGGATAGAAAAAGAAGCCGCCGAGAAAGAGGCCAAAAAACGCGCTCGCCTGGAGGCCGCCAAGGCCAAGCAGAATACAGCTGCCAAGCCGGTCTCTGACAACGACAACAAGAGCGATATTATTCAAGCGGCCATCGAGCGCAGCAAAGCCAAGAAGGCCCAGCAGAGCGACCCCGCCACCGCCGCTATTGAACGCGCCCAGGCCAAGCGCAGCGGCAAGGCAGCAGAGGAAACTCCACAAGAGCAACAAGCCCGCCTGGAAAAACTGGTCGCCAGCACCGAAAAGCGGCTCGAGTCTGCCAAAGAGAAACTGGCCCAAGCTGAGGCCGAAGGCAGTGATAAGGTGGAGGCCTTCCGCAGCGCCGTTACCACTACCGAGAAAAAACTACAGGGCGCCCGGGAGGAGCTGGCGGCACTAGACGCACCACCGGCCACTGCGGCGAGTTCGCCGCAGGACCAAAGTGCCGAATTGGACCCCGCCCAGGCCGCCATCGCTCGGGCTCAAGCCAAGCGGGCCGGGGCCGATGCCCCGGAATCCGATGAGGACAAAACCCAGCGCCTCCAGCAGCAAATCGCCAGCACCGAAAAACGCCTAAAGGCCGCTGAAGCGCGCTGGCAGGAGGCTCAGCAACAGGGCGGCAGCAAAGCCGAGGCCCTGGCTGCCGGCGTAGAAAAAACTCGGGAGAAGCTGGATGCCGCCCGCCAGGAGCTGGCCAGCCACCAAGCCACCTTGCAGACGGGCAGGGATAATAACGGCGACGCCGCCGACAGCCCCAGTGATGACCCGGCACAAGCCGCGATTGCCAGGGCCATGGCCGCCCGGGAGGCAGCGGCCAATTTGAGCGAGACCGACAAACTGGCCCAGAGCGTAGAGTCACTGGAAAAACGCATTGCCCGCAGCCGCGAGAAACTCGACGCCGCCCGCCAAGCTGGCGATGACACCGTTGACGCTTTGGAAACCGCGCTGCAAAAACTAGAGACCAAGCTCAGCGAGGCCCAGGGCAAGCTGGCCGAGGCCAAGGGGTCAAAAACACCCCAGAGCCAAGAGCATTAATCGGGAGCGGTACGCACTATGGCATTTATGAAGATCAGCTCCCCCCACGCCCACGGGCCCATGAGCACCGCCCGGGTGATGCGCCTGGTGCTGTTCGCCACGGTTCCAGGGCTGGTGGCACTGACCTGGTTCTTTGGCTTTGGCACACTGGTCAATGTGCTGTGGGCCAGCCTCACCGCGTTGGCCTTTGAGGCCCTGGCACTGAAACTGCGCCGACGCCCACTGGGTTTTTACCTGAGCGACTGCAGCGCCTTAGTCACGGCGTTTTTGCTGGGCATTGCCCTGCCCCCTGCGTCGCCATTCTGGTTGATTGCCGTGGGTACCGGCTTCGCCATCCTGATTTGTAAGCAGATGTATGGCGGCATGGGCTATAACCCATTCAACCCCGCCATGGCCGCCTACGTCTTGTTGCTGATTTCCTTTCCGGTGGATATGACCACCTGGCTGGCGCCGCGGGGCGCAGTCGACGCCGGCCAACTACTCGGCCCGGTAGACGCCATACTGCGCTGTTTTGGTCTTCTCAACCCGGTGGATGCCGTCACCATGGCGACGCCGCTGGATGTGGTCAAACAGAACGACGCCCTACTGATGGAAGACCTGTGGAGCCAATCAGCTCAGTTTGGTCAGTGGGGCGGTCTCGGCTGGGAATGGGTCAACCTGGGCTTTTTGTTGGGCGGCATCTATCTGCTCTACAAACGGGTCTTCACCTGGCACGCGCCGGTCAGCATGCTGGTAGCCCTGGCGGTGATGTCACTGCTGTTTTACGACGGCGGTAGCTCGGCATCCCCCGGTTCGCCGCTGTTCCATTTGTTTAGCGGCGCCACCATGTTCGGGGCCTTTTTCATTGTCACCGACCCGGTTACCTCGGCGGTCTCCAACCGCGGCCGGATGGTGTACGGCGCCCTGATCGGCGCCCTGGTCTTTGTGATTCGCGCCTGGGGCAACTACCCCGATGCAGTGGCCTTTGCGGTACTGCTGATGAACTTTGCCGCGCCATTTATCGATCACTACACCCAGCCCCGCACCTATGGGCACCGCCGTAAAAAAGCCGCCAAGGAGTAAGCACCGAGTACTATGCTGGGACAATCTATTGGAAAAAACGGCGCCATGCTGGGGCTGTTCGCCGTGCTGACCACCGGTGTTATCGCGGCGACCTACCTGTCGACCCGAGATCAGGTGCGGGACAATATTCGGCGTGCCGAAGAAAAAGCCCTGCTGGATATCATCCCCCGCCAGCGCCACGACAACGACATGCTGGAAGACAGCATGACTGTCGACAACAGCGAGCTGTTGGGTCTAAGGGAAGCCAAACTGCGCTATCTGGCCACACAAGAAGGCAAGCCGGTGGCCGTGATCCTGCCCGCCACTGCCCGGGACGGTTACACCGGTGATATCGACCTCATCGTTGGCATTAATGTCGACGGCAGCGTCGCTGGCGTGCGGGTGCTCAGCCACCGGGAAACCCCAGGCCTGGGCGATCAGGTCGACTACAAGAAAAGTCAGTGGGTCGATAACTTTCAGGGCAAGTCCTTGGAGCAACCCCCAATTGAACAGTGGACGGTAAAAAAAGATGGCGGTGTCTTCGACCAGTTTACCGGCGCCACTATCACACCCAGAGCGGTGACCGGCGCGGTGCGTCGGGCCTTGCAGTATTTTGACGCCCATCGAGAGCAACTACTGGCAAAGATGGCGACAGATAACCAGGAGCAAACCCATGAGTGATACCAGTTACCGCGACCTCTCCCTCAACGGTTTGTGGAAGAATAACCCGGCCATCGTGCAGCTGCTGGGACTGTGCCCACTGCTGGCGGTGACCGGCTCGGTGATCAACGCCATCGGAATGGGGTTGGCGACACTGTTGGTGCTGACCACCTCCAACACCTGCGTCTCGCTGATTCGCAATTTCGCCTCGGATGCCATCCGCCTGCCGGCTTTTGTGATGATCATCGCCGCAGCGGTAACCTGCATCGAGCTGTTGATGCAGGCCTTTGCCTACGAGCTATTCCAGATTCTCGGTATCTTTCTGCCACTGATTACCACCAACTGTGTGATTCTTGGCCGGGCCGACGCCTTTGCCAGCAAGAACTCCCTGCTGCCCGCCATGTACGACGGATTTATCATGGGTATGGGCTTTGCCGCAGTACTGGTTCTGCTCGGCGCCATGCGGGAGGTAGTGGGCACCGGCGCCATTTTCGCCAACATGGACCTGCTGTTCGGCGAGGGCGCCAAGGCCTGGAAAGTGGTGCTGTTTGAGGATTACAAACCGGTATTAGTGGCCATTCTGCCCCCCGGTGCCTTTATCTTCACCGGGCTAATTATTGCGCTAAAAAATATGATCGACGGCCAGATTGAGAAACGCCGGGCCGCCAGCAGCGATACAGCGCCGGTTGACCGCCGAGTGCGGGTCACCGGCAATATCAGCTAACAACGCCTTTTATGGCGCTATTGATTAAGGAGCGCTAGTTGAGGCTGGCGGTGGGTTGCTTGGCCAAGTAGCCCGCCAATTTATTGCGCTGATAATTCCAGGCCGAGCTGGCCACTGAACCGCCATTGCCAGTTTCCAACCAGCGCTTGATGCGACCGGCATCGCCGATAGGGCTGCGCTTGCCAAAGGAGTCCAACATCACCAGCACCACTGGACGGCCATCCACTTCGGTTTTCATTACCAGGCAGCGACCCGCTTTATCCAGATAACCCGTCTTGCTGACATCGGCGGGCCAACGCTCGTAGCGCACCAGGGGGTTGGTGTTGACATAGGCGAGCTTGTAGCGGGGCCGGGAGAAATTGGCAGTGTGGACGGTGGTGGTGGAGTATTCCCGCAAGGTGGGATATTTGGCCGCGGCGGCCACCAGCTTGACCAGGTCAGACGCGGTGGACACGTTCTGCTCAGACAAGCCGCTGCTGTCGACAAACTGGGTATTGCTCATTCCCAGTGCTGCCGCTTTGGCGTTCATCGCCTTAACAAAGGCCCTACTGCCGCCGGGATAAGTGCGCGCCAGTGACGCCGCCGCCAGGTTTTCCGACGACATCAAGGCAATGCGGATAACCTCTCCACGGGGTAATTCAGAGCCGGTGCGGATACGGGAAAAATAGTGGTCAATCGCCACCCGGTCCTGCTCGCTGAAGCGAATTTTTTCATTCAGATCCAGGTTGGCATCCAGGGTCACCATGGCCGTCATCACTTTAGTGATCGAGGCAATGGGCATTTGCAGGTTGGCGTGCTTTTCCAGCAACATTTCACCGGATTCGGCATCCATTGCTGCAGCGCTAACCGACGCTAATTTAGGCATCGCCTGTTTAGCTGCACCGGCCAAAGCGGCAGGCCCTACTACCATCAATAGCGACGCCACCGCCGCAAAGCACCACTTTTTCATGAAATACACCTTGGCCCGCTTACCCGAGGACGGACCTAACAGAAAACATTAGTGAGATACTACGCACTTTGTTGTTGTATGACTGTGCGCGTTTTCGCAATTGTTAGCACAATTGCCCCAGAGCGGCAAGAGAATGATCCGATCAAATTGGCAGCATATTTAGCCCCTTAGCGGGCACTTACGCTGCAAAAACTCATAAAATCATTTTAACTCTTTGTTTTTGTTCTCAAAGTACTAAGTATCTCATCGACGGCAGCGCGATCCATATCCCGGTCTTCGTCCGCGCAGGAATAGGTCACCAACAGCAGGTGGTCGGGGCCCAGCAAGTACCACTCGCGAATATAGTCACCCTCTTCCTCGGTCTCAAACTCCCAGCCCCGCCATGCCTCACCTAGGCGACAGGCTCTGCCTTTTGCAACATCCAGATCCAGCTGTGAGATGAGCGATCTCAGGCCGGCCTCGTCGACAGCGCCGCCATCCGGAACCAGCGCCGACAAACTAATGCAGCCCAACTCGTCCTCGTCATAGATCAAAATGCTCTCTTCATCCTGCTCGCTTAACCAGCATTCCGGCAGATCCAGAAACCACCAGTCTGACTCAACTTCCCTCATGAAAACTCCAATGGCAGTGGCACTGACATTAGCAGTGCGTCTTCGCGGCCCGCGCCCAGCGGGTAATAATTTTTTCTGAGCCCGTCCTCGGCAAAGCCCATCGATGCATACAGGCTCCGCGCGGGGCGGTTGGAAACTCGGACTTCCAGCACACAACGCTCCGCCCCAAACTGCTGCATCCACGACAGGCCCGAGGCAAGCAACTCCCGCCCCAGCCCCCGGCCACGGTAGTGATCATCGACAATGATATTCAGCAGACTCACTTCATCCAGCACCAGGGAAAACACCGCCACAGACACCAGCCGGTCATCGATTTTGATCCCCAGGCAATGATCGTCGCGCAAACTGCGCCGCCACACACTGCTTTGCCAGGGGTGGGGGTCAGATTTTTGTGACAGCGCCAGGCAGGCTTCCATATCAGCCAGGGTCAGTACCTCGGGAAAGGGCTCAGATAGGGAGCTCATAGAAAGCTGGCGCAAAGCTTTTGCCACAGTTGCGCCTTTTCCTGAGCGCGGTTCATCAGCGCCCTGACATCACTGTGGTAGATCACCTTCAAGCCATCGCGGTCGAGATGGTCAGCGGCGATATAAGCTTCCAACGCCTCCCCCATGACCACCAGGCGAGAGCCCCGCCAGCGCTCGGCGTGAGAAAGCAGAAAGCCGGTAAATGCATCCCTGGCCTCCGCCTTGCCCTGGGCCATGCGTCCCTTTACCAGCGGGCCGGCATTTGGCATCGGCCAGCTAAAGGTCGAAGCTTGAAAGGCGGGCGTGGATTCCTCGGCAAACTGCCGCCCCACCGCCTTGGCAATATTCGCCAACAAGCGCTTTTCAGCTGCGCTAAGATCAGCCTCCGAGGTGTCAGTCAAAAACATTAGGCCAATAGCGGTATCCACCAGCGTCGCACCGAAGCGCGGCGCCGACGACTCCGCCGCAGGGGCGTCCGTGATTTTGCTGGGCTCGGCTTTCCTCGCCGGGGCAGCAGCGCTCGACACATCGATATCCAGTGCCGCCCTGGCCGCTGCCGAGGCCTGTTTATCCACCCGAGCCACGCCCCCCGCTGGGACTTCGTTAGCCTGCTGTTCTTGGCGGGGTGGAACATCAACCGCCGCTGATGCGGGGATGAAATTGCCCTGCTCGGAGGCAAGGGCACCGGGCAACTGGAAGCGGGGCACATAACTGTGCACTCCCATCGCTTTTAGATACTGTTGCTGCACCGTTCCCTGCACTGGGATCGCTCTCCGCTTGCTATTACTGGCTGTTTGCTGGCTTTTTTGCTGGATTGCGTTGCCGGCCTGTTTACGGCCTCGCGGCGCGTGCCTTGGCGGCCCGCCCCGACGCTTGCCATTATAGCCCTTTGGCCACCGCCTTGCCTAAGAGGCCCCATCTGAGAGCCACAAACGGAACACACAAAGCCAAAGGCAATCCGCGGGCTGCAATGAACTTCACTGCACTGATCGCTGACAAAGCAAGGGCAAACCTTGCCACTTGCTAGTCGGCAAACGAGATAACACGTCCCTCGCCATTGACGGCTGGTGGGCGGGCCGGCTTAACTATGGCTTTATTAAATAACTTGGCGGTCACTGTTGATATCGCCAGTAAGAACATTATCACGGAGCAATCACCCCGCTATGCGAGGACAACGCCGCCCCATTTCCACCCTGTGTCAGTTGCTGTGTATGGCATTCATGCTGGCGCCGCTGGCTGCCAGCGCCGATGAGCAACGCATCAAAACCCTGGAAGAGGCCACCCAGCAAAGCAGTAACGGCCTACAGACACCGAGTCGGCGCAAACCCAGCGCGCTGCTGGCGGAGTACCCCCTGAGTGACGGCGAGACGCCCCCTGAAACGGCCATCGACCTGCTGGGCCACAATATCCAACGGGGCAGTTTCCAGCGGCTTTACTGGACTGCGGGCCAAGCTGTGGCCGGCCTATCTATGCCGACTCCGGTGTTGGTCGCCGCCGGTATCGAGCCAGGTCCCACGCTGTGCCTGACGGCCGCCGTTCACGGCGACGAACTCAACGGTGTGGAGGCTATCCGCCGGGTCATGTTCAGCCTGGAAAGCGACAAACTTAAAGGGACAGTCATCGGCGTTCCCATCGTCAATATGCACGGATTTTTGCGCACCTCTCGCTACCTGCCCGACCGCCGGGATTTGAACCGCTATTTCCCCGGGGACCCCAATGGCAGCTCTGCGGCGCGGATCGCGCACAGCCTGTTTAACGAAGTGATCGCCCACTGCGACCGCTTGATTGATATCCACACCGGCTCCTTTCACCGCACCAATCTGACCCAGCTGCGCAGTGACCTCGGTAACGAGCAAGTCAAAGACTTCAGCCGCATGTTTCACGACGTGATGGTGTTGGATGGCGCCGGTGCCCGGGGCACATTGCGCCGGGCCGCGGTGGACGCCGGCATTCCTGCGGTCACGCTGGAGGCCGGCGAACCGCTGCGGCTGCAACTCAAAGAGGTCAACCAAAGTGTGGCGGGCATTCAAACCGTTATGCGCCAATTGGGCATGACCGATGAAGCCCCCGGCAAACGCCCAGATCAAACCGTCTTTTACAAGTCGACGTGGCTGCGCTCCAGCCAGAGTGGTGTTTTTCTCACCGAGGCCAAGCTGGGCCAAAAGGTCTCAAAAGGCGACATCCTGGGTACAGTGACCGACCCCATTACCAACCGCAGCACCGTCATTCGCTCAACGGTTGATGGCAAAATCATCGGCATGGCTTTGAATCAAATGGTTATGCCCGGCTTTGCTGCCTACCATATCGGCATAGCGACAGACGAGAAAAAAGCCACCGCCGAAAAAGTCGCCGACAGCGTCGTCGCGGAGGCACTGGAACCCGTTGCCGAAGGGCTAAAAGAGGCGGCCCGGGAAGCCGCGCAATCCGCAGCCGAGAAGAGCGACAACCCCGAAGATGTGACGGCCGCAGTGCGTGAAGCGGTGAAAGCCGCCGCCAAAGACACACCGAAGATTGTCGAGGAAAGTGCCAAAGAAGACAGCAAGCCCAGCAATACTCGCAACAAGGAAGAGCGGGGCACCGGCCCCTCCGCTGAGGATACCGGCAGCCGGCGCGACTCTGGCCCAGCTCCGGCGCCGGCACCCGAGACCAAGGCCGACAAGGAGCACAGTGGTAATCCACCCGAGGACGAAGCTGAAGCCGAGGACGAGCCCCCCATGCCGGAGCTTACTCCGCCCAGTGAGCAGGAGGACCACCCCGATTAGCCCGTCTAACGCACTGAGGTAAGCATCGTATGGATCCACTCACGCAAGGGCTGCTGGGCGCCACCGCAGCGCAAAATGGCGGTAGCGGTCGCCGCCACACCGTGGCGGTCTCCCTGTTGGGCTTTCTTGCCGGTATGGCTGCCGACCTGGATGTGGTGATTCGCAGCCCCACCGATCCCTTGTTGTTTCTGGAATACCATCGCCAGTTCACCCACTCCCTGGTGTTTATCCCCATCGGCGGCGCACTCTGTGGACTGGTGCTTTATCTGTTGTTTGCCCGGCGCCAACTGTCGCTGTGGCAAAGCGTGTTTTACTGCACCCTCGGCTATGCCACCCACGCCCTGCTGGATGCCTGTACCACCTACGGCACACAATTGCTGTGGCCCTTCAGTGACGCCCGCATAGCCTGGAATGTGCTATCCATTATCGATCCACTGTATACAGTGCCCATATTGGCGGCTTGCCTGATCGCGGCCAAAGGCAGAACCTGGGCGGCGCGCTTGGCGCTATTCTGGGTTCTGGCTTATCCCGCGATGGGCTGGTGGCAACACCAGCGTGCCGAAGGCGCTGCCCAGCAACTGGCCAGGGAACGGGGCCACGACGTTATTTCTTTAGACGTAAAGCCCTCCTTCGCCAATATAGTGGTATGGAAGTCGGTGTACAGCAGCGGCGGTCGCTATTACGTGGACGCTGTTCGCGCCGGTCGCCGCGTTACCGTCATCCCCGGCAGCAGCATCCCGCAACTGAACCTGCAACGGGATTTGCCCTGGCTGACGCCGTCTGCCACCCAGGCCGAGGATGTCGAGCGCTTTCGCCACTTTTCCAATGGCTATATCGCCTTAGATCCCGAGGTTCCCAATCGCATCATCGACATTCGCTACTCCCTGCTTCCCCACGAAATCGACGCACTGTGGAGTATCCAGCTCGACCCACAAGCGCCGGAGCAACACGTAAGCTTTCAAAGCCACCGTCAAGACAGCCGGGCCAAGAGCAAAACCTTGTGGCACATGCTGCGGGGTAGCCCCCTGCCATCCCTCAATAGCAAGCAAATCGCCGATAGTCAGCTATGACCGCTCTTTCCGTTCTCGACCTCTGCCCCATTGTTCAGGGCGGCACTGCCGCCGAGGCCCTGCAGCGATCCCGGGATCTCGCCCAGCTCTGCGAACAATTGGGCTACAAACGCTATTGGCTGGCAGAGCACCACAACATGCGTGGTATTGCCAGCGCGGCCACCGCCTTGGCCATTGCCCACGTCGCCGCAGGCACAAGCCGTATTCGGGTCGGTGCCGGCGGTATCATGCTGCCCAACCACGCGCCGCTGGTAGTGGCGGAACAATTCGGCACGCTGGAAAGCCTGTACCCGGGACGTATTGACCTGGGCTTGGGGCGCGCCCCAGGCACAGACCAGAAAACCATGCAGGCTCTGCGTCGCAACCTGGACGGCGACGTCGAACAGTTCCCACGGGATGTCGTGGAGATCCTCGGCTACTTCGAGGGCGATATCAGCAGCCCGGTGCAAGCCGTACCCGGCACTGGCCTCAACATACCGGTATGGATACTGGGCTCCAGTCTGTTTGGTGCGCAACTGGCCGCCGCCCTGGGGCTGCCCTACGCCTTTGCCTCTCACTTTGCCCCGGCGCAGCTCGACGACGCGCTGGCACTGTACCGGGAGCGTTTCCGGCCCTCAGCCCATCTCGAGCACCCTTACGTCATGGCCGGCTTTGGTGTCTATGCTGCCGAAACCGATCGCGAGGCGCAGATGTTAGCCAGCTCGATGCAACAAACCTTCGTGGCCCTGCGCCGGGGTAACCCAAGCCCTCTGCCGCCACCAGTCGCAAACTATTGGTCATCCCTGAGCGTCGCAGACCAACACCTGCTGAAAGGCGTGATGAACTGTAGCGCCATAGGCGACCCAGACACGGTTCGCGAGCAACTGCGGCAATTTATCGACCGCACCCAGGTCGACGAAGTTATTGTCACCAGTCAGATATTCGATCATCAAGCACGACGAGACAGTTACCGCATACTCGCCGAACAAATGTCGCTGTAAGCTGCGCGGCACTCCCCCGGAACACATTTCAGCTATATGACAGAAAAGGCGTTGCACGGGAATTTCGTGACAGCGTGTCACTAAAACGTAAACCCTCTGTCACCAAAGCGTTGTGATCACACTGCTAAATTCTGTCGCGGAGAAAACAGATCCCACCTATTTCCGCGGAGTGACTAAGCAGATGAGCGAAGCAACCTTTGACCCAACAAAATACAACAACAGCGACAACGAGCCTTTTTCTTCAGTACTGGATAAAGAAATTTCCCGTCGCGGCATGATCAAAAGCGGCAGCAGCGTCGCTGCGCTGGGTATGCTGGGCGGCTTTGGCCTGGCAGGCTGTGGCGGCGACGACAGCAATGGCAACGGCGGTAATGAGCCCTCAGTAACACTGGGCTTTAATTCCATATCTGGTTCAAAAACCGATGCCTGTGTGGTGCCTCCCGGCTACTCGGCACAGGTACTGGCTCCCTGGGGCACACCATTAAACAGCGATGCCAGCCCCTGGCAGGCCGATGGCAGCAATACCGGCGAAGACCAAGCTAACGCAGTGGGTATGCACCACGACGGCATGAGTTACTTCCCGCTGAATGGTAGCTCCACCGACGGCCTGTTGTGTATCAACCACGAGTATATCGACTCCGGCGCCCTGCACCCCAATGGCCCCAGCGAAGAAAATGGCATTCGCACCATCGTCGACGAAGTTCGCAAAGAGATTAATGCCCACGGCGTATCGGTGGTCCGCATCCGCAAGGAAAACGGCAAGTGGAACGTCGTTGAAAACGACAGCCTCAACCGCCGCTACACTGGCTTTACCGAGATGGATATCGCCGGCCCGCTGGCGGGATCCGACAAGCTGGTCACCAAATACGACGGCACCGGCACTGTGGCTCGCGGCACCTTCAATAACTGCGGCAGCGGCGAGTCGCCCTGGGGCACCTTCCTGACGTGTGAAGAGAACTGGCCCGGCTACTTCAAAAAAGCCAGCGGCCGCACCGCCGCCGACGAACGGGTGGGGATTTCAAGTAACAACAATCGCTACCGCTGGGAAACCGCCGCGGGCGATGCCAGCGAAGTCGATGACGAGTTTGCCCGTTTTGATGCCACCCCCAGCGGCGCCAGCGCTGGCGACGATTATCGCAATGAAGCCAACGGCCACGGCTACGTCGTCGAGATTGACCCTTACACCGCCAATTCCCGCGCAGTAAAGCGCACCGCACTGGGTCGTTTCCGCCACGAGTGTGTGGTGTATGGCAAACTGGAAGCCGGCCAGCCTGTGACCTTCTACTCTGGTCACGACGGTCGATTCGAGTACCTCTACAAATATGTTTCCAATGCCACGTGGAGCCCCAGCGACGCCAACAGCAACAACCGCCTGGAAATCGGCGACAAGTATTTAAATGATGGCACGCTGTATGTTGCTAAATTTAACGAGAACGGCGCCGGCCAGTGGATTCCTCTGGTGCCAGCAACAGCAACCACCGGTGGCAGCACACTGGGCAACGACATTGGCGATCAGGAAGACATTATTCTCGACACGATCTCCGCCGCCGACGCCGTGGGCGCTACCCCCATGGACCGTCCAGAGTGGATTGCCGTTGACCCGGTTAATGGTGCGGTATACCTGACGCTGACCAACAATACTCAGCGCACCGACAATACCAACGCCGCCAATCCTCGTCTGAACAACGCCTTTGGTCATATCATTCGTTGGATGGAAGGCGGGAACGCCGAAAGCTTTAATTGGGATATCTTTGTGTTTGGCTCTGCCGACGATGCCGACGCCAACACCAACTTGTCCGGCCTGACGGCCGCCAACCAGTTCGCCAGCCCCGACGGCCTGGTGACTGATCCACGCGGCATACTGTGGATTCAAACCGACAACGGTGCCGATGAAGTTACCGAGGAGACAAACGACCAGATGCTGGCCGTGATTCCCTCTAACTTAGTCGATGACGACAATAACCTGGAAACTGTCACTGCCAGTAACCAAGCTGAACTGCGTCGTTTCTTTGTTGGCCCCAACGGCTGTGAAGTCACTGGCTGTACTTTCACCCCTGACCTGAAAAACTTCTTCGTCAACATCCAGCACCCCGGTAACTGGCCCGACACCGACAACGCGGCTCTGGCCACTGCCGGCGATGTGCGCCCCCGGGCCGCCACGGTGGTGATCACTAAAGATGACGGCGGCGAGATCGGCATTTAATTCAGGCCATAATCACAGCACAACAATAAACAATAATAACGATGGGGCGGCAGGGAGGCCGCCCTTTTTTATGGCTATTAGCTTAGCGCGGCAATCATTTAGCACCACGGGTAGAGGGTTACTCCGCCAAACGCTCCACCAACTCCACGCGCCGATTGTGCTCCCGCCCCGCGTCTGTGCTATTGCTGAACACCGGGACCAACGGACCTACACCGTGGGATTCCAAGCGCGCTGCATCTACCTCGAAGTGCTCTGTCAGCGCCTTAACCACCGCCCTCGCCCGAGCACCGGATAATCCGTAGTTATAACTGAATGTACCTTTCGCATCGGTGTGCCCCACAACATAAAAGCGTTTGTCAGGATTTGCTTTGAGGAAATCGGCAATTTCCTTGAGTGCCAGATCAGACGCCGCGGTAAGACTCGCTTTATCGTAGTCAAAGTATAAGCCCTCCAATACCACCCGACCTTTTTCCTCAATATCAGCCCCTATCGCTTCGGCGTCGACAATTACCAAGCCAGACTCAGCAGCCTTGACCTCGACCACGTCCACTAATGTTGCGACTCGATCCTCGCGAAAACGGTATACCGTTACCACCACGTAAGCAGTGCCGGCAGCCCGCTCCTTCCAGGCGACAATACTGCCACCTCCCCCAGAGGTCGACGAGCCGCTCACCATCTCGTTGACCGCCGCTCCTGAATCGACCCAGGCATTGTTGAGAAACAACACCTGCCGCCATTTGCGGCTACCCACCTCGGCGCTGCGTCCACCCGCCGATTCGTACCCCTGAGCAAGAATTTCCATTCCCGCCGCCGAGAGTCCGTCCAGATAATTCTGAAAGACCTCCCTATCACTGCGGTCAACACCGTCCAGCGCATAGTAGATTCGCGTCACACGGCCGGCTACCATTTCGCCCTGATCGATATGGCGATAGCCAGTGACCGGGCCAGTGGGGACAAAATAGTCGCGGTGATTTTCCACTTGGTACCATTCAATGGTCGAATCAGGGTAGCGGGATATCATCGGGTGATCGTCGCTGCCATCAACATCCGCAAGGGCAGAGAAGGAGAACATCATTAAAGCAAGTAGTCGTATCAACACGGGCGGTTCCTCCGCTATGGATTTCCTGTTCAGTATTGCTCATTGCTGCGTCAGGTAGTCGCGACACACAGCCAGGGCCTGGCGCAATTTTTTGCGCACTTGAGACAAGTACTCTCTGGTCGCCCCTGGGCTGCGCTCCAGCATGTCGGCAATTTCCACGGCGGTAAATCCCTCAATGACTGCCCAACTAATCGCCTGGGCCGCTTCCGGGGCCCGAGCGGCAAAGCGCGCAAATTGCTTGTCGACACAGTCCTGAAGATTCAAGCTCTCTTCCCAATCTACGTCGCTCTCTTCTTGCCACAGGGGTAAGGCTTCATCACTGCGGCGGCGAAAATAATCCAGCATCACCGAGCGCGCCACCGACCACAGCCAGGCCCGGGGGGCGTGAATATCCTCTGCTTCTCTGCAACTGCGAACAATTTTTATAAAGGCGTCCTGACACAACTCTTCCCGATCGAACTCGCTGACGCCTCGCCGGCGATAAAAAGCGAGAAAACGGCTGGCGTAGTAGCGGTACAGCTCGTCCAAAGCGCGGCGACCTCTGCGGCCCCCCAGGCTGATATCCCGGAGCAATACTGCCTCATCCACACTCACACTCACCGGCTGCTACCTTTAGCCGGTGAAGACACTGGCAAGAAGTGAAGCGCCAATGCACGCTCACCGTTGAGCGTACAACGTATGCCATATTCTGATTTCAGCACCTTAGCCAGGCGCTCACCGGCCTCATCGTTGCTCCACAGCAAGCGGGCGTTATTGTGGTGTGTATCAAAGCGCAAGCCTATAGCTTCAATCGCGGCAAACCGCGCATAGTGGCGACGCAGCTCAGCGATATTTTTAACGGCAATATCGACCTGTAATAGCCCTTCCGGGTTGCGTGAGCAAAGCGCGAAAACCCTCGAGGCCCGCTTTTGGCCTGTGCCCGAAAGAGCATCAGCCTCTGCCAAGGGTGCGCTATAATCCCGGGCCTCACTCTTCGGGGACAATAAGCGCGCCGGCTCTGAGGCATCGGCGGCAAAGCCCGACTCCCCTGTCAATTCGGCGCTGGATAACATTGGCCTGTCTTGCCCCTCATTGGGCTTAAACGCACCGGGTTCGAAAACACTCAAGGTAAAGGCCAACAAAATGCTGGCCGTCAGCCCCATTGCGGGAAGCCAGGCCGGTGTTGAGGGGCGAAACAGCCGGTGGATGGGGTTGGGCTCCAGCAAGCCCTCATCAGCCAAGCGCCGATGGAGTCGCTTGAGTGCAAGGTCGCCCACCGCAGCTTTAGTGCCACGGTCACGAATCATTTGCGGGCGCTCGCGCTTCGCCACAGCGCGGCGCAGGGACTCCGTCAGTTCGTCGCCGCTTGCGCGCCCTGACAACTCATTCAACCATTGATCGATATCGTCGGCCATTCTCTCTCGACATGTTCTATTGGGCGTACATCATATTTACGCAGGCCGAGGCATAGCACTCAGGTTACGGCGGACAGGTGAAGCCTTGTCCGCCCTACGCCACATACCTTGCCCCAAAACGTAGGGCGTACATCGCTGTGTATGTACGCCGAAGAAAACAACCACGTCAACGGCGGACAGATAAAGCGCTGTCCGCCCTGCGCTGCCACAACAAGTCGGCCTGGCGCGCCAAACCCACAAACTCCCGCCGCAGGTCATCTTCCGCGCCACCGCGACTGTTCTCCAGCAAGGCTTCGGCTCGACGAATCACCCCACTGTAACTGGCCTGACCGCGGAATTCAGAGTCTTTCAATAACAACCCCAATTCGGCGACTGTCGCCGCCCACCGCAAGTTATCGGATTCCTGAGAATCCCCCTCTTTGAGCACCGATGAAATCTCCCGGCTTGTGCCCCCCGCCGGTGAACGGTAACGCAATTTTACCCACATCAGCTCATCACTGCGGCCCGTATTCGCTCTGCGACCTTGCTGATACCGCAGCGCCGTTGCAACCTCCCCAGCCTGGCCAGGTTGAATTTCGTACAGTGCTGTGACCACCTGTCCAGCACCAAGATCGCCGGCATCTTTGCGGTCGTCCTTAAAGTCCTCAGCCGCCAGGCGACGGGTTTGATAACCCAGCAAACGGTAGGCGGCAACCTGCCTGGGATTAAACTCGACTTGTATTTTAACGTCCTTGGCTACCGTGGTGAGGCTGCGTTGTAATTTGTCTACCAGCACCCGGCGCGCCTCAAGCTCGCTGTCGATATAGTAGTAATTGCCGTCGCCGTGTCCAGCAATGCGGTTCATCCGGCCGTCCCCAAGATTACCGTGGCCAAACCCCAATACAGTGAGGTAAATACCCTGATCCCGGTGCTGCTCAATCAGCTCAACCAAGTCGCCAGTGCGTCGAGGACCAACATTAAAATCGCCATCGGTGGCCAATATCACCCTGTTGTTAGCATTGGGGTCGAATTGCGCGCGGGCAAGCTGGTAAGCCGTCAAAATACCCTGGGCTCCCGCTGTCGAACCCCCCGACTCCAGCGACTGTAGAGCCCGGTAGATGGCGGTTTTATCCTTACCACTGACCGCTGGCAGAGCAACGCCGGCGCTGCCGGCATACGTCACGATTGCCACCCGGTCGTCAGCGTCCAGGCGTTCAGTCAGCGCCAGAAACGCTTTTTTCAGTAGCGGCAAACGGTCCTCGCCACGCATTGAGCCTGAGGTATCCACCAGAAACACAAAGCGATTGGGGCGAGCCTGCCGATCGTCCAAATCCCGCGCCTTCACCTGCACCATGGCCAGTTTTTTCGTACTGTCCCAGGGCGCGGCACCCAGGCTGGTATGGAGCGCAACAGGATGCTCACCACTCACCGTCGGCAGAGGATAATCAAAGTAATTGAGCAGTTCCTCCAGGCGCAGTGCATCGGCAGGGGGCAGCTGACCGCTCTGAATATGTCGGCGCATATTGCTGTACGACGCGGTATCCACATCCAGGCCGAAGGTGGACAGCGGGGACAGCAGCGGATCACGGTATCCACCCTCGTAGAGCGTTTCATACTGATCTCCTGATGGCGACACTGCGCCAACACTCCCCGGCATGACACTGGGGCGGGCGTAGGACATTGCTCGGAGCTGGGCCGGAGACGAGGCTTTGGGCGCGACAGCGATGGCTTCCGGCCGCAACTCCCCCGTGAGGCGCTTACCTGAACCGCTTGCGGACTGATCGTCGGCCTCTGTTTGAATGACTTCCGTTGTCCTGACTTCACCGACCACCGGTCGCTTGTAGTGTTCGGCTTGGTGATCCTGGTGGTGTTGGCAGGCCACTAGCGCGATGGCGGATATCAAAAGGACCGCCGGTTTGTGAGTAAGTGTCATCGGGTAATCTCCCTGTTTTAGGTGGTGTCAGGGAGATAGACGTAGCGAGCGCCACAAGTATCAGGATAAATTTTATAAAACGTTCTCTACAGACCACCGGCCTCGTCTTCAGACAACACCGTTACCGCGGCACCACCGCTGTCAAGCCCGTCATCGGACCACTCATTTCCCCCCTCAACGCACACCACCATTGGGCGACAGCACACCTCACAATCCTCAGTGTAGCGCTGAAGCCCCGCTGAGGGGTCCACCAACAGCTCAATCACTTCACCACAGTAGGGACAGCGCTGCCTTATCGACTCCAGATTCATCGAACCCCCATTCCATTTTTAGTCACAAACCGTATGATCTCACCATAAACCCAATAATGGCGAACACGGCAATGAGCGACGAGGACGACAAGCCAGTACAACGGCGACGCTACTATCGGCTGCCCTACCCCGAGGACGCCCAACCACCCTTCCGCGACCACGACGGCCGCAGCTACCCGGTGCTGGAGCTATCGGAAAAAAGCGTGGTGATCGCGCCTGCCGAGGGTGAGACCTGGGCAAAGGGCGATCCCGTCAGCGGCGAGATTCTGTTTAGCGACGGCGAAAGCGAAACCATCAGTGGCGAAGTCCTGCGTCAGGACGCGCGCGGCGTGGTGGTTTTACTCAGCGATGGCGTTACCTTTCACCATGTGATAAAGGAACAGACCTTCGTTAAAAAGCACTATCCCCTGTTTCTGCGCCACCGCTAGGGGACAGCGCCCCCTATTTTTGCCGATCCGCCAGGTAGGCCCGCCACCCCCCGTAGTGACTAATGTCAGTGGCGCCCGCCAGCCCCGCAGCTTCGCATATAAAACCGCTGCACTGACTGCCATCCTCTAGCATCACTTTGCCGATACCTAATGGTGCAGGGATACCCGCCGTGAAACTTCCAAACTCGGAGGAGGGCAAGGACCAGACCTCCACCTCAATAGCAGTGCCGCCCTCGTTCGCCACTACCATCGCGGGGCGAAATGGCGGCCCTCCCGCCAGAGCATAGAGTTTGTACTGCGCAGCCGATAAAGTTTTACTTTTCAGGCGACCACCCCGTTCAGTGAGCTGCCAGTTTAAGGGCTGCCCCTCTAAATGGGCGCCACACACCACCACGTCTATACGGAGGTCGCCGCCACTGGGCTTGGCAGCCAGGGCTTGATACTCGGCTTGCTTTGCGCCCAGCGGCAGCTGAAACAGTTGTTGCAGGCGGTTGGCGATAGACAGCAAACGCCGGTCGCTAAAGGCTTCACCCACCAAAGTCAGGCCGAAGGGAAAACCGGCGTCGGTAAAGCCAGTGGGCACTGCCACCCCAGCCAAATCGAACAAATTCATATAGTTGGTGTAGTGCCCCATATGGCTATTGAGGCGAATCGGATCGGCCTGCACCTCGTCAATGCGGTAGGGCCGCGGCGTGGTGGGGGTCAGAAGCGCATCGGCACTGTCCAGTACGGCTTGAGCCTGCTTGCGCAGCGCTTTGAGGCGGTACTGGGCGCTAAAGGCATCGCGGGCACTGGGAGCGGCTCCGCCACCGATAATGGTCCGGGTGACGTCCAGCAGGGCCTCGGGTTGTTGATCGATATAGGGCTGGGTAGCCAGGTAGCGTTCCGCCACCCACGGCCCTTCGTAGAGTAGTCTGGCGGCTTCAATAAAGGCGGCCATGTCCACTTCAACCAGCTCTATACCGCTATCAGCGATCTGCGCCAGGCTCTGTTGGTAGCACTGGGCATAGCCTTCATGACCAAAGAACTCCAGCTGCTCCTGTTTCATAACAGCCAGTTTAAGGGGACCGTTTTGATGGCCGTAATGCCTGGGTGAATTGGCAA
Organism: Spongiibacter nanhainus; assembly: GCF_016132545.1. Classification (GTDB taxonomy): domain Bacteria; phylum Pseudomonadota; class Gammaproteobacteria; order Pseudomonadales; family Spongiibacteraceae; genus Spongiibacter; species Spongiibacter nanhainus. Next base: position 3,254,855 of record NZ_CP066167.1, read on the forward strand.
AAGGATTGGGGCGGCTGTAGGCATCGGCGGGATCGTCACCTTCGGCTATGGTAAGCACCGCGTGGGCATCGTCACTGTGCAAAGCAAAAATAGTCATGCAATCCAGTGTGCGACAGGCCGGCATCATGCCGGTGGCTGACAGCAAACCGATACTGGGTTTGACTCCCACCAGGTTATTGAGACAGGCTGGCACCCGGCCGGAGCCGGCGGTATCGGTACCCAGGGAAAAGGTCACCAGACCGAGGGCCACAGACACTGCGGATCCCGAACTGGATCCACCGCTAATCATTTCCGGATCGTGGCTATTTTTACAGGCTCCCCAGTTTGAGCGGGTACCTACCAAGCCGGTAGCGAACTGATCGAGGTTGGTTTTACCGATAGGAATAGCGCCGGCTTCAATCAGTTTATTCACCACAAAAGCCGACTGCTCGGGTATGTGTCGAGCCGCTTCGCAGGCTGCTGTCGTTGGTATACCCGCTAAATCGATATTGTCCTTGATAGCAAAGGGCACGCCGTAAAGGGGTAAGCTGTCCGGCGCTACGTCCTCCAAGTGCTGTAAATAGGGCTCAAGCTCAGCCTGGCTTAGCCGGTGAATCCAGATATTGTAATCACTTGTTTGCTCGCAGCGCTGCTGGATTGTATCGACCAGTTGGCGGACAGTTAAACTGCCGTCGCGGTAGCCCGTTTGCAATGCCGTCAGTGTTAAGTTCATGCTGAGGCCTCCACAATCGCCACCATCTGCCCTGCCGCCACGCCGGCGCCCTCTCTCAATAAGCAACTTTTCACTCGACCACCCTCCGGGGCGGCAATAGCGATTTCCATCTTCATCGACTCCAGCAATAACAGCGTTTGTCCGGCCACAACGGTGTCTCCCTCTTTCACCAACCATTTCCAGACGCTACCCGCCACCGAGCTATCCACGGGTAGCTCGCCTTCGGATAACGCCACCTCCTCGGTGGACTGAGTCACCTCCGGCGCTTGGTAGTGGAACTGTCCATCGGCGTGCCAGCGCGCCAGCTCCTCGCTAAAGGCCTGCTCCCGACGCTGGGTGTGCTGGGCAATGGCCTCGCGGTTATCCGCCAGCAAGGCGTCGTAGTCCGCCAATGAAAACTCGCCTTGTTCGATTTTTATATCGTATTGACCCAACGGAAAATCCTGGCGAATCTGCAGTAGCTCCTCCTGGCTCACCTCAAAGAATTTCACCTGATCGAAGAAACGCAGTAGGTAAGGTTTACTGAAGGCCGCGGTGCGGCGGTAGCGATTCCACATTTGCAGGGTACGACCGACGAATTGGTAGCCCCCCGGCCCCTCCATGCCATAGATACACAGGTAAGAGCCGCCGATACCGACGGAGTTTTCCGCAGTCCAGGTACGGGCCGGGTTGTACTTGGTGGTCACCAAACGATGGCGGGGGTCCACCGGCGTAGCTACCGGCGCCCCCAGATAAACGTCGCCCAAGCCCATCACCAGATATGAAGCATCGAAGACAATCTCCTTAACCGCATCGATGCTGTCCAGGCCGTTGATACGACGAATAAACTCCAAGTTACTGGGGCACCAGGGGGCACCCGGCCGCACCGACTGCTCGTACTTGGCAATGGCCTGGCGGCAGGCTTCATCATCCCAGCTCAAGGGCAGGTACACCGTCCGGGAGGGAACGGACAACTGATTTAACTGCCCGCACAACGCCCCTTCTATACGTTTAAGCTCGGCCAGTAGCTGAGCCAGGGCCAACTGTTGCGCGTCGTAGTGAATCTGCAGTGAGCGAATTCCCGGTGTCATTTCTTCAATACCGGGTATCGGGTTTGCCTCCAGGTGCTGCATCAAAGCGTGGGCGCGAAAACGCAGCCGAATATCTAATTCCAGTGGTCCGTATTCCACCAACAAAAATTGATCGCCGGCGACACGGTAGAGAATCTCGTCACCGTAATCGTCCGCAGACAAGCGCTGCACGATTGGCGAGGCCAAGGGCTGAATTTGAGTCGGTGTCTCAGCAGGGCCAGACAGCGAAGCGATACACTGCTGCTGGTGCCCTTCGGCAGCCACCGCCTCATCCATCGATACCGGAACAAAACGCAATTTATCTCCGGCCCGGAGTTGCCCCAGCTTCCAAAGGTCGGCAGTGATCACCGTGGCCGGGCACACAAAGCCCCCCAAGGAAGGACCGTCGGGACCCAATATCACTGGCATATCACCGGTAAAATCCACGGTGCCAAACGCATAGGCATTGTCGTGAATATTGCTGGGGTGCATGCCGGCTTCGCCACCGCTTTTTCGCGCCCATTGTGGCTTGGGACCGATCAGGCGAATGCCGGTGCGGCTGGAGTTGTAGTGCACTTCCCAATCGGCAGAGAAAAAGGTCTCGATATCCTTGTCGGTAAAAAAGTCCGGCGCGCCGTGGGGGCCGTAAATCACCCTCAGCTGCCATTGCCCACCGATATCCGGCAGCGGCAAGTCTGAGTCGGGCTTGGTCTGCAACGGTTGGGCAAATTCTGAGATCGCCAAGGCATCACCTACCCGTAGGGCGCGACCGTTGTGACCGCCGAACTGGCCCAAAGTAAAGGTGGACTTGGACCCCAGATAATCCGGGCAGTGAATTCCCCCTGCTACTGTAAGATAAGCCCTGGCACCGCTTTGGATACGCCCCAACCGCAGAGTTTGCCCTGCCTTAACGCAAACGGGCCGCCACAATGCCAGTGGCTCTCCGTCCAGCTCAGCTGGCAAAACCGCACCACCAATCACAATCTTTGTTTCGCAACTAAACTGCAACGTTGGACCCTGAAGGGTGATTTCCAGCCCCGCCACACCGGGACTATTGCCCAGCAGCTGGTTACAGAGTCGGAAGGAATAATTGTCAAAGGCCCCCGATGGCGGCACACCAACATCCCAGTAGCCACGGCGTCCTGGATAATCCTGGATAGTGGTTTGTGTACCGGCTTGAAGCACATCGATACGAGCGGGCCGATAGGCCAGATCGTTCAGGTAGCGCGTGGTTAAGGTGCCAGCGCGTAAATGGCTGTCATCCAGCAAACCAACCAGGTAGTCGAGGTTAGTGACGATGCCATAGATCTCACTCTCATTTAGCGCCTGCTTTACCCCGTCGATAGCACTGTCGCGACTATCTGCGTGGACTATCACCTTGGCCAGCATGGGGTCGAAAAACGGTGAGACCTCCAGCCCGCTGTCCAGCCAGTGATCAATGCGCAACCGCCCCCTGTCAATGGCCGCTGGGAAATCCACCCGGCTGAGCAGACCGGCACAGGGCTGAAACTGGCGATATGGATCCTCTGCGTAAACCCGCACCTGTACGGCATGGCCGGAAGGTGACAGCTCGGATTTTAAATTTGTTAAAGACGGCAGCTCACCTGCCGCCAGTTGCACCATCCATTCCACCAGGTCCACACCCCACACCATTTCGGTAACGCCGTGTTCTACCTGCAAACGGGTGTTCACCTCGAGAAAGTAAAAGGCCTCGCTGTCTTGGTCATAGATAAACTCGACGGTGCCGGCGTTGCGATACTTCACCGCCGACAGCAAGTCTTCGGCGCGGCGATGGAGGGTCTGGCGCACTTCATCGGATAAGTTAGGCGCCGGGCTTTCTTCCACCACCTTTTGGTTGCGGCGCTGAGCACTGCAGTCCCGTTCACCCAGGGAGACCACCGTGCCCTCGCCATCGCCAAACACCTGCACCTCGATGTGCCGCGCCCGGGCAACGAACTTTTCTAGAAACACACCGTCATCGGAAAAATTATTGCTGCCCAGGGTTTTAACCTTGTCGAAGCCCTCACGCAGTTGCGCATCGCTCTCGCACACTTGCATGCCGATACCACCACCGCCAGCGGTGCTCTTAAGCATTACTGGATAACCGATGCCCTGAGCGGCGGCCAGCGCCTCTTCAACACTGGTCAGCAATCCCGTTCCCGGTGGCAGAGGCACGCCCACCTGCTCAGCGATTTCCCTGGCCCGGTGTTTTAGACCAAAAGCCTCCATCTGCTCGGGTGTCGGCCCGATAAAAGCGATGCCGGCAGCTTCACAGGTACGGACAAAATCGGCGTTCTCACTGAGAAAACCGTAACCGGGGTGAATAGCACCGGCGCCAGACGCCTTGGCGATCTCGAGGATTTTCTGACTATTGAGGTAGGAGTCGGCAGCGCCCCCCTCTCCCAAAGAATAGGCCTCGTCAGCCTGGCGGACATGAAGACTGCGGGCATCGGCTTCGGCGTAAACCGCCACCGCCTGCACGCCGAGCTTTTGGAGGGTACGGATAATCCGGGTGGCGATGGCACCGCGGTTGGCAATGAGAACTTTGCTAAACATGATCTCCTGTCTGCGGGCCGTCCCGCAGGGTTTTCATTTTGTCTGTGGTCGTCCACAGGCAGTGTTTAGGTTTTTTTCTACCCTTGTGGGGTGGTGTTTTTTTGGGCGATGCCCTGTTGGGCACTCTGTCGAGAGTGTATTTGCTATTCCATAGCAAGAGTTTCGCCCTGCTGGGCGACCTACTTCTTTTTGTGTGAAAAAGAAGTAGGCAAGAAAAGCACACCCCTATCGCTCGGCCTTCGGCTACCCTGCGCTTCTCGCCATTCAATGAAAACGCTGCGGAACTCGCCTGACGGCTCAAACAGTCCTCGCTAAAAGCCTTTCATTGAATGCCTGCGATGCTCGGCGAGCTCAAAGGGGATTCAAACCCGGTGCCACTAGCGAGAGAAGAACACCATTTTCTCAATGTGGCACCCCCGGGCCCCTTCAGGGCCGCTGAGCATCGCAGGGACAAAACGGAATAAGCGCGAGGACTGTTTGAGCGAAGCGAGTTCCGCAGCGCCCGTTTTGGCCCGAGAAGCGCAAGGAACTGCTGGCGTCTTTTTGCCAGCAGCGGCACTGCAGGGTGTCTTTTCTCTTTGCTTACTTTCTCTTTGGACAAGCAAAGAGAAAGTCAGTCGCCCAGCAGGGCGAAAACCGTGCCAGCCGTATGCCAATACAAACCCGACAGAGTCAATAAAATCGCTCACCGCCTCCCCCCCCCCAACATTCTGGAATCAATCCCAAACAATCATCTCAATTGGCGTTGGATTGTAAGCATTACAAGGATTGTTCAACTGCGGGCAGTTGGACACCAACACCAACACATCCATCAAGGCCTTTAACTCCACATACTTACCCGGCGCCGAAATACCGTCGGCAAAGGTCAGTCCCCCTTCTTCGGTAATGGGCACATTCATAAAAAAGTTGATGTTGTGGGTGATGTCCCGCTTACTGAGCCCGTATTCAGGGTGCTCAGCGATCGCCAGCATCCAACTATCCCGACAGGCATGCATGCAGCGTTTTTCCAGGTCGTAGCGCACGGTGTTGCTTTCGGTGGCGCAGGCGCCGCCCAGAGTGTCGTGACGACCGCAGGTATCGGCAACGATTTCCAGCATGGGCCGGTTTTCATTGCTGCGCAGTACGCTGCCGGCGGTGAGGTAGACGTTGCCCTGCTCGCGGATGGTATCGGTGGCGCTATACCGCTCACTGGGATTATCGGCGCTGTAGAACAGGGTATCGGCGGCTTGGTTGCCTTCCAGATCGAGGATGCGGACGGTCTGTCCGGCACACACTTTTTTCAAGTAGTAGTCGCCAGCGTCGACCACGTCTCTGGCGATGGCATCGCTGGCGTTTAGTTGGCTTTCTTTAATCATGATCAGGCCCCTAAGTGGTACAAGGCGTTGTTGGCAAAGCCACGACGATTTTCGTCGCAGTGGTTAAGGCAAATATCGTCATCGCTCATGGGCTCGGCTTTGCTCAGAGTGACGCCAATCGGGCAACGGGGGTAAGCGTCAGCTTGCTTCAGGGGATGGGGGCAGGCGTGGATAAGCACCAGCGTGTCCATTTCAAAGCGCAGGGTAACGCTGCTTCCCGGCTTGCTGGCACTGTCGTCCAGTGCCATATTGCCATCGGCGTCGGTGACCACCTTGCTAAACCAGTTTATGTTGGCCGCCATATCGGCGCCGCTGAGGCCATACTTGGCCAGTTCCACCAGAAAGGCGTCGTAGCCGTTTTGATGCCAGTCGTTGCGATCGCGCTGGTAATCTCGCCGCCCCCATTTGCCGGCCACATTCTCGGCATTGGCATTGCCGCAAACGGTATCGTGCCAACCGCTATCATCGGCAGTGACCGAGGCGAATATCCGCCCCATATCCGAATACAGGCAGTGGCCCCGGGTGAGTTTGAAGGTATGCTGGCATTTCAGTGTATCCGGGGCGTTGTAGCGCTCCAGTGGATTGCGGGGGTTGTAGAACAGCATCCCGGCATTGCCTGAGCCAGTAAGGTCGGTCAGGGTAAGCTGCGTTCCCCGGCGCAACTCCAGGGACCAGTGCCCGCCCGGAGCGATTTCAGTGTGATAAGTTTCCATGTGATCACTAACCATGTGTCAGTTCCTCCGTCGATGTCATCGACAGACTTTCATCTATTTCTTTTAACAACTCGTCGCCGGTTTCCCCCACCGGCAAGTCGTAGGTAATGCCGGCGCCATAGGCATTGGGGCTCTGCGGATCGACTCTGAGTTTGTCAAATACCCAAAGCCGTGTTCCCAAGTGGAAGCCTTCTTTAAGGTCGTGGGTCACCATAAACACCGTGAGTTTGTGCTTGCGCCACAGATCCAGTACCAAGTCGTGCATATCGGCACGGATGCCGGGATCCAGGGCACCAAAGGGCTCGTCCAGCAACAAGATGCGGGGTTTGAGAATCAAGGCCTGGGCAATGGCCAGACGCTGGCGCATCCCGCCGGAAAGTTCATCTGGGTAGCGGTCGCGCATGTGACTGAGGCCAACAATATCCAACAGTGCGGCGGCCTCATCGCGGGCGGCTTTCTTTGCGGCGCCGAACAGAAAGCCAAGGCGGGTTTTCTCGAAAGCTCTGGCGATGGCGACATTTTCCAACACAGTAAGATGGGGAAATACCGAATACTGCTGGAATACCACACCGCGCTCGGCATCGGGCTCATCCGGGATCGGCTTGCCATCGATTTTTATCTCACCCTGGCTGGGAGACTCGGTGCCCAGCAACATGCGCAGAAAGGTGCTTTTACCGCAACCGGACGCTCCCACCAGGGTAATAAACTCGCCTTCCTTCACAGTGGCAGAGATATTTTCCAGGATCACGTTATCGCCGTAACGCTTCCAGATATGCTCGATCTCAATCATTACTTGCCCTCCTGCTGCGCGTGCCAGGGGAAGGCAAAACGGCTGATTTTGACCAGCGCATAGTCGATAACAAAGGCCAGCAGTGTTATCCAGGCCACATAAGGCAGAATAACGTCCATCGACAGATAACGTCGTACCAGGAAGACTCGGTAACCGAGACCATCGGTGGAGGCGATGGCCTCCGCCGCAATCAGGAACAGCCAGGCGGTGCCCAGCGACAACCTAACGGCATCGATGAGACGCGGCATCAATTGGGGGATCAGCACTCGCACAATGATTTGTCCGGAGTTGGCGCCCAGGGTCTGGGCCTTGACCAATTGTTCCCGGGGGATTTCCAGCGCCCGCTTCTGAATATCACGGGCGATAAAAGGCGTGACACCTATGGCGATCAAAGCCACTTTCGACAACTCGCCCAGACCAAAAACAATAAACAGAATCGGCAGCAGTGCCATGGGTGGCACCAGGGAGATCACTGTAAGCAGCGGAGAAAATGTCGCGCCCACCAATGGCAGTGCGCCAGTCATTAACCCAAACGCCATCCCTAAAGACGCAGCGATTAACATGCCGATTCCCAGCCGTTGCAGGCTGCTGCCAGTATCTTGCCAAAACAGGTATTCGCCAGTGCGCTTGCTGGGCTCAAAGGCCAGGCGATACATGGCGTCACCCATTTGCTGAAAGCTAGGCAGTAGCTTGTCGTAACTGTTTTCCGCCAGCCGCGCTTCAGATGCTGAAATATACAGCATCAACAGCAGGGCAAAGGGCAGCAGAGCCAAACCGATGCGCCACACGCGGTTGGGGGACTGGTTAATCAGACGTTTCATAGAATCGCCGCTGTTGTTAAGAATGGAGGGCGTACCGCGTTGAGCCTGTAAGCCATGGTGTTGCCGTCGATATTCGGCGGACAAGTGATGCGATGTCCGCCCTACCGAACCGTAGGGCGGACATGGTTTTCATGTCCGCCGCCACCTTCCCGCAAGCCTTACAATTCGCCGTCGGCGGCCATCTGCATATAGCTGGGATCAAAGCGGAACTTGATATTGCCGGGGTTACCGAACACACCCGCCGGGGTTTCAATACCGATAAAGCCCGCATCCGGCGCACCTTCACCCAACAAGCCGTGGGCAAAAGAGAACTCCGCCACATTCTTCATAGTCTCTTTGAGCTGGGCACTGTTGGTGAATTTCACTGCGTCGGCGGGATCGTAAAACATCTCAGTGCTGGCCAATTGCGCTTCATAGCCAGCCAAATCAGTGCCGGAAGCCACACCCATTGCGGTGCGGGCAGCGATGCCTTTTTTGCCGCTGTCGCTCATGGTGGCCATGATCTCATACCAGGCGCCGGTCAGGGCCTTACCCAGTTTGGGATTGGCTTTCAGCGTCTCGGTGTTGATCACCAACAGGTCGATGATTTCACCGGGGATATCGGAGGAATCGAACACCTTGTTGGCGCCGGGCATTTCCAGGATTTCACTGAGCAGAGGATTCCAGGTCACCACTGAGGTCACACCAGCGGTGGGGAATACCGCCACCATATCGGCGTCAGAGGTATTCACTACTTTCACATCGGCCTCGCTCATGCCCACACTTTCCAAGCCACGAGCCAGTAAGTAGTGGGACACGCTCAGTTCAACCAGATTAACGGTTTGGCCTTTGATGTCTTTAAGGTCATCGTAGGCTTTGAGGACCACGCCGTCATTGCCGTTGGAAAAGTCCCCAACCACCAATGCGGTACTATCAACCCCACCCGCAGCGGGAATGGTCAATGCATCCATGTTGGTCATGGTGCAGGCGTCAAAGCCACCAGCCGTGTACTGGTTAATGGATTCGATATAGTCGTTGATTTGTACGACGTCGATCTCAATGCCGTATTTTTTAGCCCACTTGTCGACGATTTTTTGCTCGGCGCCGTAGCCCCAGGGCATCCAACCGACATAGATGGACCAACAGACTTTGAAGCTGTCTGCAGCATGAGTAAATGACGAAACTGTCAGGGTGAGTAGTAAAGCGGCCAATCGCTTCATCGCGAACCTCCAGCGGTTTTGTTACGCGGTTTATGGAGCACTCCTGGTGATAAATCACCGATCGTCTCCCGGGCTTTTGTCCCGCCGTGTAACCTTCCATCTGAACGTTGGCCTCACTGGCCCGCTAACTTGCGCTAGCTCGCTGATGTAAGCTGCCACCTCACTCTGTTTCTGAGAGGGGCGAAGGTCGAAAGCTCTCGGACCAGACATCGCATCGTGTTGCTTGCACTCGTATTGCTTTTACTCGTGCAACTTATGCGACCGGAACCCTAGCCTTCCATTTTTTGATTCGGCCAGGCTACCAAAGCCAAACTCGAATCACCGAATTGTATTGTGCGTCCTGAATCACCAGGAGTGCGGACAATAGCACTCATACAGATTCTATGCCAATCCCCGCTAATGGCGAGAATTGCCCTTTCTTCACCCACCCGGACAGGTAATCGCCCTTAAAATGCACCAATCGATCACCAAGCGCTCTTTTTTGGTGCAGGGATAGAAGTGCACTTGAGCTACCGCCACCGTGGCAGATTTGCCACGGCCCTGTAAGCTGGAGTCAGAAAGCTGGGGTCAGGAAGCTGGAGTCAGTAAGCTACCACTACGTTACAGGCTTGATAGACCGATACCGGCTGTTGTTATTTACAGCGTTTGTTATTTGCTGCATTCGTCCTGACTAAAGGGAACACTCATGCTCTACTGGCGCCACCTGCTTATCACCTTTCTGTGCTGTCTTGCCGTTGGCGGCTGTCAAAAATCACCGAAGGCTTCGAAACCGCCCCCTAGCTACCTTCAGGCCCCCATCGTGCAGCACACTCGACAAAATCCCTGGTACACAGAGGCAGAGAAACGCCTTGAGCAGCACCCCGCTGCACACCGCGAAAAGCGCGGCGGCGCCAGGAATATCGTGCTTTTTGTGGGTGACGGCATGGGGATTTCCACCCTCACCGCCGCGCGGATTTTCCAGGGGCAGCAGCTGGGAAACTCCGGCGAGGAAAACCGCCTGAGCTTTGAGGACTTCCCCTATACCGGGTTAATCAAGACCTACAACGTCAACGCCCAAACCCCGGACTCCGCCGGCACCATGAGCGCCATTGTCTCCGGAGTTAAAACCGACGCCGGGGTGCTGGCTGTGGACGAACACGTTGAGCGCGGCGACTGCGCCAGTCAGTCAGGCAGGGAAGTGATCAGTGCTCTGGAGCTGGCGGAACTGGCAGGCCAGGCCACAGGTATTGTCACCACAGCACGGATCACCCATGCCACCCCCGCCGCCACCTACGCCAAATCGGTTGATCGCAATTGGGAGAATGACAGCGCGCTGAGCGATGCAGCGCGACAGAGCGGCTGCGAGGACATTGCCATGCAGCTGGTCAATTTTCAGGAAAGGTTACGTAGCCGCTACCCCGGCGCAAGCGGCGATGGGATCGACGTGATTATGGGGGGCGGACGACGCAATTTTCTGCCAGCTCATCCCGCATTTAACTCTGTCGACACGCCAGAGGGCGAGGTCGAAGGCTTACGATCAGACGGCTATGACTTAACCGCCCAGTGGCAACAGAGCTACCCCAAGGGTCGCTATGTAATCGATGCGGAAGGTTTGGCAACAGTAGACCCCGGCACGGAGAAATTATTGGGCTTATTTGAGCCTTCACATATGCACTACGAAGCGGACCGGTCCAATGACCTGGCCGGGGAGCCGTCCCTGGCCGATATGACTGAAAAGGCAATTAGCCTGCTACGCAATAAACCAGAGGGCTTCTTTCTGATGGTTGAGGCGGGGCGTATTGACCACGCCCACCACGCCGGTAATGCCTACAACGCCCTCAGCGATACGGTGGCACTCAGCGACGCGGTGGCCAGGGCGCTGGCCATGACCGACGAGAAAGACACCTTAATTCTGGTGACCGCGGACCACAGTCATGTCTTCACCATGGCGGGCTACCCCAAGCGTGGCAACCCCATACTGGGCAAGGTGGTGGCCCCCAACAGCGAGCAGCCGACATTGGCGGCGGACGGGCAACCTTACACCACTCTGGGCTATGCCAATGGCGCGGGCTTCGACGCTAGCGATCGTACTGATGGCAGTCGCAGCAGCGAGATTCAAGCTGGTAGATACGACTTGTCCGAGGTGGATACCCAAGCGCCGGGCTTTCATCAGGAAGCCTTGGTACCGCTGAATTCTGAAACCCACGGTGGCGAGGACGTAGCCTTGTTTGCCCGCGGCCCCGGAGCGGCCCTGGCCAGCGGCAACCACGAGCAGAACATGATCTTTCACATTATGAATTATGCGGCGGGGTGGTTGCCGTAGGGCGGCCATCGCCGATTATGTCCGCCACCACCACGGTGGGGATGGCGGACACAAAAGCGGCGTCCGTCGGGCCGGGAAAGCAAATTCGGCTACGCGTAGGGCGTACATCGCCTTTCATGTACGCCGCATCAAGCAGTGGCGGGAACGGCGGACAGGTAAATCGCTGTCCGTCCTACGGGCCTATGACAACAAATCGGCGGGCGGCTGTTCGCAGGGCAGTTTCATGCCCAATTCGGTTTCAATGGCCGGCAGCAAAAAGGCATCATCCTCGCAGGCGAAGCTGATGGAGGTGCCGGTGGCACCGGCGCGCCCGGTACGGCCGATGCGGTGAACGTAGTCATCGGGGTCTTCGGGCAGGGTGTAGTTCACGACGTGGCTGATGCCATCGACGTGAATCCCCCGCCCCGCTACATCGGTGGCCACCAGGCACTGGATGCGACTGTCTTTAAAATCCTGAAGGGTACGGGAGCGTTTGTTCTGGGGAATCTCCCCCGACAAAATGCCGCAGCTCACCCCGGCCTTGCGCAAGCGCTCGTGGAGGCGCCGCACTTCATCCCGGCGGTTGGCAAAAATAATCACGCTCTGAGCATCCGGCTGGCGGACAATATTGAGCAAGCAGCGGAATTTATCCTGGGACTCGATCAGGTACACCTTCTGATCCACCGAGTCTGTGGCCACATGCTCGGGCTCGATTTCAATCCGCACTGGCTCGTAGGTCCACTGATCAGTAAGGCGGATAATATCTTCCGTGAAGGTGGCACTAAACAGCAGAGTCTGGCGGTGGGTTTTTCGGGGCGTTTGCCGCACGATGCGCTTCACCTGGGGAATAAAGCCCATATCCAGCATGCGGTCGGCTTCGTCAATGACCAGCACCTCAACCTGATCCAGATAGAGATCCCGGCGGCCGGTAAAGTCCAGCAGGCGTCCCGGCGTGGCCACCACGATATCCACCAAACCGCTGTTGAGGCGCTCAAGCTGCTTTTGGTAATCCATGCCGCCAATCAGGGTCGAGACATTGAGGCCACAGTACTTGCCCAATTGTTTGGCGTCATCGCCTATCTGCACGACCAGCTCACGGGTGGGAGCAATAACCAGTGCTCGAGGCTCGCCGGCAAAGCGCTCCTCTTCAACCGGATTGCTTAACAGATCGTTAAAAATGGTGACCAGGAAGGCGGCGGTTTTACCGGTACCGGTTTGCGCTTTACCGATAACATCGTTGCCGCGAAGGGTGTGGGGCAAGGACGCCGCCTGAATGGGCGAGCAGTATTGAAAACCGGCGTCGGCAATGCCGTGCATTAGGCGCTCATCGAGGCCGAGATCGTGAAAGCGGGTTTTGCCGGCTTCCTCTGGTACTTGAAACTGGTCCAAACTCCAGTTGGCATGCTGATCCATTGCGGTACCGTTCTTTTTGGTGTTTTTAGTGCGGCGCTGGCGGCCACTGCGGCCCCCACCGTTGCCGCGATTCGATTCATTGTCTTTGGCAGACGCACCGCTGTTATTGTCGGCGCGCTTATTCTGGGACGCGGGGCCGGCAGCCTGGGTTTCCGCCGGCGACTTGCCTGATGAGGCACGTTGTTGAGTGTTGTCTTGGGACTCTTCTTTGGAATTAAACAGCTTGCTTAGCAAAATGGTTTCGTCTCAGATTGAACAATAATCCGCCATTCTAACACCAATACGCGCCACATCACCCGCACTGCGGTATTACGGATTGTTGACCTGTGCCTGCCGCCATTTCTCCTGGGTCAATTTATCCCGGGCCTGGCGATCGAGGTAGTAGTCGACACTGAAAAACCGGCCGCCGCCGGTGAATACCAAACTGAGCAGCATAATAAAGTAGGTGGCTGCAAACTCGATACCGTTGTTGAGTACCACAAACTGCCCCCGCTCAGTTAGCCACGGATAGTGGCCGTGCTCTTGGAGAAGTTGCCGTGCCCGCTCCAGTCGCTTCCCGACCTCTACGCTGTTTTCCAAGCTGTCCCGGGCTGCCGGGATGCCGACATCCGCCAGCGGCTTGGCGGTGCTGGTGGCAGGGTCAGAAGGGGCCACCGCAAACCAGCCGTTGTCCCAGTGTACGGTCCAGGCCGCCACCGCCATGGTCACCAGCAGTGGAATTGCCGCCCAGCGTACCGCAAACCCAAACAACAGCAGGAAGCCGCCCACCAGTTCGGTATAGGTGGCCAGTAGTGCGGCGATATCGGCATAGGGCAAACCCAGCCCCTGCTCAAACCACAACGTGGTTTGTTCCAGGTGGCGCAGTTTGTAAAGCCCGGCGGCTATCATGATCGGCGCCAGGTAGAGTCGTATCAGCAGCGGCGCCAAGCCACTCAAGTAATCGAGCAAACCAAAAAGACCGTCGTGTAAACCGTAATAGGCCCGCAATAGCAGCGTCATCCCCCACCCCCGCGTTGTCGTTTTCAGTGCTGTGCACACACCTGCTCCTGAGCGAGGCGTGTGTGCACTATGCCACTATCGCGGACAGCTGCAAACGGGACACTGTGGATCGGGCGACAGGCCCAGGGTGCGAAACTCCATGGCAAAGGCATCGATAATCAGCAGCCGGCCACACAGTAAGTCGCCAGCCCCGGTCAGGCACTTTAGCGCCTCGGTAGCCTGAAGGCTGCCCACCATCCCCACCAGTGGCGATAGCACGCCACTCTCGGAGCAATTCAGCGCGGCATCGTCGCCATCGTGGTAGAGGCAGCGATAGCAGGGGCTATCCTCGCGCCGGAAGTCATAAACCGATAGCTGCCCCTCCCCGCGAATTGCAGCGCCGGACACCAGCGGCACCCCGGCGCGGTAGCAGGCCTCGTTGAGGGCAAAGCGGGTAGCAAAGTTATCGCTGGCATCCACCACCACATCTACCGCCGCCACAGCGCTGCCCAGCGAGTCCCCTTCCAGCCGCCGCGGGTAACGACGCAGGCGAATATCCGGGTTGAGTTGGCGGGCAGTGTCGGCGGCGGAGTCCACCTTGGGGCGGCCAATATCACTGTCGCCGTGGGCAATTTGCCGTTGCAGGTTGCTGAGGTCGACCAGGTCATCGTCGGCCAGATGGAGTTCACCCACCCCCGCTGCAGCCAGGTACATTGCCACTGGGCAACCCAAGCCCCCGAGCCCAACAACCAATACCTTGCCGGCCAGCAAGGCCTGCTGGCCGCCGACGTCGATCTCAGGCAGCAAAATATGACGGCTGTAACGCAGTAATTGTTGATCATCCATTGCGCGGCTGCTCCGACTCTGCGGGCCATTGGCCCCAGCTCATTCGTTGATTGCCACCGTAATCGTCGCCGCTGGCCACCGCAAGGTAACCCCGCTGCGTCAGCAACTCACGCACCGCCGAGCCCTGTTCAAAACCGTGTTCCAGCAGCAGCCAGCCGCCGGGAAGTAAATAGTCGGGCGCGGTATCGATAATGTGCTGCAGATCGGCCAGGCCGTTTTGCTGGGCGACTAAGGCCGAGCTGGGTTCAAAACGCAGATCGCCCTGGCCGAGGTGAGGGTCGTCAGCGGCAATGTAAGGGGGGTTACTGACGATCAGCGCAAAGCGCTGGGCCGTCAGTCCATCAAACCAGTTGGCTTGCAGAAACGCGACGTTGGCAATGGCCAGTTGCTGAGCATTGGCCTGGGCCAGCGCCACCGCCGCCGGCTTTACATCGCTGCCTGTCACTCGCCAATGGGGACGTTCACTGGCCAGGGCCAGGGCAATGGCCCCGGTACCGGTGCCCAAGTCCAGCACCCGATGAGCGGGTTCAGCATCCACTAGCAACAGAGCTTGCTCTACCACGCACTCGGTGTCGGGACGGGGAATCAGTGTATCGGCAGAAACCTGCAAAGATAGCGACCAGAACTCCCGGTAACCCAGCAAGTAGGCAACCGGCTCGCCCCGTTGACGCCGCTCCATTAGCGCCCGAAATTGCTCACCCTGGGTTTCGGACAGTGTTTTCTCCGGCCAGGTGTAAAGATAACTGCGGGGCTGTTGCAGGCAATGACAGAGCAATAGCGCGGTATCCAGCTGGGCTGAGTCGCTTTCCGTCAGCGCGGTGTGGCTGCGCAGAGCCTCGGCGATGGTGAGCACATCAATCCGCCAATGCCGCCAGCAGGTCTGCCTGGTATTCCTGACGCAGGGGGCCAACCACCTGGTCGACGTCGCCCTGCACAAACTCATCCAGCTTATAGAGCGTCAGGTTAATACGGTGATCAGTCACCCGCCCCTGAGGGAAGTTATAGGTGCGAATACGTTCAGAGCGGTCACCACTGCCCACCAGGTTGCGGCGCTGATCGGCCTGGGCCTGCTGTTGCTGGCTGACCTGCGCGTCATTGAGCTTGGCCGCCAGCAGCGACATGGCCCGGGCGCGGTTTTTGTGTTGGGAGCGCTCATCCTGGCACTCCACCACTACCCCTGTGGGCAAGTGGGTAATACGGATCGCCGAGTCGGTTTTGTTAACGTGCTGACCACCGGCACCACTGGCACGGAAGGTATCGATGCGCAGATCCGCCTTGTTGATCTCCACCTCATCCTGCTCGTCGGGCTCGGGCATGACCGCCACAGTACAGGCTGAGGTGTGAATGCGGCCCTGGGATTCGGTTTCCGGCACCCGTTGCACCCGGTGGGCACCGGACTCAAACTTGAGATGACCGTAGACCTCGTTGCCAGCCACCCGGCTAATCACTTCTTTATAGCCACCGTGCTCACCGGGGCGCTCACTGAGGATTTCCACCTTCCAGCCCTTGTTTTCGGCATAGCGGCTGTACATGCGGAACAGGTCACCGGCGAAGATCGCCGCTTCGTCGCCACCGGTGCCGGCGCGGATCTCCAGAAACACGTTGTGGGAGTCGTTGGGGTCCCGGGGCAACAACAAGACCTGAAGTTCGGCCTCCAGCTCTTCTATCTTCTGCTCGCCGTCGGCGACCTCCTCCTCTGCCATGGCGCGCATATCGGCATCGTCTTCCGACAGCATGGCCCGGGCTTCCTCAAGGTCTTCCTGTACCTGGCGGTAACGACCGTAGCTCTCCACCACCGGCTCGATTTCGGCGTATTCCTTGGACAGATTCCGAAAGCGATCCTGATCGGCAATGATGTCGGGATCACTGAGAAGCGCGCCGATTTCTTCGTAGCGGTCGAGCAGGTTGTCCAGTTTGCTGAGCAGGGAGGCCTTCATAGTATCCTAGGGTAGTCGTGTTCTAAGGTGTTATTGCAACGGGGTGTGGCAGTAGAGGGCGCAGAGTATACACCCCTTCAGCGGTCGTCGTCCTTGAGTTGAAACAGCTCCCGAGCCCAGTTGACCAAATCGCTGCGACCCTTGGCTCCCGCTTCTTTTATTTGTGTGGTGGGGCTATGCAGCAATTTATTGGTCAGCCCCTTGGCCAGCTGCTCCAACACCTTTTCGGCGGAATCGCCCCGGGACAATTGCCGCAGCGCCCGTTCTAGCTCAGCGTCGCGGAGCTGCTCAGCCATGGCGCGGTACTCTTTAACAGTATCCACCGCGTCCAGCGATCGCAGCTGTGCTTCCCAGTCCACCACCGCATCGAGAATAATCTGGTCGGCCTTGCGGGCTTCATCCTGGCGGGTCCGTTTGTTCTGCTCGACAATTTCCCGCAGATCATCCACCGAATAGAGGTAGACGTCAGACAGATCGGCGACCTGGGGCTCAATATCCCGGGGGACGGCAATATCCACCATCACCACCGGTCGATGCTTGCGCTTTTTAAGGGCGCTTTCCACCGCCCCCTTGCCCAGAATCGGTAGCTGGCTGGCCGTGGAGGCAACCACGATATCGGCATCGACCAGGTACTGGGGAATATCCGACAGCAGCACCGCTTCGGCCTGGAGCTGCTCGCCAAGCAGCCGGGCCCGCTCGAGGGTCCGGTTGGCGATAACAATACGTTTGATGCCTTTTTCACGGAGATGTAGCGCCACCAGCTCTATGGTTTCACCGGCGCCAATTAACAGCGCGGTGCACTGGCTAAGTTTGCTAAATACATGCTGGGTGAGATTGACCGCGGCATAGGCCACCGATACCGGATTTTCGCCAATCGCGGTGTCGGTGCGGACTTTTTTGGCCACCCCAAACACCTGGGAAAAAACCCGGTGCATCATGCGCTGGGCGGTACCGGCATCCACCGCCTGGGAAAAGGCAGACTTCATTTGGCCGAGGATCTGCGGCTCACCCAACACCATGGAATCCAGGCCAGAGGCCACCTGCATCATGTGGTTAAGCGCTTCCCGCCCCTGATAGCAGTAGCTGCAGCTTTCCAGCTCGGCTTCATCTACATGGTGGTAGCTTGCCAGCCACTCTCGCAAAGCCTCGGCCATCTGCGACGCGTCGTCCTCTCCCACACCATAGATCTCGGTGCGATTGCAGGTAGACAATATCGCCACTTCCGGCACACCGGCGCGGGTCACCGCATCCTGCAATGCCACGTGCATCTGCTCCGGCACGAAGGCAACGCGCTCTCGCAGTTCCAGCGGTGCGGAATTGTGGTTGATGCCAAATACGATTACGTTCATTGAACAGCAGAGCGCCTGACTGTGGTCGCAGCCTGGCGGCCGGTATTTAAGACCAACCAGGAAAATTCCGGATTCCAATTCACCATGGCCAGCAGCTCGCTGCTTTTGCTAAACGAGGCCAACGGTAAAAACTGGGCGAATTCTAGCAAGTTGCGTGCAAAAAGTGCATTTTCTGCGGCGCCAATCATTATCCGGCACCGCTCAAAAGTCATGTTAAGATGGCCCGATAGTGACTTGAATGACGGTATCGAATGCGCTTTTTTGCTGTTCTGCCAATCGTGGCTTCCCTGGTCCTGAGCGCCTGTGCAGCGCTCAACGACTCCGCCCCTCAATCTTCTGCCGACGCCCCCGCCTCCTACTCTGCCGCCAAGGCGGCGGCACCTGTACCCAGCCGCCCCTTTCCCGACGATGCCTTCAGCGACCTACTGGTCGCAGAGATGGCAATGCGGAATCAAGACCTGCAAACCGCGCTAGCTAAATACCAGCAGCAGGCCGACATCACCGGCGATACCGGTGTGATCGCCACCACGGCGCGCCTGGCTCAGTTTCTGCGGGACAATGAGACCACTGAGAAATACGCTCGGCAGTGGCTACAACGGGAACCGGACAACCCCGAAATCCACTTTGTGCTGGCCACCGCCCTGTCCCGGCAGCAAAAACCTCTGGCCGCTCTGCCCCATATGACTCGGGTGCTAGAACTGGGCGGCGATGCCAATTTTGCCGCACTGGCAGCGGCCGCATTGTCACGCCCCGAGCAGCAGCTCGAGGACTTTCGCCTGCAGCTCGACGGCATCGCTAAGCGCTACCCCCACGACAACTCGGTGCGCATCGCACGGGCGCTGATCTTTCAATATCAACAACAAGAAGAAAAAGCCCTGAAACTGGTCCGCCAAGTGCTGGACGAGGATCCGGATAATGCCCACGCATTGTTGATCGAAACCCGCACCCTAAAACAGTTGGGGCGGGATGGCGAAGCGATCGACCGCATGAAGCATGCGGTGGACCAAAACCCCAGTAACAAACGGCTGCGTCACGACCTGGCCCGATCTCTGGTCAAGACCGATCTCTACCAAGCCAAAGCCCAGTACGAGGTGCTCAGCCGGCAGTTTCCCGGCGACACCGACGTACTATTGGAACTGATGCTGGTCAACCGGGAGCTGGACCGTTTTGACGAGGCGGAAGAACAGTTGCGCCAGCTGATTGCCAGCGAAGATCAAAGCAGTCGCGCCCACTTTGTACTGGGCCGACTCGCCGAGGAGGATCGCGACTGGCAGACAGCGCTTGAGCACTACCAAGCCGCCAGTTATGGCGAAGAGTTCGATCGCGCCGTCCGCCGTCTGGCAGCCCTGAGCGCCGCGGAGGAAAGCACTGATCGCGCTTTGGCGCGGCTGGCCGCACTGCGCGAGGACCTGCCCCAACATGCCGTCACGCTGTACCTGCTGGAGGCTGAGTTACTGCGCACATCTGCCCAGCCACAGCGCGGCTTTGACCTTTTAAGCGATGCCCTGGCAGAGCACCCCGACGATGAAGGACTGCGATACGCCCGTTCGCTGTTTGCGGAAAAGCTGGGCAATATCGAGGTTGTAGAGAACGATCTTCGCCACATTCTCAAACGCGATCCCAACAATGCCGCAGCCCTCAACGCACTGGGCTATACCCTGGCCAACCTCACATCCCGGCTGGACGAAGCCGAGCAGTTGGTAAAACGCGCACTGCAACAGGAACCGGATGACCCGGCTATTATCGACAGCTACGGCTGGATACTGCTGCTCAAAGGGCAAGTCGAAGAGGCGGTGACGTGGCTGGAAAAGGCCTTTGCTCAGACCCAGGATCACGAAATTGCCGCCCACCTGGGAGAGGCACTGTGGCAAGCGGGCGATCAACAGCGCGCCAAATCCGTGTGGAAGCAGGGCCTGGAACACACCCCCAACAGCCCGATCATCTACGACACCCTGCGCCGATTGAAGTTGATGAATGACTAGATCCACCCTTGCCGCCATTCTTGCAGCGCTCCTGGTCAGCGCCTGCGCCACCATTCCCCCCAGCACCGGCAAAGACTACTGGCGCATGCAGGGCAAAATCGGTGTGTGGTACAAGGACCAGCGCGAAAGCGGCACCCTCGACTGGAATCAGTGTGGTTCCCGCTACTTTGCCATAGCCCTGCGGGGGCCGGCCGGCATTGGCGGCATCGATATACGCTACGGACCCGACGGCGCGACGCTGGAGCAAGGCGGCGAAGAGCAGCGCGCCCCCGACGCTGAAACACTGGCGGCACGCAGTGGTTGGCCCATTCCGGTGGACTCTCTGCGTTACTGGTTGCGGGGGCGCGCCAATCCCGGCTTTCCTCAACAAAGCCAATTGTCCCCCGAGGGCAAACTGGAGTTGCTGCAACAGAGCGGTTGGCGCATCCAGTACAGCGACTACGCCGAGAACTCAGGCCTGCCAACCCGCCTGGAAGCCCGGCGCGACTCAAAGCGGATAAAAATCATCGTCTGGGAGTGGAGCTCAGAAGCCAACTGCCATCATGACTGATTTTTCGACAAGCGCCGACACCTTGGTGGTGCCCTGCCCGGCGAAGATTAATCTCTTCCTTCATATATTGGGTCGTCTGCCCAATGGCTACCATCAATTACAGACGGTTTTCCAACTCTTGGATTACGGCGACACGCTCACGGTGCGCCAACGCCAGGATAGTCAACTGACCCTGAGCCCCGATCTGGCTGATGTCGACAACAAGGACAATCTAGTACTCCGCGCTGCCATAGCTCTGCGTCGGTTCGCCGGCTACCAGGGGGGCGCCGACCTGTATTTGGAAAAACGCCTGCCGATAGGTGGCGGTATTGGCGGCGGTAGTTCAGACGCCGCCAGCACCCTGCTCGCCCTCAACCAGTTGTGGCAGCTCAATTTGTCGCTGGACACCCTGGCTTCCATAGGCCAACAACTGGGGGCCGATGTGCCGGTCTTTGTGCATGGCGCCACCGCCTGGGCCGAGGGCACCGGTGAGAAACTCACTCCACTTTCTATACCCTCTAAGTGGTATCTGGTACTGCGCCCCAATTGCTTTGTCTCCACTGGGGAAATTTTTTCCCATCAACAATTGACACGTCAGGACGCACCCATCAAAATAGCGGCCTTTCTTGAGGGGGGTACGGGAAATAGCTGCCAACCATTGGTTCGCAAGCTCTATCCCGAAGTCGATAAGGCCTTGATTTGGCTCGACAAATTCTCACCCGCGATGCTGACTGGCACCGGATCATGTGTGTTCGCCAGCTTCGACAACGAAGACGCGGCCCGCGCTGTCTTAGCCCAACGCCCCGAGGGGACAGAGGGTTTTGTGGCCAGAGGAGTTGACCTTTCTCCTGCTCACACAGCACTGGGCATCGCCTGAACAGATTTGAAAAGTTACCACTGGGGTGTCGCCAAGCGGCAAGGCACTGGGTTTTGATCCCAGCATTCAGAGGTTCGAATCCTCTCACCCCAGCCATTTTTCGCGAGGCCAGAAACGGCCGCGCAAACGGGTCCCGAAGTCGGCAGCCAAGCCCAGTGGCGCTGCCACCTTTAACAGGCCCAAGGCCTAAAAATAGGCCACAAGTCATCGATACCCCGCATTCACAGCCCGACAGGACCCCGACCATGCACAACATGATGGTCTTCACCGGCAATGCCAACCCCGAATTGTCCACTAAGGTGGCCAAGAATCTGAACCTACCGCTGGGCGACGCCACGGTCAGCCAATTCAGTGACGGCGAGGTGTTTGTCGAGATCAACGATAACGTCCGCGGTGCGGATGTGTTTATCATCCAGCCGACCTGCGCCCCCACCAACGACAACATCATGGAATTGGTGGTCATGGCTGACGCCATGCGCCGGGCCTCAGCCGGCCGCATCACCGCCGTTGTCCCCTATTTTGGCTACGCACGTCAGGATCGCCGGGTGCGCTCCCAGCGGGTGCCGATTTCTGCCAAGGTTGTGGCCGACATTATGAGCGGCGTCGGGATCGACCGGGTACTGACCGTAGACCTCCACGCCGAGCAGATTCAGGGCTTCTTTGATGTACCGGTAGACAATGTCTACGGCTCGCCAATTTTGCTGGACGACATCAGCCGCCAGCAGTACGACAACCAAATGGTAGTGTCCCCCGACATCGGCGGCGTAGTCCGGGCCCGCGCGGTAGCCAAACAACTCAACGACGCCGACCTGGCTATTATCGACAAACGCCGCCCCAAAGCAGGCGTTGCGCAGGTCATGCACATCATCGGCGAAGTGGAAGGTAAAACCTGTATTCTGGTGGACGACATGGTGGATACCGCCGGCACACTGTGCAAGGCCGCCGGCGCGCTGAAGGCCAATGGCGCAGCAAAAGTTGTCGCTTACTGTACACATCCTGTATTATCCGGGCCCGCCGTTGACAACATCAACGCTTCTGAGCTGGACGAGCTGGTGGTGACTGACACCATTCCGCTGTCCGAAGCCGCGAGTCAATGTGCACGAATTCGACAGCTCACGCTGTCTAACCTGCTGGCCGAGTCGATTCGACGGGTCAGCAATGAAGAGTCGATCAGCGCCCTGTTCCGGTAATACTTACCTGCACAAATAGGCTAATCGATAACTGTACCGCCAAACTGGTCGCAAGTTTGGCGGTTTTTTCGCTTATATAGGAGACAATCATGTCCAGCGAATATACTGTCAGCGCCAAAGCGCGTACTGACGTGGGGAAAGGTGCGAGCCGCCGCCTGCGTCGTGAAGCTGCCGAAGTTCCCGGCATCGTTTACGGTGGTAACAAAGAGCCACAGATGATCAGCATCCCCCACAAGGATCTGACCTGGTTCCTCAGTGACGAGGCTTTCTTTTCCTCAGTGCTGAACCTGGAAATCGATGGCAAAGGTGAGTCCGTGGTCATCAAGGACCTGCACCGCCACCCCGCTAAAAACCAGCTGCTGCACGCCGACTTCATGCGGGTCAGCGCCGATACCAAGATCACTCTGCACGTGCCCCTGCACTTCCTAAACGAGGAAGCCTGTGTGGGCGTGAAAATGCAGGGCGGCAAGATCACCCACGCCATGACTGAAGTGGAAGTAGCCTGTCTGCCAAAAGATCTGCCCGAGTACATTGAAGTGGATATGCTGGACGTCGAAGTTGGCACCATCCTGCACATCTCGGACCTCAAACTACCCGAAGGCGTCGAAAGCACTGCGCTGCAGCTCGGTGAAGACCACGACCAGGCAATCTGCTCCGTGCAAACTCCCCGTGGCGGCTCCTCCGATGACGACGAGGCAGAAACCAGCGAAGACGGTGACAGCGGCGACGCCGAAGAGTCCTAAACCCAGCAGCAGGCGCCACATTGGATACGATCAAACTGATAGTCGGCCTGGCCAATCCGGGCCCGCAGTATCAGGAGACACGTCACAATGCCGGCGCCTGGCTGGTATCCGAGCTGGCTCGCCAACAAGGCGAGTCACTCACTCCCGAGTCGCGCTTTTTTGGCGACACGGCACGCATATTCCTCAATGGCCAGGACATTCGCCTTCTAATCCCCGCGACCTTTATGAACCGCAGCGGACAGGCTATCTCTGCTCTTGCAAATTTTTACAAGATTTCCCCCGCTTCAATCCTGGTGGTTCACGACGAGCTAGACCTGCCTCCCGGTGTTGCCCGTTTTAAAAAAGGCGGCGGTCACGGTGGCCACAATGGCCTGCGGGACACCATCAGCAAACTCGGTAATGACGCCGGCTTTTACCGCCTGCGGGTGGGCATTGGTCACCCAGGCAGCGCCGCACAAGTTACCGGCTACGTGCTGGGCAAACCCAGCCCCGAGGATCGTCGGGCCATCGATGATGTCATTGACGAAGCACTCCGCGCCCTGCCCACCGCCGCCAGCGGCGACTGGCCCCGGGCCATGAACCAACTGCACAGCTATCAGTCAGCCAACAGCGCGGCTGCGGACAAAAAAGGGTACTAGAGATATGGGTTTCAATTGTGGCATCGTCGGCCTGCCCAACGTCGGCAAATCAACGTTGTTCAACGCACTGACCGAAGCCGGTATCGACGCAGAAAACTTCCCCTTCTGCACCATTGAACCTAATGCCGGCATCGTGCCGGTACCCGACCTGCGCCTTAAAGCCCTGGCAGACATCGTCTCCCCGGAGAAGGTCATCCCCGCCACCATGGAGTTCGTCGACATCGCCGGACTGGTGGCAGGCGCCTCCAAAGGCGAAGGGCTGGGCAACAAATTCCTGGCCAATATCCGCGAAACCGACGCTATCGCTCACGTGGTTCGCTGCTTTGACAACGACAACGTGATCCACGTGGCCAATAAAGTCGACCCAGTGGCCGATATCGACGTTATCAATACCGAGCTGGCCCTCGCCGATCTGGAAAGCGTGGAAAAGCAACTACAAAAAGTCACCCGCACCGCCAAGAGTGGCGATAAAGAGGCCATTGCCGCCAAAGCCCTGCTGGAGAAACTGCAATCGCATCTGGATAGCGGCTCACCGCTGCGCTCATTGGCTCTGAGTGAAGACGAACAACGCCAAGTCTCACAGCTGCAACTGCTTACCACCAAGCCCACCATGTACATTGCCAACGTCAACGAAGACGGCTTTGACAACAACCCCCACCTGGACGCCGTGCGCGCCATCGCCGAGGGCGAAAATGCCATTGTGGTGCCGATCTGCAATAAGTTGGAAGCCGAAATCGCCGAGCTGGAAGACGAAGAAAAAGATGAATTCCTGGCCGAACTGGGCATGGAAGAAGCAGGGCTGGATAAAGTGATTCGCGCCGGCTACGACCTGCTGGGCCTGCACACCTACTTCACTGCAGGCGTCAAAGAAGTCCGCGCCTGGACGATTCCTCTGGGCGCCACCGCCCCGCAAGCAGCTGGAAAAATTCACACCGATTTTGAAAAAGGCTTCATTCGCGCCGAAGTCATTGGCTACGACGACTTCATTGCCTACAAAGGCGAGCAAGGCGCCAAAGATGCCGGCAAATGGCGACTGGAAGGCAAAGACTACATCGTCAAAGATGGCGACGTGGTGCACTTCCGCTTCAACGTCTAAGTGCCCCGCCCAGGCGCCTGGCCAGAGACTTGACAAGCTCTCGGTAAGCCGGGAAAATGCGCGCCTTCTCCGAAACCCTGCCTGGGGTTTCAGCTAGAAATGGCAAGGTAGCTCAGTTGGTTAGAGCACAACACTCATAATGTTGGGGTCGGCGGTTCGAATCCGCCCCTTGCTACCATTTCTTTGTATCACTACCCCAACCAAAACACTTCAGCTCGAGTCAGCCAACACCCCAAAAAGTGTCGGGGCGGGTGAGAAGCGCCGCTGCGGTTCGATAAAATGCGCCGCATTTTAGACGCCGAAGCAACGCGTAGGCGCCCGAAGGGACAAAACAGGCCCTAGCCTGGTTTGACCCATCCGCCCGATAAGCCGCCTTTCACACCCAAAGGCCCGTCGGCAAAGCACTCCAAAGCACCCTATCTTCGGAAACTACTTGTATTCAATTTCAGGCTTCGACTGCTAAGCTCAAGCCCAAATCGCAGCCGCCTCATAGCCGATGGTTTTACCAGCTACTCCCGACTAGAGGGCATTAGTTCCAATCTGGCAGCAAAGTAGGCTAGTATTCTTTAAATCTGAGTGCGTTACCGCGCCAAGCTAAGGCGCTATGTAAGCGAGGCCCTGATAGGAACGGGTGCCAGTTTACCGATAAAGCGCACCCTATCTGCAACGATAATTAGAGGAAGAGGGTTATGAAGCTTCTGCTACGCGCCAGCCTGCTGGCCACGGCGAGTGTCATGTTTGCTGGTTGCGGCGGTGGAGATAGCGGAGGCCCGAGCCTCACTCCGGGAGAGGGCGGCCCCAACACTGGCGGCGACCAAGAGGTGATCAGCGCAGGCTTGGCTCAGGGTGCTGGCTTTAGTCAGGAACTTATCGGCACCGCCGCTGATTCTCTAGAGCTAGGCGATTCAACGCTACTGACTGTCAATTTGGCCCGCCTCAACACGACATCCGGCGCTTTCACCTTAATCGCGGAAGAAGCCAGTGTCAGCTTCAGCTCAAACTGCAGCAACTCCAGTCAGTCGGACATCACTCCAGCAACGTCGACCAGCGACACCGGTCAGTTTACTGCCACTTATACAGCAGCAGGATGCAGCGGCGACGACCTGATCACCGCCACCATCAGCTATGAAGGCGTAAGCTATAGCGCCAGCACGACCATTACCACCAATAATTTCGACGTCCGCTTCGGTAACTTTGTCGACGGCACCTTTGTCGAAGGCGCAATCACCAACACACCGCAAACTACATTGAGCGCGGGTGATACTGCTCAACTCAGCGTGCGGTTTGTCGACCAAGACAACGCGCCGTTTACTGGCGCAACTGACGTATTCTTTAGTTCAACCTGTCTCAACAACGGTCTGTCGGAAATCGACCCGGCGATCGTCACCAATAACAACGGTACGATCCTGGCCACTTATACCGCACGCGGCTGTGACGGTCAGGATACAGTGACAGCAACCACCAGTGCCGGCGGCAATACCCTGACCGCCACCGTTGACCTCACCACCGAACAGCCGCCTCTGGGTGCACTGCAGTTTGTTTCCGCCGAGCCCGAGATTCTGCAACTCAAGGGCACAGAAGGTGCCGTAGACATTAGCAATGACGGCAGAGATATTGGCCCACAGTCTACTGTGACCTTCAGAGTGACCAGCGACAATGGCGAACCGCTACCTAACCAGCGCGTTGATTTTGAGCTTGTCACTGGTGATAGCGGTGCCAGTAACGATGGCAGCGATGCTTACCTGAGCCGCTATACCGACTTCACCGATGTCGACGGTCAGGTGAGCACAGTGGTTAACCCCGGCACCACTGCCACGCCGCTGCGGGTACGGGCCACAGCAGAGCGCAACGATGTCGATATCTCTGCGGTTTCCAGCCGCCTGGTGGCAACTACCGGCATTCCCGACCAAGACAGCTTCTCGCTGAGCGTCTCCACCTTCAATATTGACGGCTGGGCTTACGAGGGCATCGAGACTGAAATCACCATTCGCGCCGCCGACCGCTTCAACAACCCGGTGCCCAATGGCACCGCACTGGTGTTCTGGGCAGAAGGCGCGTCCATTGAACCCAGCTGTGTAACCCAAGGCGGCGCCTGTAGCGTTACGCTGACCTCTCAAGATCCTCGCCCCGAAACCGGTCGCGTGACGGTATTGGCCAGGGCAATCGGCGAGGAGTCCTTCACCGATGCCAGCCCCACCAATGGTCGCTATGACGACGGTGAAGTCTTTGACGATCTCGCCGAACCCTTTATGGATAACAACGAGAACTGCGAGTACGACGCGAATGTCGAGGAGTTCGCCGACTTCAACAATGACAACGCTCGCAATGAAGCCAACGGTCTCTACGACGGTCTGCTGTGCACCAAAAACGGTGTTAACAACAACTGTAATCCCAACTCGGAAACGATTTTCACCAGCGCCAGCACGGTGATCGTGCTGTCGGGCTCCACTGACTTGAGTGTCGAGGCCTATCTTGCCGACGATTTCAGTATTGATCCGGTTATAGGATGTGGCGGCGACGCTGAAAATAGCGGTACATGGCTGAATGCCTCCACGTTAAGTGAAGTGGTGTTGGATTGCCCTCAAACCATCACAGTCGGTGTTGAAGATGCCCGTGGCCAAGTCCCCCCAGCCGGTACAACATTGAGCGTAGCCAGTGATCAAGGCGATTTGGTGGGCCCCACCGAGTACACCATGGCATCAACCAATAGCTATGGCCCCTGGGTGGAATCCTTCTTTTTGAACCCCGCTGACGAAGGCGGCGATGGCGTGTTCGAAGTTACCGTCGCCACTCCAAACACGGAAGGCGGCGGTGTCACGACCTATACCCGACTGATCTCAGTGATACAGCGCAGCGTCGGCATTACTCTCGAGCAACCGGAAACCGACGACGAACTTCAGATCGACTCGGTGGAAGGCGGCTCCTTCCAGCTCAAAATCGAAGAGCTGAATGAGCTGGGACTGCCAGCGGGCACGACGATCACGCTGTCTACAACGCGGGGGTCCATCACCAGCGCGACAAGCATTACCTTGGATTCGGACCTGCTGGGCAGCCGTCGCGAGCAAATCGACTTTGCGCCTACAGGCGCCCCCGGCTTCGGTTTCTTGACCGTGACCGTAACCACCCCGATCGCCGATGGCTGCAACGCTGCTAAAAGCTACGTCAGCGAATTCGAGTTTGAGGAAGTGGTCGCCGAGGAAGAAGAAGCGCCCTGATATTTATCTCTTAACCCGCGCTTGAAAGCGCGCCTCTGTGCTGCGTCATGGTAAAATTCCGCCATGACGCAGCGCGACACTCTCTACAGCACGCCCCGCCCCGCCATCGACCGCTTTGCCTTTGACGAGCAAGTGGTGGATGTCTTTCCGGATATGATTCAACGCTCGGTGCCGGGCTACGCCACCATTATCGCCATGACTGGCATTCTCGCCGGGCGCTACGCCCAGCCCCACTCTCGTTGCTATGATTTGGGCTGCTCCCTGGGGGCTAGCTCATTGTCGATGGCCCAGCATATCGATGTGGAAGCTGTGGAGATTATTGGTGTGGACAACTCGCCGGCGATGATCGAACGCTGCAGCGAACGCGCCAAACAACACAGCACACCGTTAACACTGCGCTGCGAGTCCATCCAGGACACCGAACTGAGCAAGGCCTCGGTGGTAGTGCTTAACTTCACTTTGCAGTTTGTACCCGAAGCTGACCGTGCCGCGCTTCTTCAGCGTATCGGCAAGGCCATGCAGCCAGGCGGAATATTGGTACTATCGGAAAAAATCCGCTTTGCCGACCCACACCTGCAGGAACTCAATACCCAGCTTCACCACGAGTTCAAACGTGCCAATGGCTACTCCGACATGGAAATTGCTCAAAAGCGATCAGCACTGGAGCAGGTGCTAATCCCTGAAACCCTGGACAGTCATCGCCAACGACTTAAAGGCGCGGGTTTTGCCAGCATCGATGTGTGGTTCCAGTGCTTTAACTTTGCCTCACTGGTTGCGATCAAGTAATGCCGATTAGAGACTTTCACCCCTTCCTTAAACTGCTGGCCGAGTCGGGATTTGAAGACTGGGCCGATGCCCTTCCCGGCCAAATCGATGCCGGTCTCAGCGAGGCCCGTTACGGCGATCTGCCCCGCTGGCGGGATGCAGTCTCCGCACTTCCCGATCTGTCCCCCACAACCATCGCTCTCAATCAAAGCCGGGTTGGCGCTGACGGGCCAATCACCACCGAACAGCAACAGGCATTGCAGCACACCCTGATGCAACTGCATCCCTGGCGAAAAGGGCCTTTTGAACTGTTTGGAGTGCACATTGACACCGAGTGGCGCTCGGACTGGAAATGGGACCGCCTGGAGAGCGCCATATCTCCCCTGCAGGGTCGCAACGTGCTGGACGTAGGCTGTGGCAGCGGCTACCACTGCTGGCGCATGCGCGGCGCGGGTGCGGCTCTGGTGGCTGGAATCGACCCCACACCGCTATTTGTGATGCAGTATTTTGCTTTGCAACGCTACATCAACGACCCCGCCGTCGCCGTGCTGCCGATGGGTATTGAGCACCTGCCCGAAAAAATGCGGCGCTTCGATACCGTATTCTCCATGGGCATTTTGTACCACCGCCGCTCCCCTTTCGATCACTTGCTCGCTCTGCGAGACGCATTGAGAAGCGGTGGCGAACTGGTGTTGGAGACCCTGGTTATCGAGCAGGCCCAGGGCGACTGTTTGGTGCCCAAGGGACGTTACAGCAAGATGGGCAATGTCTGGTTTATTCCCAGCCCCGAGAGCCTGACGATCTGGCTGGAAAAAGTCGGCTTCAAGCACATCCGAGTGGTAGACGTCAGCACGACGACCACCGAGGAGCAGCGCCGCACAGAATGGATGCGATTTCACTCCCTGGAGCAGTTTCTTGACCCTGAAGATCCGTCCCGCACAGTGGAAGGCTACCCCGCGCCCCGACGCGCCATTCTGATCGCAGAGGCGCCTTAATCACCCAGCACAAGGCTCTGCGCCATATAAGGTACAGCGGCCAAAGCTTTAAGCTCATCACAAAAATAATAAAGCTACCGTTTTATTTTTACTCCACTATGCTATCTTGTGCTAACCTTAAACGATAAAAGCACAAGCTGAGCGCGGTAACGACGCCATGGACAACCGTCAACACGAATCCCGCCCCCACGCCCTGCGAGCCGTCGCGCTACAATGGCTGGGCGATACATTGGATCGTTACCTTGCCCGACTGCAGGACAACTTTAATCGACGGGCGCAAAGTGCCGCCAGTCCCGCCGAGAAAGATGACCTGCTATCCCACCGGCAACTTATCGCCCTTGGCAAAGAAACCGCCCATAAGGCGTTTTTTACCCACATACTGCACAGCTTCGACCATGCGATTCCCTATAGCCCTGCCGGGAGCAGCCCGCTGGACCGGCTGTACCAGCATTGCCAAACTGCCGAGAGCGACGAAAGCGCCCGCTTACAGTTGGCGCAACTGTGCCGCAGCCTCACTCCAACATCGATCCTGGCCGGCTTCCAGCACCTGGCTGAGCCCCTGCGACTGAGCCAACATCGCAACCAGGCCTTAAATCTGTTTCAGATTTTGGTGGTCCGCAACCTCGGCCAGCTCTACACCCTACTGGACACCGCCCTGAAAGAGGGTCAGCAGGTCAACCAACTGCGGGAGTGGATCGCTCACATTGAGCATCAACTTCATCACGACAGCCTGTCGGCCCAGGAACGCGCACTGAATGAAGCTCGCCTGCAACGACTGAAGTCCCGATTGAGCGGCAAGCTCCAGTCGGTCGTCGCGGTCGATGACGATGACTTGCTGGCTGAAGTCGGGGCCATTTTTGAGCTCCGCCACCTTGCCGAGGAACACCAGCGGCGCAGCGCCCCCGATGACCTGAGAAGCACGCTGAACCGCCTTCGTAAAGTCGTTACCCAGGCGGCGCTGAAGGATCGGGAAGGTTTTCTCAACCCCCTCCACCCGGTTCGGCAAATCAGCCGCCAGATCATCGCGGCAACAGCCCAGTGGGAGCATGCTGACCCCGACAGCCAACAGCAGTTCGCCACGGCCCTAAAATTATTTTGTGGCCAGCTTGAACAAAATATGGATGCCCATGATGCACTGGCCGAACCGATCTCCGGCATCGACCGCCACTGCCGCCATATGCTGCAGCTGGCCAGGCTGGACCGACGCCGATTACGGCAGCAGGCCTCCGGCAAGCGGCGCGTGGCCGACCTGCGCAGAGAAGTCCACGCCATCATCGACGACAAAACTCAGCACGCATCCCTGCCCGCCAGCATCGACAATATGCTGCACGGGCCCCTGACCTCTATTTTGCTCTACCACTGGCTACGCCACGGCAGCAACAGCGGCGCGATGCGTCGCAACCTGCAACTGGTCGACGACATACTCTGGTATATCAAACCTCACCATCAATGGCAGGAGCTGCGCCGCGCCAAAGACATGGCGGTCAGCATTGAGCAGCGCCTCCATGAAGGCCTGGAGCGTATTAACTACAATCCCACCGCCGCCCAGGCGATGATCGACGAGCTTCACCAGCTCCGTATCGCGGCCTCCAGCCAATCCCGCCTATTGAGCCAGCGCAGCCCCTACTGACGCCAACTGCGGATTGCCGTTATAATTACGGTTCGTTCCCGGCTATCAGCCCGGACATCAGTCCTTTCCCCACGGTATTAAGGTGATCACTTTGCAAGCCGACAACGCGTCAACAGGCCGACTCTCTCTCGACCAGCCCCTAGATAGCGCCAGCACAGCCACGCTACAGGAATGGGAATCTCAGCTCAGCCAACGCTACGAGGCCTTCAAACAGGCCAATCTCAAGCTCGATCTCACCCGCGGCAAGCCCAGCAGCCAGCAACTGGATTTGTCCAACGGCATGATGACAGTGCTGGGATCAGACTTGAGCAACGAAGCCGGCACCGACCTGCGCAACTACGGTGGCATCGATGGCATCGCCGAGTGCAAGGCCCTGTTTGCGCCAGTATTGGACGTTAACAGCGACGAGATTTTGGTGGGCGGCAACAGCAGCCTGACACTGATGTACTTCGCGGTAATGTTCGCCCTTCACCAAGGCTTTGGCGATTTAGGTGACAGCTGGGCCAGCGAGGGTAAAACCGCCAAATTCCTGTGCCCGGTGCCCGGCTATGACCGTCACTTCAGCGTCTGCGAGCACCTGGGCATCGACATGATCCCCGTTGCCATGGATGAGAATGGCCCGGATATGGACCAGGTTGAAAGCCTGGTTCGCCAGGACGACAGCATCAAAGGCATCTGGTGCGTGCCCCGCTTCAGCAATCCCACCGGGATTGTCTACAGCGACGAAGTGGTCTCCCGCATCGCCGGTCTCGGTAAAATCGCCGGCCGCAACTTCCGAGTATTCTGGGACAACGCCTACGCCGTCCACAGCTTCTCTGACGATTCGCCCCAAGTGGCCAGCTTGATGGCCGCCTGCCGCGCGGCTGGCACCGAAAACAGCGTCTACTTGTTTGGCTCGACCTCAAAAATCACCTATGCCGGCGCCGGTGTTGCCTTTGCCGGCATGTCGGCGGCCAACTTGACGGCCTTCAAGGCCCATCTGGGCATGACACAAATCGGCCCCGACAAGATTAACCAACTGCGCCATGCTCGCTTCTTGAAAGACCAAGATGGCTTGGCCCAGCATATGCGCGATCATGCCGCAGCGCTCAAGCCCCGCTTTGACATCGTGCTTAAGCACCTTAACGAAGGTTTGGCAGACAGCGGCATGCTGAGCTGGACCGAGCCCCAGGGCGGTTACTTCGTCTCCGTGGATACCCTGCCCGGGCTAGCCAAACAAGTGGTCGGCATGGCGGCTGATGCCGGCGTCAAATTGACTCCAGCCGGTGCTACCTACCCCTACGGCAACGACCCCGAGGACCGCAATATCCGCCTGGCGCCCAGCGTGCCTACTTTGGAGGAAATCGACCAGGCGATGGCGGTTTTCGTTACCTGCGTTCAGTTGGCCTCAGTGCGTCAAAAGCTGGCCTAAGCAACACCCTCGCGGCGCCCGCTCGGCGCCGCTCTCCCCCTTCAACACGCTCTTCCATCAACTTCACCGCTATACAGCTTATTGCCGGAAGACAGCACCAGCTATCCGCGCTAGGCTATTGTAGAGTCTAATTTAACTACATGGTGGGCTTGGAATGGATAATAAACTCAGTCGCCAAGACATTCAGATTCTCAGCATTCTGCAAACCGATGCCGGCAAAACCTCTAGCGAGATTGCCGACATGGTGGGCATGTCCCAGTCACCATGCTGGCGTCGCATCAATCGGGTTGAGCAGGAGGGAATTGTTGCTCGCAAAGTCGCGGTATTGGACCGGCACAAATTGGGAATGGACCTGGTCGCCTTTACCACTATTAACCTTACCACCGCCGGCCGGCAGAACCTGGTGGAGTTTGAAGCATCAGTGGAGAACTTCGATGAGGTGGTGGAGTGCTACACCATGACCGGTACCTGGGACTATATGCTCAAAATCATAGTGAAGGACATCCGTCATTACGAGACCTTTGTGAGGGACCGCTTACTGGCGCTGCCAATGATCGGCGAAATTCACTCCCACATTGCCGTCACCGAAATCAAAAACACCACCGCCCTGCCCCTGACCACCCAGCTGTAGCCGCGTTGCGACGCTTAGCCGAAATCCTCGTCCTGCTCAAAACCGTAGGCCAGGTTTTCAAAACGGGTGAACTTGCCGATAAAGCTGAGGCGAGCGGTGCCGATGGGGCCGTTACGCTGCTTGCCGATAATGATTTCAGCGACACCCTTGTCCGGCGACTCCTCGTTGTACACTTCATCCCGGTAAATAAACATGATGACGT
This sequence comes from Spongiibacter nanhainus, assembly GCF_016132545.1. GTDB lineage: Bacteria > Pseudomonadota > Gammaproteobacteria > Pseudomonadales > Spongiibacteraceae > Spongiibacter > Spongiibacter nanhainus. The sequence goes on from NZ_CP066167.1 coordinate 3,288,758, forward strand.
CGGCATCCTGCTCGATGGCGCCGGATTCCCGGAGGTCGGAGTTCACTGGGCGCTTATTAGGGCGCTGCTCCAAGGCACGGTTGAGCTGGGACAGGGCCACTACCGGACAATCGAATTCCTTGGCGATGCCTTTAAGCGAGCGGGAAATCTCGGAAATCTCCGCGGTACGCCCTTCACCACTGCGGCCCGCCACCTGCATCAACTGCAAGTAGTCCAGCATAATCATGCCGATACTGCCGTGCTCTCGGTAGATTTTCCGCGCCCGGGAGCGGACCTCGGTTGGCGTCAGAGCCGGGGTGTCGTCAATGTACAGGGGCCGGTCCTTGAGCTTACTGACCGCAGCGCTGAGCTTGGGCCAGTCCTCCTCCTCCAGCTTACCGGTGCGAATCCGGGTCTGGTCAATCTTTCCTATAGAGGACAGCATCCTCATCATCAACTGATTGGCGGGCATCTCCATACTAAAGACCAGCATTGGCTGATCATGTTTTAGCAGGGCATTTTCTACCAAGTTCATGGCAAAGGTAGTCTTACCCATGGAGGGACGGGCTGCGACGATGACCAGATCGGACTTTTGCAGTCCCGAGGTCATATCGTCGAGTTTTTCAAAGCCGGTGCTGAGACCAGTGAGTGCCTCGTCGTTGTTGAACAGCTCATCGATTTTTTCCACCGCCTGCTTGAGCAGCGGATTAACCGGCTCCAGGCCACCCGTCTTGGGGCGGTCCTCGGCGATCTGCATGATCTGCCGCTCGGCCTCGTCCAGCAGCTCTTCGCTGCTGCGCCCTTCAGGGTTAAAGCTGGTATCGGCGATGACATTAGCGGCGGTAATCAGCGAGCGGAATATCGCCCGTTCTCGCACCGCATTGGCGTAGGCGCGAATATTGGCCACTGAAGGCGTAGTCCCCGCTACCTCCGCCAAGTAGGCAGCGCCCCCAACAGCCTCCAGCTCCCCCGCCCGGGCCAGGGCCTCTGCCACGGTGACCACGTCGATGGGCTGCTGCTGCTCCACCAGGCGAACCATCTGCGCAAAAATTTTGCGATGCTCGGGGCGGAAGAAATCGGCCTCGTTTACCTGATCGGCGACCGCATCCCAAACTTCACCATCGATCATCAAGCCGCCCAGCACCGACTGCTCGGCCTCAAGGGAATGAGGCGGCAATTTCAGCTGCGCCAGCTCGCCCTCATCAAACAGGGGTGGCGGGGCTTCTTCAGGAAATGAGTCAGTCTGCACGAGACAACCAAGGCATAGCTATCGGCTCAGCATTGTTACAAAGACGCCGACAAAAAAAAAGCGCGCCGGCACCTAAACGGAACCCGACGCGCCTCAAAACGGTCAGCGTTAAAAGCGGCTATTCAAGCCGCCTTTAGCAAGACTCTCTGTGCTTACTCGGCAGCCACTACAACAGTGACGGTCTGAACCACATCACTGTGTACCTGGATGTCGATGTCGTAGCTGCCGATTTCGCGAATCGGGCCTTCCGGCATACGCACTTCGCTCTTGTTCACTTCAACGCCAGCTGCAGTGATGGCATCGGCGATGTCGCGGGTACCAATAGAGCCAAACAGCTTGCCACCCTCGCCAACGTTGGCTTCGATGGTCACGCTGACTTCGGCCAGCTTCTCGGCGCGGGCATCTGCCGCAGAGCGCTTGTCCGCTGCGGCGGCTTCAAGCTCGGCGCGACGGGCTTCAAAGGTTTTCACATTCTCGTCAGTGGCCGCGACAGCCTTACCGAAGGGAATGAGAAAGTTGCGGCCGTAACCGGCTTTGACGGTCACTTGATCGCCCAGGTTGCCGAGCTTGCCAATTTTTTCCAGTAGAATCACTTGCATGGTTCTTGCCTCTTTAGTCTGCATTTACCCGGCGGAAAATCACTTACCGCGCTGTGGCAAACGCCCTCTAATATCAATCCAACTATCCACAATCGCCGCAAATACCAACGCCATCCACAAGGGACTCAGCAATAGCAGCGCAATATAAAAAATCACCAGCCAACCCCCACTCAGGGCCAGTTGACCTACCGTACCGTGCACCAGGGCCAGACCCGACATCGCGAAGGGCAGCAAACACATCACCCCCCAAAACCGAAACGGGGTACCGCTGTTGGCCACCAGCAGCATAACAATGACCAATCCCACCGCCATCGCCGGCGGCAAACGCAGCCGCCACATCTCCTGGCGAAATCCGCCGGGGTTGTAGAGCATGGCCTGCCACCACCGTGCCAGCATTACCGCCAGCACACTCCACAATACAGTGCTGGCGCCGATGACAGCGGCAATATCACCGCCACCGATCTCGGGCATGCTGCCCTGCATCTGCGCCTCAAACTGATCCAACATAGGCTGTATCAGCGCCAGTATTGAGGCCAAGTAGTCCTCGGCCATACCGTAAAGCAATCCCGCCACGACGTAGCCCGAGGCTACCGCCGCCAACAAGGCCATTGGCCAGGAGCGGGTATCTCGCAGTACCAGGGCAGTGACGGCTCCGCCTAACAGCATTGTTAGCGGTCCAACGTCGGCGCCCAATATCGCCACGGCGACGGCGGGAAGCAAGGCCCAAAATACAACGTAGCCTCCTTCCGCAATGCCCTTGCGCAACATGACCAACGCTGCAGCCGCAGCGCCAACCCATGCAAACACCAGGGTACCCATTGCCAGGCCGGCCACAGCGACCGCCTGCAGGCGCCCTTTCATAATAAATTCAGCGAGTGGGCGCACGGCTCAAACTAACCAGTTACTGATGGCTGTCCGTGTAGGGCAGCAATGCCAGGAAGCGCGCGCGCTTGATGGCCGTTGACAACTGGCGCTGATACTTGGCATTGGTACCGGTGATGCGGCTGGGTACAATTTTGCCAGTTTCAGATACATAGGCTTTCAGGGTATCCAGATCTTTGTAATCGATCTCTTTGACGCCCTCCGCGGTAAAGCGGCAAAACTTACGACGGCGAAAAAAACGTGCCATAACTCTATCTCCTCAGATTATCCGCTTTACTCGGCGCTAGCCGCTTCAGTCTGTTCAGAACTCTCGCTGCTATCGCTGGAGCTGTTGCCCTCATCGCGACTGCTGCGCTCAGTGCGCTGCTCGCTGCGACCACGGCGCTCGCGGCTCTCTTTCTCAGCGCGCATGATGGGAGATTCTTCAGTCACCGCCTCGTCGCGACGAATCACCAGGTTCCGCAGTACGGCATCGTTGTAACGGAAGTTAGTGTTCAGCTCGTCGATGGCGTCGGCAGACGCTTCAGCGTTGAGGAGCACGTAGTGTGCTTTGTGGATTTTATTGATTGGGTAGGCAAGCTGGCGGCGTCCCCAATCTTCCAGACGGTGGACCTTGCCGCCGTCTTTCTCGATGGTTTGGGTATAACGCTCGATCATACCCGGTACCTGCTCGCTCTGGTCTGGGTGGACCAGGAACACGATTTCGTAGTGTCGCATTGTTGCTCCTTACGGGTTAAAGCCACCCGGCTGCTACTAGCTTCTACTAAAAGCACCACGGTGTGACAAGGAGGGCAAGCCGGCCAGGCCGGATTGCCGATAAATCAGGAGCGCGGATTTTAGGCAAAGCCCCGCCTAGATGCAAGAAAATTGGCGAGTTTTTACACAATATGCCGGGATCGGGGCACTAGCGAGACGGATCAGCGACGCTGGCGGACCGCCTCAAAGAGACACACCCCCGTCGCCACCGACACATTCAAGCTGCTGACCGATCCCGCCATGGGCAACTTAGCCAAAAAATCGCAGTGTTCTCGGGTCAGACGACGCAGGCCGCTTCCCTCTGCGCCCATAACTAGCGCCACCGGCCCTTTGAGGTCTATATCGTAGAGCATCTGCTCGGCCTCACCCGCCATGCCCACCACCCACAAGCCCGCATCCTGCAGGGCCTTCAAGGTTCGCGACAGGTTGGTCACCGCGACAAAAGGCACCGACTCCGCCGCCCCGCAGGCCACCTTGCGCACGGTGGCAGTTAAACCCACCGCGTTGTCCTTGGGAGCAATGACCGCTGCCACGCCGGCGGCATCGGCGCTGCGCAAGCAGGCGCCCAGGTTGTGGGGGTCGGTGACACCATCCAATACCAGCACCAGGGCATCGGGCCGCTCTGCCAGCAGTCCCGGTAGGGCTTTCTCGTCAAAGCTTGGCGCCGCTTCGGCCAGCGCTACCACCCCTTGGTGACGCCCGGAGACCAGGTCATCCAGCTTGGCGCGGGGGCACTCCACCACCGCCACACTGTGGCTTTTAGCCAAATCAATCAGCGCGCCAAGGCGCTTATCCCGGCGCCCCTGCTGCACGTAGATCTCCACGACCTTGCCGCCGTCGCGGCGCAGCAGGCTCTCTACCGCGTGCAATCCAAACACTTTTTCCATGATTTATCGCCGCTTGCTTTGACTTTTACCTGAGGCTTTCTTTGCGGACTTGCCCTTGCCCGACTTACTTTGTCGACTGGGCCTCGGCTTGCCACCGGCCTTTTTACCCGTGGGCGGCATAACGCCCTCAGCCAACTGCTGCCGGACCGAAGGCTTTTTGCTGCGATTGGTGGGCATGGCCACCAGACCAAGATCAACTTTGCGCTCGTCCATATCCACATTGAGGACCTGGACGCGCAGCTCATCGCCAAGCTGGTACTTGCGGCGGGTTCTGTCACCGATCAGACGCTGATGGGCCTGGTCAAAGTGGTAGTAGTCCTGTGGCAGCACAGAGATGTGAACGAGCCCTTCTATATACAGATCACTGAGCTCAACGAACAGACCGAAGCCAGTGACAGCGGCAATCACGCCATCAAATTCATCACCGACGTGCTCCTGCAGAAACTCACACTTCAAGAAGGCCATGACATCCCGGGAGGCATCATCCGCCCGGCGCTCCGCCATGGAGCACTGCTCACCCATGACCAGCATAGCTTCCATATCATAGGGGTAAATCTGGGCACGGGGGAGTGGCGGCGCATCACCGGCACCGCGGAACACCTTTTTGTCAGACTCAGGGCTACGAACCAGAAAGCGCAGCGCACGGTGCACCAGCAAATCCGGATAGCGCCGGATCGGCGAGGTGAAATGGGTATAGCCGCCATAATTGAGACCAAAGTGGCCCTCGTTATTGGGCTGATACACCGCCTGGCTGAGCGAACGCAGCATCATGGTCTGAATCAACTGGGCATCGGGGCGATCGCTGACGCTGGACAGCAAGGCCTGGTAGTCCTTGGGGTTGGGATCATCGCCACCGCGCAAATCCAGACCTATTTCGCCAAGGAAGGCCCGCAGATTGCCCAGCTTCTGGCCGCTGGGGCCGGCGTGCACCCTGAATAGCGCCTCCAGCCCGGAGCGCTCCAGTGCGCGGGCAGTCGCTACGTTGGCGCAGAGCATGCACTCTTCGATTAGCTTATGGGCATCGTGGCGCGCCACCGGCACAATCGCATCTATCCGCTTGTTGTCGTCATACAGCACCCGGGTTTCCACCGTTTCGAAATCGATGGCACCGCGCTCACTGCGCTCGCTGCGCAAGGCTTTGTATAAAGCATGGAGGTTTTTCAATTGGGGCAGCAGGTGGTGATGGCGACCGGTATCGTGGGCGGGATCGACATCGGGCAGCTCCAGTAGCGCTCCCACCTCATTGTAGGTAAGCCGGGCGTGGGAGCGCAGCACGCCCTCGTAGAAAATATAACCACTCAATCGCCCGCGAGCACTGATGGTCATTTCGCAGACCATGCACAGACGATCTACATCCGGCTTCAGCGAGCAAAGGCCGTTTGACAGCGCCTCGGGCAACATCGGCACCACGCGATCTGGGAAGTACACAGACGTACCGCGGCGGAAAGCTTCTTCATCGAGCGCTGAACCAATTCCCACGTAGTGGGAAACATCGGCAATCGCCACCCACAGCCGCCAGCCGCCACCTTTTTTAGGCTCGCAGTAGACCGCATCGTCAAAGTCCCGGGCGTCCTCACCATCGATAGTGACCAGCGGGAGCTGGCGCAGATCGACCCGGTGTTGTTTATCCTGCTCTCTGGGCTCACTGCCGAAGCGGCGAGCCTCATCTTCTACCGCCTCTGGCCAGTCATGGGGAATCTCGTGGCGACGCAGCGCAATCTCCGTGGCCACCCCGACAGTGCGGCGATCTCCAAGTACCTCGACCACCCGCCCCCGAGCCTGCTGGCGAGGACCGGGCTGCTGGGTAATGGCGACCATCACGTAGTCGCCATCGTTGAGCGACTCACCCACCTCTTCGTCGATGGCAATCCACTGTTGAATGCGACTATTGTCGGGCTCCACCTGCACTCGCCCACCCTGACGGATCAGCTTCCCAACCAATTGCTGGGTGTTGTGCTCAAGGACCTCCCGAACAATACCCTCTCGGCGCCCCCGGCTATCAATGCCGGTTACCGCCACACTGACGCGGTCGCCATCAAACACCTGGTGCATTTGCCGACTCGGCAGGTAGACGTCACCGTCGTCGCCATCCACCAGCACAAAGCCGTAGCCGTCCCGGTGCCCTTGCACAACACCCTCAACGCTGCCCTGCTGACCCGCCGACGGTACCACTCGTCCCCGTCGCCCATCCAACAACTGGCCATCCCGCAGCATGGCTTTCAAGCGGCGGCGCAGGCCCTCTTTTTCTTCATCGCTACGGAGGTGGAGCACGCGCTGCAACTGTGCGGGAGTCATACCTTTGTCATGACTTTTAAGCTGCTCGAGAATGTACTCGCGACTGGGAATGGGATTATCGTACTTCCGCGCCTCGCGATCAGAATGGGGGTCGTCGCTAAGTACAGAAGACGAGCTTTGAGAACGGTCATTTTTGCGGCTTTTAGCCATGTATTGGGCTTCCCCCTGGGAAATTCCAGAAAAATTTCCCCCTAGTGTAACTCAAGCGTTGACAAAAAAGCCGCCACTCAGTAAATTGCGCGCCTCGACGGATAACGTCGCTCTCATCCCCTATGCCCAGGTGGTGAAATTGGTAGACACGCTAGCTTCAGGTGCTAGTGGCCTCGCGGCCGTGGAGGTTCAAGTCCTCTCCTGGGCACCATTAACTCTCCCAAGTTCTCGCTCCCTGCATACGACACAGTTCCATCAATTGGCCCTTTGTGCCGATGCCCCCGTTTGTGATTAAGCGCCCGCCAATCGAATTCCTATATTGCCGCCAGCACTGGTCATAATTTCACCAGCCGCAAAAATTTGCTATTTTAAAGCCACTTTATGGAAACCACGGCATAGGGAGGCCCCTTGCTAGACACACGGGTAGCCACAAAACCGGCGAATTCGCTGGCGCGCTGTGCTGTGTTGGCCGCGAGCTGGAAGCCGCTATGAACTGGCTGTTATTGAACTCGATTATATCCGCTTCGATAACACTGCTATTCGGCCTGGTGTTTCTTGCCCTGTACTGGCACCGGACGGATCTACACCCGTCACGATACTGGGGCATCTCTTACATCATGCTGATGATCGCCATGGCCACCACTGGCGTTCGCATTTTGTTCCCCTATCTAAACCCTTATTTCCTTAGCTCGCTGCTGGCGTCCAGCGCCGGTCTGGGCTGCTTTTATCTGTACTGCGGCATCAGAATCTGGCGCCAGGCAGAGCCCTTGACTGATAAAACCCGCGCCCTCGTAGTGATACCACTGGTCGCCATGAGCCTGACCACGTCCTTTATCACCACATTAGAGCCGGTGGTATTGATCTGGGCCCGGCTCTACATTGGTGGTTTTACCACCATGGCGATTTACGCACTGCTGACTGGCTCTCAGCCCAGCAATATCGGCCACTACGTAACCGCCTGCTTCCTGGCCGGTATTCCACTTTCGCAAGTGCTGTCGGCGTACCTGATTGCCAGTGGTAGTTGGGGTCCGGATGGCATCGCCGCGGTGTCGCTGCAGGCACTATTGTCGTCGCCATTGGCCATCATCAATTTTATTGGCCTGCCCATCGCCTTCACCGGTATCGGCTTATTCTGCCTGCTGGGGATATTGCTGGAGTTCAGCACCCGCCTGTACGAAGAATCAATTCGCGACTGGCTGACCGGTTGCTATAACCGGCGGGGATTTATTGAACTGGCGGACAAAGTCTTTCATCAGAGCCGGCGACAAAACGACAGCTTATCGCTGGTACTGGTGGATATGGATGACTTTAAGGTGATTAACGATAACCATGGCCACGACGTGGGGGACACCGCGCTTCAGCTTACCGCCAAGGTGCTGGGGGAGCGCCTGCGAGCTAGCGACGTTCTGGCCCGATGGGGTGGCGAAGAATTCATTGTATTGCTACCCAATACCAGCGAGGATCGCGCAGCACTGGTGGCGGAGTCCCTGCGCGAGCAGATCTCCAATCAAACGTTACTGCTGGGTAACGGCCACGAGCACCAGCTGACGGCCAGCTTTGGCGTTTCCTCACTGCGCCGAGGCGATAAGAACCTCGACGCCATTGTGACCCGGGCCGACGTGGCACTCTATCAGGCCAAATCCGCCGGCAAAAACCGGGTCACCCCGGCAACCATTAACGCCGCTTGATCCACTCGTCATAGAAGGCCGGCATTTCGCTGGCTTTGCTGGTGAACTGGGCTTCGCGCTTTTCCAGAAAGGCGGCGATACCTTCCTTACCATCCTCTTTTGCGGCATAAAAGACACCCAGCGAATCGATCTTGTGGGCCTCTTCGGGGTGCGGTGCAGCCGAGTTGCGGTATAGCATCTGCCGGGTCAGGGCGATCGCCATCGGGGATTTTTTGGCCAGCCGCCGGGCAATGGCGTAGGCCTCGTCCAATAGCTGCTCTGGCGAGTACACATCCTTGACCAGACCGCCGCGTTTGGCTTCGTCGGCATCGAAAACATCGGCGGCGTAGGTCCACTCCAGGGCCTGGCTGAGGCCCACTACCCGGGGCAAGAACCAGCTGGAGCAGGCCTCCGGAACAATACCGATTCGGTTAAAGACAAAGCCCATGCGAGCCTTATCCGATGCCAAGCGAATATCCATTGCCAGGGTCATGGTGATACCAATACCCACTGCCGCGCCATTGATGGCGGCGATCACCGGTTTTTTACAGTCGTAAATGGCCAGTGTCACTCGTCCGCCGGTATCCCGCAGGCCGTTGATGATTTCCGGGTCGTCCAGGCGCTCGATATCATCGAGGCCGGGATTGGTCGACTCATCCAGCCCAAATACATTGCCCTCGGCTTTGAGGTCCATACCGGCACAAAAGGCCTTGCCGGCACCCGTGACCACAATGGCACGAACCGCGTCATCCTCACTGGCCCGTTTAAAAGCTTCCTCCAGCTCGTTTGCCATGGTCACCGTAAAGGCGTTCATGTGATCCGGCCGATTGAGGGTAATGGTGAGAACGGCGTTGTCGATTTGGTAGTCAATTGTGCTGTAGGTCATCGTTATTTCTGCTGCCCGCGTGGGAATGAAACCTGGAGTGTACCAGAGTGGCCGCGCAGCGGAATCCTGCCCAGCGGATACGCCAAACAGCTGAAGTGGCGGACAGGCACACAGCCTGCCCGCCTGTGATCACCCCTTCACAAGGGTAGACATTGCCCGCCCAGGACGGGTATTTCGTCGGGCGCGCACAGCGGCAAAGAGGGCTCATCACCGCCGTCGTTGTCGACGCAGGCATCCGCATTGTCGTAGCTGCTGTCGACCACTTCATCAATCCACAAGCTCACCAGCTCAAAGGCACCCTGATGCACTCTACTGCGAGCCAATGGTGGCATTTTGGCTGCCAGGCTAGTGGCCTCGGGCCCAATCCGATAGGGCAAGATGGAGTCTTCCGCAGAGCCCGGCACGATGTCATAGAGGCGACCGCCGCGCCCCTCGGTGCCACTGGCAGTGGGGCCTTTGCAGATACCAAAGGTATCGTTGACCGGACGGAATACATCCAAATAGAAACCGGTGTTTTGCGCCAGGCCACGGGGATTGTGGCAGTGAGCACAGTTAACCTCCAGGTAGGCCCGCACTCGCGCTTCAATATCCTCGTCACTTCCGGCCTCGAAGCCAGAATCCCCGGGCACATTGAAAACAGGATTGCGTTCAATGGCGGCGATGTAGCTGGTCACCGGGTCAACAGCGAGATCACTGGGACAGTTGCCCATCAGGCCATTTTGGCACCAGTACAGCAGTTGGTTCTCACCATTTACCGGGTGTTGTTCTATACCCGATGCGATAGGCGACTCAGTAGCAAAGGGCCGGTTCAAGTTGCGGGGTTTAGGGCCGATGGGGGCGGCGCCGGTTTCGGCATCGTCATTGGAGTGGCAACTCAGACACTGGGCGGCATTGGGTAACAGATAATCGTCTGTCGCGCCCTGATAGAGCTCGCCGGTATTCACGTCGTGGTAGTGCCACTCAACGCTGGCAGTGCTGCCCTCCTGGGTCAACAGCGCCACACGCTGGCCGTTTTGCTCCTGCCAGACATACTCCAAGCCATCCCAGTAGACCAGCCCGCCGCTGGTCTGCCGCTTAATCAACAAGCGGGTTTCGGCCACGGTCTCGGTGAGAGTGGTCTCATCGGCGAAGGCGAAGCTCTTGGCGATGATCGTACCGACCGGGAACAAGATGGTGGCATTGGCGCTGTCTTCACCGTCCCGATACAGGGCCTGCTCCCCCTCGGGGATGTAGGCCACCCGGTACTTGGTGGAGAAATCCGAGAACAACTTGCTGTTCAGCACAAAGGGCACACCGCGGCCATTGGGCAGACTGCGGGGGTCTTGGGGATCGCTAAACAAATTGTATTGATCCAGACGCGGGCAATTCACCTTGTAGGCATCGGCATTGATTTCGCCGCCACTGACGTTGGCGTTACAGAGTGCATTGACTTCCGCTTCGGTAGGCTCGGGATCAAAGACGATGCTGGGCTCAAACTCCGGAATCACAATAGGCGGCAGTGGCGGCAAATTAGCGCCGTATTGCTGCTCACAGCGATGGGGGGTCAAATCGGTATCGGCGGCAAAGTTCTGCAAACCCTGAACAATGTCTATCAGGTCCTCGGGGGAGTCCGGCGGCAGATTCAGCAATAGTTCCAGGCCATCGGTGCCGTGGAAGTTGGCAAAAGTCTCGCTGTCGTCCTCGAAGGTATTGTTGTCGTCAATACAGCTAAACCACCAGTCCGGCTTCTTGCGCTCCCCGGTTTCGGTATTGAACTTATAGGCGTTATAGCGGCAGTCCGGGTTGGGATACTGGTTGCCGGAAATGGGCTTGCCCTCGGCGTCGGCGGGAATAGCTTGGCCCTGCTCATCGGTGGGATAGGGGCAATCGGGGTCGTACTGGTCAGCATAACCGTCCCAGACGATATGGGCACCGCGAACCTGGCCGGTCGCCGCCGCCACTTTGAGCCCCACCAGCAATGGGAATACCGAGGTAATCTGTTCGCCCTGGGTTTCGATAATAGTGGCGAGGTCCGGCTGGGAAATATCGTTGCCGTTATTGCGGAAGGTGTTGTTGTAGATATGCATCCCCTCGGTATACATATCCAAGCGGCGATCACCAGGCTCGCCAAATAACTCGTAGCTGGTGTGCACGATCCCCGCAACGCCGTGATCTTCAAAAATGTTGTCAAACACGTCGATCTTGTCGTAACCCAGGGTGATCATACCCACCCCCCGCGGCACATTGGAGACAATGCTGCCGGGCTCGGCAAAATTGTAGGTGTTGTTGTTGCGGGCGTGGTTTTGATACATGCGGGTGCGGCTGCCATAACGCGTCAGGCCATCCAGGTCGTAGACCAAAAAGCCACCGGTATTACACTCCGCCAGGTTGCCAACGTATTCGCCACCGCGCACGTTTTCGATCTCAAAACCGAAGACGTTAAAGGCAGCCCGGCTGTTGCGGATAATGGCGTTATCGGTTTGTCCGACATAGATACCCGCATCGGAGGCACCAATCGACTCTGTGTCCTCCACCAGGATGTTCTTGGAATTCACCGGGTAAATGCCGTAGCGGCCCGATCGAACACTGACGTTGTAATCCGGTGAGGTGGTGTCGTTCTCCAAGGGGTTGGGGTTAGCGGGGTTGTGCCGGGCCGGATCAGTACAGGCCACCTGTAGCTTTTGCTGATAATTGTCAGCGGTCACGGTGTCCTCGTTCTCGGTGAGGCGACCACTGGACCAAAATGCTCTCACTCGACGCAGGGTACCGTGATCAACGCCCTGGAGTTTGAAGGCGTCTCCGGGGGAATCCAGAATAGTCAGGTCCTCCACCGTGATCCCCCGCACCGTGGTCGCCAGCAAGCCCTCCTGGGTATTACTGTTTTTAAAGGAGAGCACGGTCTGATCCATGCCCTGCCCTTTGATGAGAATGTTCTCGGTGCTGGAAATCTGTATTCCCGACGTCAGCTCAAAATACCCTGCCGCAAACTCGATGGTATCGCCGGGCCGGGCGCTGACCATAGCCAGCAGCATATCGTTGCTGGCCTCACTGCCGGGCTGGATGGTGAAAACCCGGCCGGCTGCCGGCTCGCCGTCACTGCCGCCGTCGCCTCCACCACCAGCGCCACCATCTGCGCCACCGCCGCCACCATTGCCTGCCCCACCATCGACACTACCCGATGAACCAGAAGAGCTGGACGAACTGCCGCCGCAGCCAGCTAATACCAACATTAGAACCACAAGGGGAAGGAAGAGCTTTTTCATAATCATACCCATAGGCTAGGCCGGTCTTTGGCCGGTTTACGCGCAGTCGGTGCAACCGCCGCCGTTATTATTCTGGTTAGCAAAATGTATGCCCTGCACACATTCTGCCCCGAGAATAGCAAAGTTTCCCAGCGCCGACAGCAGAATCCACCAGCCCTTTGCAACGACTCATCTATGCGGACGACTGATAAATACTGGACCTTGACCTAGCTTATCGGGTTATATAAGTGTGTAGTCAGTGACAACATAACGCCAACAATAGCGCCATTCGCACCTGCTCAGAACATCGCCCCACCTTGCTCACATGCAGTTGCCCCGATGCGCGGGATAATTACCCATGATTAGTCGCACCAATTTCTTCCTTTACCTTTTGATAGCGCTGCTTGCCGGCTGCGGCGGTTCGAGCTCCTCCGACGGCGGTGGTGGCACCACTAACCCGCCGCCTACTCCAGAGCCATCGCTGAATCGCTACGCGCTGGCCAACGGTTGCTACACCTTGAGACCCGATGGCGGCGCACTGGTGCAAAAAGCAAGCGAAGAGGGATATATCGCCGACGCCACGCTCACCGGCGCAGAGCGCTTCTTTATGCGCCCCGCCACCCTGGGCAAATACCTGTTTTACGATCGCGACGGCGCCTTGATGACGGTGACAAACAACGACGAGATCGCCGCCAATGCACAGCCCTCTGACAACGCGATCTGGACCCTTGACTTTAACGACAGCGCACAGACTTTCTCGATCAGCACCACGGATGGTTCGCCACTTGGGCTTCGCGATGGTCGCTTGGTGCTCGGCGAACCTGACGATACAAAAACGGCCTTCCGTTTTGATGCCGCGTCAGGCTGCACCCCCTACCCGGAGATGCCGGTAGCCGTTAACGGCACACCGTTTCGCGGCAACGGCATAGACAAACCGCTGGTGGGCTTTGCCGATATCCATACCCACATGGGCATGTCCAGCGAGATGTCCTATGCAGGTAACGTCGGTCCCTCTGCGGGTGGCGTGCTCTACGGCGAAGTTATCCACCGTTTCGGGGTGGCCCACGCGCTGGACGACTGCCAGGATATCCACGGCCCCCAGGGCATCCGGGATGCCAACAATATTCTCGAAGGCGACCCCACCGGCAACCACAACACCGAGGGCTGGCCGACCTTTATCGATTGGCCGGCGAGAAATTTTCTGACTCACCAGGTGATGTACTACAAATGGGTAGAGCGGGCTTATCTGTCGGGCCTGCGGCTGATGGTTAACCACGGCACCAATATCAAAGCCCTGTGTGAGGTCGGCAAGACCTATTCGCTCACGCCCACCGCTGACTGCAATGATATGAGTGTTGCTATCAAACAAGTCGAGTACCTCTACGAAGTGCAGGACTACGTCGACGCCCAATCCGGCGGCCCCGGCGAGGGCTGGTTCCGGATTGTCACCAGCCCACAGCAGGCCCGGGAAGTGATCAACGACGGCAAGCTCGCCGTCGTGCTGGGTGTCGAAGTGGCCCAGGTCTTCAATTGCGGGGTCACCATCCTTCCCGATGGCAGCGAACAGCGCCAGTGCGATACCGCCCAGATCGATAGCGAAATACAGCGCTTGTGGGATCTTGGGGTGCGCCACGTTTACCCCTATCACGATATCAACTCGTCCCTGGGCGGCACCGGGATCTTCAGCGGTGACGTGATTAACTTTCTCAACTTTCTGGACACCGGCCAGTTCTGGGAGACCACCGAGTGCCGCAGTTACCCGGAAGACGAACCATCGGTGCGGGAGCCCGGGGTGGAGATGACCACGGCCCTTCCCGGCACGGGTAACGATCCACTGACCCAAGCACTGTTTGACGCTGGTGGCGGAATCCTGCCTGTTTATCCAGAAGGGGTGCGCTGCAATGCCCGCACCGTTACCGAACTGGGTGACTATGCCATGCGGGCCTTGATGACCCGGGGAATGGTGATCGATATCGACCACGCCGCCTACCATAGCAAGGACATCATGCTGGATATTGCCGAGGAGCTTGAACCCGCCTACCCCATGGCCTCGTCCCACGATGCCCACGGCGGTCTGACCAGCGATCAGGCCATCCGTATGCTGGCCGACGGCGGCGTCATTTATCCCTACAAAGGCACTGGCGTTAAGCATCGGGAATTCCTGGAGAAGCTGAAATTCTGGCGTCAGCAGGCCGGTGTCGAGTCCACCGTGCTGGGTCTGGGTTACGGCGCCGATGGCAACGGCTTTGGCGGCCACCCCGGCCCTCGGGGCGGCGACGCCGAGCCGGTGCGCTACCCCTTTACGCTGTTCCAGGGCAGTGAATGGGGCCCACAGTTCGATAATATCGAGCCGGTGACTGTCGACCTGCTAACCATCCCGGAGAGCGGCAAATTCTGGCATATCGACGAGGTGGGCATGGCCCACTATGGTCTGGTGGCCGACTTCGTCGAGGAGGTTCGCCTCGAGGGCGGCCGAGAGGCCCTGGATGCGCTGTTTAACTCCGCCGAGGCCTACGTACAGATGTGGGAACGGGCCTACCACCATCCGGGCACCTCAAATTAATATGGCGCGCCCCCAAGCTTGGCTGTATCTGGCGCTGGGCGCCGCGCTGTTGCTTGCGTTGTGGTTCGGGGTTCGCTATCTGGGCGATCTCGACTCATCGGCCAGCGGTCCCCGGCGCCACCACCTAGAGCTGTCTCTGCACGATGGTGTTCACCGTGGGGCTACCGTGTTTCGGGTCAATCAGGGCGACGAGGTCGCTCTGACCATCAACAGCGACAGGGAAGAGGCACTCCATCTCCACGGCTACGAGAAACACATCGTGGTCGAAGCCGGCACCCCCACAACCCTGCGCTTCGACGCCACGTTGTCGGGCCGGCACCGCATCGAACTGCATCGCAATGACAGCACCCTGTGTTTTCTAGACGTTTACCCCAACTAATCCTCGGCAGCGGATTGTTGTGGGCCGGCCCTGCACTGGCACATTCCTTTGGTGAACCCTACCAGCTGCCACTGCCTTACTGGCTGTATATCTACGCCGCCATGGCGGCACTGATTCTCTCCTTTGTGGCCCTCGCTTACTTCGTTCGCCATCCGCGCCCGCGGCAGCAATCCGCCACACCGTGGCAGGTCGACTGGGAGATACCCGGCCTCAACGATTGGATCAAAAGGCTGAAACTGCAAGGTATCGGGCAGGCAGTGGTATCGGGCAGTGTAATACTGGCCATCGTGGCAGGGTTAATCGGTAGCGCCGACCCCTATCGCAATATCAACATGACCCTTTTCTGGATTGTGTTTGCACTGGGTGGGCTGTATCTCAGCGCCTTGGTTGGCGACTGGTATCGGCTGGTCAATCCCTGGCGCCACCTTTGCGGTCTATTGCCGGGGTTGTCCGCGGGCCGTATCAGCTACCCGACGGCACTCGCCTACTGGCCTGCGGTAATCCTGTATATGGCGTTTATCGGCATTGAGCTATTTGCCGATACGTCACCGTTTTCCCTGTCAGTGATTCTGCTGGGCTATACCCTTATCAACCTGACAGGGGCGTATTTATTTGGCACCTATGCCTGGTTTCGCTACGGGGAGGTCTTCTCGGTCTTGTTCGGGCTGTGCGCCTGGATGGCGCCGATACAGTTTAAACGCTTGGCGCACGGGAGCATCCGCATCAGACTTCACCTCCCTTTTTCTGGCCTGATAGAAAAGCGCCCCAGCCACTTCAGCCTGGTGGTATTTGCGCTGTTTATGCTGTCTTCCACGGCATTCGATGGCCTGCGGGAAACCGCCCTGTGGTTTAACCTATTCTGGAAAGACCCCTTCAACCTGCTCACCCCTTTCCTTGGCCAAAACCCCATCTACCTGTACCTGTCTCTGCGGCCCTGGTATCTGGTACTGGAGATTGTCACATTGGTGATCTCTCCGTTTCTGTATCTGGGCGCCTTTGTTGGCTTTCTTTGGCTCGGCAAAAAACTCATTGGCGCCACCCAGAGCCTGGGGGAGCTGGTCAATCACTTTGCCTTCAGCCTGCTGCCTATCGCCTTGGTTTACCACCTCACCCATTACTACAGTTTACTGCTGAGCCAGGGGGTTAAGCTGCGAGCACTAATCTCTGACCCCTTTGGCTGGGGCTGGAACCTGTTTGGCACCGCCATTACCGGACGTGTTCCGGTGTTGCCGGATATGGGGTTTATCTGGAACAGCCAGGTTTGGCTGATACTGATCGGTCATATCGCCAGCGTTATGATCGCCCATATTCAAGCCCTGCAACTGTTTTCTAACCCAAGGCAAGCGGGTCTGAGCCAATTGCCAATGCTGGTGTTAATGGTGCTATTCACTGGCGTCGGCCTGTGGATTCTGGCGCAGCCACTACAAGGCTGATGGCACAAACGTCAGCCAAGTAGAATCAGATCTCCCGCTTAGCACGAATGCGGGTGCGACAAATTGTCATATTGCCCCGAAGCCTGGCCTGCACTAATGTGACAGGAGCTTGTTGTAAATAGGTCTTATTTTTACTAACCAGGCACTTACCAGCGTCATCATGGTCAAACCCAGCGCACAGGCTCCTCAGGTTATCGATGAAACATCCGCTCCTAATCGCCGCCCCATTCGCGGTTCTTGTAATGAGTATGGCCCAGGCCAACACCGGTGGCGGCGATACTACCGTTAGCGCCGCGCATCAACAGGCCTTCTCCCTACCCGCCGCCAACATGCCCATGGCCGAGCGCCTTAACTTCAGTGTTGGTAACAGTTTTTTCCGCAACCCCTGGGTAACAGCGCCGGCCAGCACCACCGCCAGGGACGGGCTGGGGCCGCTGTTTAACACCAACGGCTGCCAAAACTGCCATATTCGCGATGGTCGCGGGCATCCGCCGGAGTTTGATGGCGACAACGCCGTCTCTATGTTGGTTCGCCTTAGCGTCCCCGCCGAGTCTGAGGAGGACAAGGCAACACTCAAGCGCCTAGGGGTGATTCCCGAACCCCGCTACGGCGACCAATTACAGGATTTCGCGATCCCCGGTACCAAGCCAGAGGGCAAAGTGGCCATTCACTACGACACGCTGAACCGCCGCCTGGCAGACGGTACCGAGGTAGAGCTGCGTCAACCTACCGTGGAAATCACCGAGCTGAATTACGGCCCACTGGCAGATGATGTTCGCCTCTCCGCCCGTATTGCTCCGCCCATGATTGGGCTGGGACTCCTGGCAGCGATTCCTGAGCAGACTTTACGGTCTTATGCCGACCCCGAGGACAAAGACGCTGACGGCATCTCCGGGCGTCTCAATCGGGTATGGTCTGCAGAACTGCAAAAAACTGTGATAGGGCGCTTTGGTTGGAAGGCGGGACAGCCCAGCCTTCGTCAACAAAATGCCGCGGCGTTCCATGGCGATATGGGTCTCACCACATCCCTGTTTTCCGACATTCCCTGCGGGCCCACTCAAACCACATGCCGAGCAGCCCCCGACGGTGGTGAGCCAGAAGTCAGCGACAACATCTTGGACAAGGTGACTTTTTATACCGCTAACCTTGCCGTGCCTGCCCGCCGCAACGCGGACGACTCGAACGTTAAAGCCGGCCAGCGCCTGTTTCGACACGCCGGCTGCCAAAGCTGTCACATAGAAAAAGTATCTACCGGCTCATCGCCTCACCCCTGGTTGAGGGAGCAAGTTATTTCGCCCTACACAGATTTGCTGCTACACGATATGGGCGAAGGTCTGGCCGATCACCGCAGCGAATTTCTCGCCTCTGGTCGGGAATGGCGAACACCGCCACTTTGGGGAATAGGCTTAACCGATACCGTTTCCGGCAATGCCTACTACCTCCACGATGGCCGCGCTCGGACTTTGCTTGAGGCAATTCTATGGCACGGTGGTGAGGCGGAGCAAAGCCGGATAAAGGTGGAAGCCATGACTCAGAAAGAACGGGACACACTGGTGGCGTTTCTGAAATCGTTGTAAAGGTCTCAAGTAAAAAACTAACAAAAAAGGCGCCCGTAGGCGCCTAAAGTCTGGAATCTAAAGAAAGAACGTCGCTTAATACTTCCAGCTCAGGCTCACACCAAAACTGGTACCGACCTCTTGCTCAAGAATGACGGTATTTCTACCAGCCGAGTTCTTCTGTTCGAATTCACGCTGAGAATCGAGCAGATTGCTCACTTTGACTTTCATCGACAACTGCTGTGTTGGATACCAGTTGTAGATCAAGTCCAGTGAGTGGAATGGCTGTTCAAAAGCGTCATCATTACCCTGGGTACCAGCAAAGAAAATGCGTTCACCGGATACGTTATACAGCAGCGAAGCGCTGTGCTGCTCGTCTGGAGAGTCATATCCGAGAGAAGCATTCATCACGTACTCAGAGTGGCCTGTTAAGCGCCGATCGGAATTTGTCACTTCGTTATTGTTGGTAATGCTAATCTCAGAGTCACTCAGCGTTACATTACCCGACAAGAAGAATCCAGCTGGTAACGTTACCAAGCCTTCAAACTCCACACCCATGACCTCGCCACTGTCACCGTTGAGGTAGGTCAACACAGTATCGTCGTCAGAGCCGGCGCCTTCAACTTGTTCGATAGGTAAGTCCAAGTCTTTGTAGAACAACGAGACAGTGAAATTATCTCCGTCGTCGTAGTAAAACTCACCGCGAATTTCGAAGTTGCTAACTTGAGTGGTTTCTAAGGCAGGGTTACCAAACACACGAACGTTTAGCTCTGGGTCGATATAGGCAACGTCAGCCAATTCCCGCAAATCTGGACGCACCACCGTTTCACTGACACCGAAGCGAATCTGATACTCCTCGGTACCAAAAAGGCCGTTACCCAAGTACGTTGCTGCCGCACTGAAATAGGTATCGTCTTCTGTAATGGCAAAGGTCTGGTCCGGGTCGTTTAGTTGATCGCCAAGTTGTCCGATTGAAACGCCAGTGAAATCTAGCAGGTCTACCGGCAGTACCGCTTGCTGGTATTCTTCCCAACGCGCGCCGAGAGTAAAGCGCCAGCTCACACCCAGGCGATAATCCAGGCCACCGTAAGTGGCATTGACTTTCTGCGCAGCGACGTAGCTCTCATTACCAAAACCCGACCCCATAGACAGGTCGAAGTCGTTGTTGAGGTCAGAGATGTTGGCATCGGTGAAGACCGTTTGTGGTATACCTACATAAGTCTGATTGGTACCAACATTTGCGGTATAGCCGTAATATTCACGCGTTTTTTCTGATGCCCACCAACCAGCGGTGAAGGTGAGTTCGTCGTTGCCAACAAATACCGGCAACTCAAATTTACCACCATAGCTGTCCATCTCATCGATCAGCTCGAGAAACTCAAATTGACCAGCAGTGGCAGAGCTATCGATTGTTGCCGTTGCGGGATTAGTATTAAGGTCCAGTGAACCCTTAAAGCTTGACGCGTTTGGAATATCGGTTGTGGCCTCTGCGTCAGAGTAAAACCACTCAAAGTCCAGCATCTCCAAGGCTTTAATGGGCGCCCACTCGCCCAGACGGTGGTTACCCGTTAATTGATTCAACGTTAACTCACGTTCTTCCAACCGGGTTTCATAAGTCAGATTAGGTAAGCGCTCTTGAGGTGGGTTGTTGTTATCAAAGGCTTGAGTAATCCGCGCCTCTTCATACTCATTGGTAATGACGTAACTACTGAGCTCTACAGAGTGATCTGCTGTATATTCAGCACCGAGCAGGAATGCCAGGGTTGTGCGTTCGTCCCGCGCTGTACGCTCTATCTTGGCATTGTTGAGGTCTGGGTTACCGACTCCTCGCTCAATCTGATCTTTGTTGCGGAATTTTTCGCTGTAGGCACCGCTGATAGATGCGCCAACAACCCAGTCTCTAGAGACATCCCAGGCATTGCCTAAATCGACTTTGACATCGGTATCGGGATCCAAAGAACCATCTGAGATACCAACTTTACGATTCAAAGACAGAATCAAGTCGCGCTGAATTTGTTCTGCTTGCTGATTTGAAAACGCCTGACCTGATGCTTTAGCCTCAGTATCGCGGATATTTGAGGTCGATAAATCACCGCGATACCGATTTATTGCTGATTTGATCTGCCCCGGTAAAGAGCTTGAGCCGCTTTCTGGGAAAGTCAGCCCATCCTCACTAGCGGTATTGATTCCAGTACCTATGGAGATATTAGCAACCGGACCGCTTGGCACGCTCTTAGTGCGAATATCTATCGCACCGCCGCCAAAGTTTGCCGGCAGATCTGGGCCCCATGATTTCTGAACCTTCAGCGATTCGACGATCGACGCAGGAAAAAGGTCGAGAGGAATAACGCTTCGTGCCAAATCCGGCGATGGCACGGCGGCGCCATTTACCGTCACGGAGGTATAACGCTCGCCCAATCCGCGAACGTAGATAAACTTGTTGTCAACAAGGGTCAGGCCGGTCACGCGGCGAAGAGCAGCACCAATGGTGCTGTCGCCGGCACGGGAAATCGCCTCAAAGCCGAGGAAGTCGGCAGAGTATCCAAGCTCTAGCCGCTCGTCGGTCAGTGACGCTGCCACACTCTGCAGACGCCCGACGACAACCACTTCTTCCAGGGTGGGCGCCTTAATGCCTTCAGACTCTTGAGCCAGAGACAGACCACTTGACCCCACACCGAGTCCGGCCAGGGCGATGGCCGCAACAATTGGTTTTTTACGCATGATGATCACATCCAAAGTGTTCCGAAAAATGCCCTCGAAAAAATGAGAGCGCTAAACAATAAAACGGGCGGGGTGTGGAGCTACGTCCCCGCCCTTCCTGCGGAACAGGACTTTGTCGAGACCGCTTACGGGTTCAGCGGAGCACTCAGGCCTACAGTCCAGCCACTCAGCCAGTTGTCACCGGCATTGGCGCCACCAACGTAGCTGGGAGCTTCAAAGTAAGAATCGACTGCAGACACATCGGTTAGATCAGTAGCTTGGTTGAATACTTCAACACCGCTACCGTCTGTGATGGTCGAGGCAGTCAGGTATCCACGTGATCCGGGAACACCTGTAATCAGGCTTTGAGCAGGCAAATCAGCGCCAGTGATGATGACATTTTTGGCATTAGTGCTGCCATTTGCCAGCCATTCCGCCGTCTTAAAATCTTGGTCGTTAGCAGCATCAACACCTTCTTTTGTAGCTTCAGAACAAGCGATTACGTTGCTGCTGGCGATACTAGTGCCATCAATCGCTGCTGCAATTGTTTGCGGCCCTTCGGAATCATCCAGTTCAAGACACTCGTTACTTTCCATACCAGGGGCATTGGAAGTGATCACCGAGTTGTACATTTCAAAGAATGCGCCCTCGCGAAACAAAGGACCTTCTGAAGAGCCTTTGGAAGAGGGGTTTTGACCGGCACCTTCGCTGACAAATGAAGTCACACAAGTCAGGTTAGAGATGATCAATTTAGTGGTGGGAGTAATGCCATCGTCACGGTTACCACCAGTGTTATCACCTTCAATACAACGGTTGGCGCCAGAGGTGTGAACAACAACAGCGTATTGGATCTTGCCGTTGTAACCTTCTGAGTAGTCGATGGAGTCGTCACCGACGTTAACAGCGACGATGTGGTCCAGGTTAACTGCGCCACCAAACATCTCGAAGCCATCATCTTGGGAGGTGTAAGTTTGAACGTGACTGATAGTGGTGCCGCTACCAACCCCATTCAAAGTCAGCGCGTTCAGCTCGTTACCGTCGACTACTTCGAAGCCAGCGTGCTTGATAACGACATACTCAAGAACACCTGAGTTCTCCGCATCGTTGTTACCACCGTAAGTAGCCGGACGACCTTCTGCAGTTTGGTTACAGTTGTGAACGTTGTTGTTGGTAGGATCGAAATCGCTCACATTGCCAGAGCCAGAACCTGTGTTGGTACCGTCGTGACACTTGTTGGTACGGCCATTACCGTTGATCTGAATCCCGCCCCACAGGCCGCGATCGCTTTCAGTCGCAGAGCCATCGATATCTTCATCGGCGGTGAAAATGATAGGCGATCCCGCCGTGCCTTCAGCAAAAATTTGCGAGCCGCGAGCGATGCGCACATAGCCTTCGGCGCGGGTGAAAACCATGGTAGAACCCGCTGCGATGGTCACAGATGGGCCTTCACCTTCTTGAGGAATTGGTGTGCCTGCAGCAGCCTCTTGGGCATCAACGTCATCACCGATAAACAGGGAGTCGGCAAAGATGTGGTTGCCGGCAATCGCGCCAAAGGTGATGTCTGTCAGGATAGGATTGGTAGAGCTAACAAAGCTGGCGGGATAAAAGCAGTCAGAGCCTTGCGCTTCGCCCTGGAAAGTTTGACCGTTCTCTTCGTAACTAGCGCAGGAGTTGGTAGCGCCGCCACCGCTGTTGTTCTGGCTGTTATCGACGCTGTTGTCGATAGTAGTCGGCTTGAGGTTGATATCACCACCGCCACCGCAGCCCACCAAGGCCATAGCTGACGCGAGGGCAGTTAAAGCAAAAAGCTTTTTCATAAGACTTATCTCCGGAACCATTTGCGTGGGTTTCTAGGATTGGTTTCGGGACGTATGCTAGGTTCAGGCGGTGACAGCTATGTGAATGTAATATTTCAGTTATGTGACAAAGGACGGCCCAATGCCGGCCAATAAATAGAGTACTTTTATTTGACGGGCGCAACACCGGTCTTTACGGCGCCTTGGCGGGATTTGCCCTACACAAGACCAATAGGGAGATGACGAATATTTGAAGGGAAATGCCGGAGTGTAAATATTTACACTCCGTATGCTAGCGGCACGGCTTAATCGAAACGGTACCTAATGAGCGGAGGCTTTACTAGAAAGGAGCTCTACTGGAAAGAGCCCCTACTGAAAGGGATGCCGCAGCACAATGGTTTCCACGCGATCGGGGCCGGTGGAGATAATGTCGATGGGCACCCCGACAATGCTTTCAATCTTCTTTATATAAGCACGAGCATTGCTGGGCAACTCGTCGAGGGATTTCGCACCGACAGTGGATTCCGACCACCCCGGCATATCTTCATAAATGGGCGTGATGTCACCGTAGTCTTCGCAGTCAAAGGGGGCAGCGATGGAGTTACCGGCGGCATCCTTGTAGTCGACACAGACCTTTACCGTGTCTAAGCCATCCAGTACGTCCAACTTGGTCAGGCACAATCCCGTGACACTATTAATACGCACCGCCTGGCGAAGGGCGACACCGTCGAACCAACCGCAGCGGCGGGCGCGGCCGGTGGTGGCACCAAACTCGTGGCCCTGTTTGGCCAAGTGGGCGCCGATATCGTCATGCAACTCTGTGGGGAAAGGACCACTGCCCACACGGGTGGTGTAAGCCTTGGTAATACCCAGCACATAATCGAGGTAGAGGGGGCCAAACCCGCTGCCTGTCGCAGTGCCACCTGCGGTGGTATTGGAGGAGGTCACAAAGGGATAGGTGCCGTGGTCGATATCCAGAAGCGAGCCTTGGGCGCCTTCGAACAGAATATTGGCTCCGTCTTCACGGTACTGATGCAGGGTACTCGTGACATCTTCAACCAGCGGCTTCAGCTCTTGGGCCATTTGCAAGGCTTCGTCCAGGGTTGTTTGGTAGTCCACCGCCTCGACTTTGTAGTACTCAGTGAGGGCGAAGTTGTGGTACTCCATCACCTCTTTAAGCTTGTCGGCAAAACGTTCGGTATTGAACATGTCCCCCAAGCGGAGACCGCGGCGGGCCACTTTGTCCTCATAGGCAGGCCCGATACCTCGCCCAGTGGTACCAATTTTGGCATCGCCTCTGGCCAGCTCACGGGCCTGATCCAAGGCTACGTGATAGGGCAGAATCAGCGGACAAGCCGGGCTCAGACGCAAACGATCACGAACCGGTACGCCTTTTTCTTCGAGTTCGCGCATTTCTTTGAGCAGCGCTTCCGGTGACAGCACCACACCGTTGCCGATCAGGCACTTGACGCCTTCCCGCAAAATACCCGAGGGAATAAGGTGGAGAACCGTTTTTTCTCCTCCAATAACCAGGGTGTGACCGGCATTGTGCCCCCCTTGAAAACGGGCAACAGCGTTAGCCTGATCCGTCAACAGATCAACGATCTTGCCTTTGCCCTCGTCGCCCCACTGGGTGCCCAATACCACTACGTTCTTGCTCATATCCCGTTCTCTGGATAAACCTTATTCACCCAGCGGTCGCACTGACCACTGTCCATCGTTTTCGACCAATTGCCGGTCGCAATCTTCGCCCGGACGTTGCCCGGGCAATCCTGTAACCACTGTTTCACCGGATTGTCGCAGCGCTTGTACCGCCTGCCATTGTGCGGGCTCCTCACTGTAAGGAGCGAAAACACCAAGCGTTGATGCAGTATCAGGCAACAAGCCCAGCAAGGCCTTCAGGTCAATGCTGAAACCGGTAGCCGGGCGCGCCCTACCAAAAACTTCGCCAATATCGTCATAGCGACCGCCGGAAGCTAAGGCCTGGCCGTGCTCTTGTACCAGCGCCGAAAACACCAAGCCGGTATGGTAGTGATAACCGCGCAATTCGGCCAGATCAAAATAGAAGGCCACATCGGGCATACGGGCTGTTAGCGCCGCAGCGAGTCCTTCAAGGCTGTCTATTGCCTCAAGCGCCGGCGGAATATCACTGAACAATGCCCTCCCCCGAGCCAAGACATCGCTGCCACCGTGCAGCATGGCCAGGCCACGCAGCTGCTCAGCCTGTTTGTCCGGCAGTGATAGTTGATCGACAAACACCGCCAACTCGGCAGCGGCTTTGCGCTGGAGGATATCGAAATAAACTTGCTCTTTCTCTCCGCTGAGGCCAGCGGCGGCCGTCACTGCCTGATAGATGCCCACATGCCCAACATCCAGGGTCAGGCCTTCTAGTCCGGCAGTGCGCAGGGTCTCCAGCATCAGGCATATGATTTCCAAATCGCTGGCCGAACTGTTGTCACCGTAGAGCTCTGCCCCAAGTTGAATGGGAGAGCGCGAGGCCAGCGGTTTTTTGGGTTTGGTGTGCAATACGCTACCGGCATAACACAAACGCACCGGACCTTCGCGCTTCATACTGTGGGCGTCAATCCGGGCAGCTTGGGGAGTAATATCAGCCCGCAAACCCATCATTCGGCCAGTCAATTGGTCGGTCACCCTGAAGGTAAGTAGGTCAATATCGCCGCCAAGTCCAACCAACAGTGATTCGGTGTATTCCAGCAGGGGGGGGATGACCAACTCATAGCCCCAGCGTTGGAACAAATCCAGCAGGGAACGCCGCAAGCTCTCCACTTGCCTTGCTTCGGCAGGCAGGAGTTCTTCGACACCGTCGGGGAGTAACCAGCGATCTACCAGGGTCATTGTCTCTACGTGCTCTGTCTATCTTTATGGATCTGTGCTTTGTGGATCTGTGGGCTTATTGGCGGTGAGCCCTGGGGTTCAGCGAAAAACACTCAACAGTATCAGGCCAGATACCATGCTTATCAGCCCAGCAATGCGCACCGAACGGCTGTCCATATCCGCCATCCGGTAGGCCAGCAAACGCCAGCGCTCGGGGCTCGCAAAGGGTAAAATGCCTTCAATGACCAGCACCAGGCTCAGCGCCACCGCCAGCTCTTGCCACATTTCTTCACCCCGTTAAAACAAAAAAATCCGCGCTGCGCGCGAGACAGCGAGGTCCCGGCTCAGCCCGGATGCGCGCATCATAGCACAATGCGCGAGTCGGTGTTCAGTGCTGGAGAAGCGAGGTCGATGGACTGCCCGACCGTCGAACCGGTGCCCAGCACCGATTCGACCTGTGATCAGCTATTTACCGCCGCTTTGTTCGAGGTAGCGAAAGAACTCATCGTCGGTGTCGACAACCAGCAAATCCCCTTTGCTAGCAAAGGACTTGCGGTAGGCTTCCAAGCTGCGGACAAAGGCATAAAACTCGGGGTCAGCGCTGAAGGCTTCGGCGTAGATCGCAGAGGCCTCGGCATCGCCTTCACCACGAATGATCTCCGAATCCCGGTAAGCATTGGCGGCAATGATCGTGCGCTGGCGATCTGCGGTGGCGCGAATTTTCTCCGCCTGCTCTTTACCGGTCGAGCGGTGCTCACGAGCCTCCCGCTCCCGCTCGGACTTCATCCGGTCAAACACCGATTGGCTGACCTGAGTGGGCAGATCGATACGTTTGACCCGGACGTCTACCAGCTCGATACCGAATTCCCGAACGGTGATCTTGTTGAGATCCCGAGTGAGCTCGGTCATCAGCAAGTCCCGCTCACCGGACACCACTTCGTGGAAGGTCCGCTCACCAAATTTGTCCCGCAAACCGGTGTTGATGCGCTGGGCCAGCAACCCTTCGGCGCGAATCTCTTCACCGTTGGTGGCGGTGTAGAATTTCTCGGTTTCGCTGACCCTCCACTTGGCGTAGTAGTCCACGTCCAGCGGTTTTTTCTCGATAGTGAGATAGCGCTGAGTAGGCGCGTCCAAGGTCAGAATGCGGCGCTCGAACTTGCGTATGGTATGCACAAAGGGCGTTTTGATGTGCAGGCCAGTCTCGACGTTGGGGTTGACTACCTCACCAAACTTGAGCTGCACCGCGCGCTGGGTCTCACTTACGATAAAAAGGGAATTGTAGGCCAGAACGATCAGCCCCAGCACCACTAAAAGTACGGTAAATTGACGGCTAGCCATGATTAACGACCCTCCCGGCGCGTGCTTTGGCTGTCGCGGCGCAACTGCTCAATGACTTTATCGGTAAGCTCGCGGATATCCACTTCCTGATTCCGAGGTTGCCGCGCGCTGGCGCTGGAGTCCATCAGCTTGTCCAGGGGCAGGTACATCATGTTATTGCCACCCTCAACATCCACCATCACCTTGGTGGACTCCGAATAGACCTCTTGGATCGCATCGATGTATAGACGCTCCCGCGTTACCTTAGGGGCTTTCTTGTACTCAGCCAGCAGCTGCGAAAAACGCTGCGCCTGACCCTGGGCATTGGCAATCACTTGCTCTTTGTAACCCTGAGCTTCTTCGAGCTGCCGCTGGGCCTTACCTCTGGCCTCAGGGATGATGCCGTTGGCATAGGCTTCCGCCTCATTCTTGAGACGCTCGCGATCCTCTTTGGCCCGGGTCACATCGTCAAAGGCGTCCTGCACCTGGGAAGGTGGTTGGGCGTCGTCGATGTTGACCTTGGCCACCTGGATACCGCTCTGATAGGTATTCAGGTAAGCCTGAAGCCGCTCCTGGGTATCCCGAGCCACCTCTTCCCGGCCCTCGGTGATGACTTGATCCATCCGCGAGCTACCCACCACATGGCGAAGGGCACTCTCCAGCGCATGCTCCAGGCTGAGCTCGGGGCTCTTGACCTTCAACAGGAAGTCAGAGGGGTTGGCGACGGTGTACTGCACCGATACCGCAATATCGACGATATTCTCGTCCTCGGTCAGCATTTGCCCCCGGCTAGATGCAGCCCGCACCTTGGTGACGTTGATCACATTGACCTCGTCCACCAGCGGAGGATTCCAACGCAGACCCGGCATAACGGTTTGATAGTACTGGCCCAAGCGCAATACGACGGCACGCTCTTGCTGGTCAACCTGATAGAAACCAAACAGCCCCCATACCGAAACAGCCAACACCGCCAATACCACCAGCGCACTGGGGCTAAGCTGAAACCCGCCGCCACCGCTGTTGCCGCGATTGCCGTTACCACCACCAAATATCTTGTTTAGACGCTCCTGAAGCTTCTTTAGCGCCTCATCCAGATCTGGCGGCCCCTGGTTCTTTCCACCACCACCCCAGGGGTCGTTGTCGCGTCCGCCACCCGGTTCATTCCAGGCCATACCTGTCTCCTGTGTTATATCGGGACTGTATCGATATATTGTTTGTGGAACTCGCTTTTGCTAAGTCCCTGATTTACGGCGGGCAGTCTAGCAGATTTACCCACAGCTGCTAACTGGAACCGGCGCCCGCGCCCTCACTACTATCTGGCGTGCAGGGACGCCTCACTCACCGCTTCTGCAGCCAGAAAGCGCTGCCAATCGACTGCCGGCAAACGTAGGTGTAGTTGAACAGAGCCGTCGTCGTTATGGGTTTCAGACTGCACGGCGCTGAGGCTGTACAGGCGCGCCCTGAGTCGGCCCTGCTCGGCACCGAGGGTCACTTCGGTCTCTACCACATCTTCACACAGTAGTTCGCTCAGGGCCTGGGTAAATAAATCGAGACCTTCTCTTCGCCGCGCCGACAGCCAAACCCGACGAGGTTTGCCCTCTTCCCATCGATCAATACGGCATTCGCCGCCCAGCAGATCGGTTTTGTTATAGACCTCAAGCACTGGCAGTTCGTCGGCGCCGATCTCTTTCAGCACAGTATTAACCTGGAGGATATTGTCGTCCCGCTCGGGATCGGCAGAATCGATCACGTGAACCAGTAAATCCGCCATCGCCGCTTCTTCCAGCGTCGCCCGAAACGCCTCTACCAATTTGTGAGGCAAGTGGCGGATAAAGCCCACCGTATCGGTCAGCACCACTGGCCCGACGTCGTCGATGGGAATGCGGCGCACAGTTGGGTCAAGGGTGGCAAATAGCTGATCGGCGGCGTAAACCTCCGATGTGGTCAGGGCGTTGAACAGGGTAGATTTGCCGGCGTTGGTATAGCCGACAATTGACACCGCGGGGATATCGGCGCGCTGACGAGCGCGACGGGCCTGCTGGCGCTGGCGACGCACCTTACCGAGCCGCGACTGGATACTTTTGATCCGCGCCCGCAATAGTCGGCGGTCAGTTTCCAGCTGGGTTTCACCCGGGCCGCGCAGGCCGATGCCGCCCTTCTGCCTCTCCAGGTGAGTCCAGCCGCGGATCAGCCGCGTCGACATATGTTCAAGCTGTGCCAGCTCGACCTGGAGTTTACCTTCGTGGGTGCGTGCCCGCTGGGCAAAGATATCGAGAATCAAGCCAGTGCGGTCTAACACCCTGCACTTTAGCTCGCGCTCGATATTGCGTTCCTGACTGGGGGAGAGCGCGTGATTAAACAACACCAGTTCGCCCTGGTGTTGTGCCAGCGCGGCGCGGATTTCCTCCAGCTTGCCAGAACCGACAAACAAACGGGGATCAGGGTGTTGACGTTGACCACCGATGAACGCCACCGGATCACCCCCAGCGGAGGTGACCAGTTGGATAAACTCATCGGGATCTTCGCGCTCGTCTTCACTGCGTAAATCCAGGTGAACCAATATTGCCCGTTCACCGGAATCGGGTCGTTCAAATAGCAAGGACGAACCTCAAGAAATGAGTGCTACTCGTCGTTTTGCTCGTCATCTTCCGGCGGATGAGCCATAGGCAGGCGCACCACACGGGACGGCACAACGGTAGAGATCGCATGTTTGTACACCATCTGGCTGACCGTATTCTTCAGTAACACCACAAACTGATCGAAAGATTCGATCTGTCCCTGGAGCTTGATACCGTTAACCAGATAAATTGATACCGGAATACGCTCCTTGCGAAGAATATTCAGATAAGGGTCTTGTAAGCTATGCCCTTTTGACATGGTGTAGCCTCCTGTTTGCCCAAAACGGGCATTAATCAAAGCGCAATCGCACTGTCCAGCTGATAGACCAACAACGGGACGGTGAGTTCGCTAAAGCCTGGGTAAAGTCAAGTATAGCGCAAGTCATCCCTGGAGCGCATGGTTTATCAGTTGTAAAGCCTGATTTAGCGCCGCCGACCCGGTTTTTGGGCTTGATTCACCCCTTGGGTCGCGGCTGTCCAGCCAATGTAGGTTATCCCATCCCCGCAGCCATGTCATTTGTCGCTTGGCCAGTTGCCGACTGGCGATCAAGGCTCTGTCAAAGGCTTCGTCCAGGTCCCACTGCCCTTCCAAGTACTGCCATACTTGGCGATAGCCCACCGCGCGCACCGCCGGGAGCTCGTCGTTGAGGTCGCCCCGAGCGTACAGCCCCCGCACCTCGTCGACAAATCCATTGGCAAACATCTGCTTCAGGCGAATCTCAATGCGCTGATGCAGCACTTTGCGGTCATCGGGGGCGATAGCCAACTGCAAAAACCGGTAGGGCGGGCGCTGCGCCGCCTGACGGGCTTGCCACTCGCTAATCGGCACTCCGCTGACTCGGTACACTTCAAGCGCCCGAGACAAACGCTGGGAATGATTGGGGTGAATGCGGGAGGCTGCCACCGGATCGACTTTCTCCAGTTCGGCATGCACCGCTGGCCACCCCCGCTGGGCGGCAAGGGCTTCGATATCGGCGCGCACCTGCGGTTCGGCCGCGGGCATCTCTGCCAAGCCCTCCAACAGTGCCTTGAAGTACAGCATGGTGCCACCCACCAGCAGTGGGATACGCCCTCTTGCCTCCGACTCTGCCATGGCAGCCAGGGCATCCCGGCGAAAATCCGCTGCAGAGTAGGGCTGAGACGGATCGCAGATATCCACCAGGGCATGGGGGTAACGGCGCAGGGTGTCGGCGTCGGGCTTGGCACTGCCAATATCCAGCCCCCGATATACCAGCGCCGAGTCCACACTGATCAGATCGCAAGGCAGCGCATCGCTGATCGCCATAGCCAGGTCGGTTTTACCGGAGGCGGTGGGCCCCATCAGACAAATCGCCAGCGGCTGTTGCGAAGGGTTAGCGGCCACGCAAAAACCACTTATCCAGCTCGCCGAGGCCGACTTGCACCCAGGTGGGGCGGCCGTGATTGCACTGGCCACTACGCTCGGTGGCCTCCATATCCCGCAGCAGGGCATTCATTTCCGGTATGGTGAGGCGGCGATTGGCTCGCACCGAGCCGTGGCAGGCCATGGTCGACAGGATTTCGTTAATGTGGGCGGCGATTCGGTCGCTGCTGCCATATTCCAGCAAATCCGCCAACACATCTCTAACCAACTGCTCCACATCACTGTCGGCGAGAATGACCGGCAACTCCCGCACCGAGATGGCTTCCTCGGCCATACGTTCAACCTTCAGGCCCAGCTGGGCAAAGACCTCGGCGTGCTGCTCGGCGCAATCCGCCTCCCGCTCACTGACGGCAATGCTGCGTGGCACCAGCAGCGGCTGGCTGCGCAGGCCTTCCCCTTCCCTGGCGGCCTTCATTCGCTCGTAGGTGATGCGCTCGTGGGCGGCGTGCATGTCCACCAGCACCATACCCTGTTGATTCTCGGCAAGAATATAAATGCCCTTCAGCTGGGCCAAGGCGTAACCCAAGGGTGGTGGTTCGCTGTCGTCCTGGGGCTCCCCTTCCAGTAGTTGACCATAACGTGCCGCGGTGTCAGCGACCTGTCCCGGCGGGGGCGAAAACGACTGGGGCGAGGGCGAATAGCCACGACTCTCTGAGCCGAAGGACGGTGCCGGCGAGGGCGCCTCCCGCAGTGGCATCGCAGCCTGCTGAGGGGCATGGGCCGGGGCTTGCGACAGCTCTTCAGCTAACGAGGCCGCTTGCGGCGCGGTATCGGGCCGCACGTCTGCCAACACCTTGTGCAGAGTGCGAAAGATAAAATCGTGCACCGCCCGGCCGTCTCGAAAGCGCACCTCGTGCTTGGTGGGATGCACATTGACATCTACCGAGGCCGGATCGAGCTCCAGGTAAAGCACAAACGCGGGATGACGACCGTGGAAAAGCACATCCCGATAGGCCTGCCTCACCGCATGGGCCACCAGGCGGTCGCGGATATAGCGACCATTGACATAAAAATGCTGCAGATCGGCCTGACTGCGAGAAAAACTGGGCAGAGCCACCCAACCCCAAAGCCGCAGGCCGATAGCGCTGCGATCCAAAAACAGCGCGTTTTCCATAAAGGCCGGGCCGCATACCGACGCCAGTCGGCGCTCCTGCTCCAGCTGGCTGGCGGCTGGCTTCAGGCTGTGCACCGCACGGCCGTTATGGCGCAGGCTGAAGCCGACGTCGTAGCGTCCCAGGGCCTGGCGCTTGACCACCTCATCCAGGTGGTTGAACTCGGTTTTTTCAGTGCGCAAGAACTTGCGGCGGGCCGGAGTATTGAAGAACAGATCTCGCACTTCCACCGTGGTGCCCTGTGGGTGGGCAACCGGCGCCACCACCGCCGCCATATCCCGCCCTTCGCTGCGGGCCGACCAGCCGGTTTCGGCACCGGCCACCGCGGTACTCAAACACAAACGCGATACTGAGCTGATACTGGCCAAGGCCTCGCCCCGGAAGCCGAGGCTGGCAACCGCCTCCAGGTCTTCGAGTGCCGCAATTTTGCTGGTGGCATGGCGACTCAGAGCCAGCGGCAGATCGTCTTTATCGATGCCGGCACCATCGTCCCGCACCCGGATCAGTTTAACGCCGCCCTCTTCGATCTCCAGGTCGACCCGACGGGCACCGGCATCGAGACTGTTTTCCACCAGTTCTTTAACCACTGACGCGGGACGTTCAACAACCTCCCCCGCCGCGATCTGGTTGGCGAGACGCGGGTCTAGCAAGTGTATTTTTGACATGTAGGTCTAGGACGCTGGAATCTGGATTCGTTGGCCGGCGCGAATACTGCTGCCGGAGATACCGTTGTGTTGTTGCAGGTCTCGCACCGAGACGTTGTGGCGCTGGGCAATATCCGACAGCGTGTCTCCCCGGGCGATCACGTACTCTCGAGGCCCCGCCGGAGCCGTAACATCGCCCCGCTTCACCGCAGCAAAGTAGGTATCCGGTGGCGGACTGTCACGGAAGTAGCGATCGATACCGTCGTAGATAGCCTGAGCCATGCGGCTCTGATAGTGATCGGTTTTGAGGCGCCCCGCTTCAGTGGGGTTGGAGATAAACCCCGTCTCTACCAGCAGCGAGGGAATATCCGGGGATTTCAACACCGCAAAGCCCGCCTGTTCAACCCGCTTGCTGTGCAGGCGGGAGATTTTATCCATCTCAGACAACAGCTGCGCGCCCACACTTAGGCTGGCATCCAGGGTCGCAGTCATCGATAAATCGGTCAGCACCCCGGCCAGTACATGATCTTTGTCGGACAAGCTTACCCCGCCTACCAAGTCGGCTTTGTTCTCCCGCTTGGCTAAAA
The DNA here is from genome assembly GCF_016132545.1 of Spongiibacter nanhainus. Classification (GTDB taxonomy): domain Bacteria; phylum Pseudomonadota; class Gammaproteobacteria; order Pseudomonadales; family Spongiibacteraceae; genus Spongiibacter; species Spongiibacter nanhainus. The sequence continues at coordinate 3,322,271 of NZ_CP066167.1, forward strand.
TCCGCGCCGTGGCACTGGTGGCGCCGCGCTTGGACAGGGCATACACCGAACTGCCATTGGCCCGGGGGTCGGTAAAGGCGTCGGCATGAATAGAAACAAAGAAGTCGGCCTGAGCCTGGCGCGCCAGATCACGGCGTTTGGCGAGGCCCACATAGTAATCGCCGTCGCGGATCATCACCACTCGATAACCCTTGCGGGCTTCAAATTTGCGCTGCAGCTTCTTGGCAATGCGGTATACCACATCTTTTTCCTGCAGCCGCCCCGGCCCGATAGCGCCGGGGTCCTCACCACCGTGACCCGCATCAATGGCAATAACCACATCGCGCTGCTGGGCATCACTCACACTTTTCACTACCCGCGGCGCTTCGCTTTTGCCTTGGTCGAGAAAATCCACCACCAGACGATCATCCATCCCGGCCTCGGCGTTGGCGGGCAGAAAGAAACTTCGCGCCTGCACATCGGCACTGAGGTCAAACACTACCCGTAACGTGCCATCGGCCTTACCGGCGTGACGAAGACCCTGAATGGGGCTGTTTTCAAAGGTGAGGCCCGCGGTAGCGGTGGCCATTTTGGTGCTGGCAATATCCAGCACCAAACGGTGGGGATTGGAAAGGGTGATAACCTCGTGCTTGGCAGGGCCGCTGAGGTCAAAGACCACTCGACTGTGGTCGGGAGCCCGCCAGAAGCGAATATCCTGGATATCGGCTGCCTGTAGCGGCAACGCTAGGGTTAAGCTGCCACACAGGGCGAATATGAGTCGTCTAATCATGCTTTTTCATCGCCGTGACGATCGACCGGCCGCGACCGCTTTCACCCTGTAGTTCCAGCCGCCGGCCCGCTCCTTGCTGCCCAATGCTAACGCGGATATCCGGCGATGGCAAAACGCCTCGGCCCCGCTCCGACCATTCAACCAGGCAAACCGCAGTCGGCTCGAAGTAATCGCGAATACCCATGTACTCCAACTCCTCCGGATCGCCCAGGCGGTATAAATCAAAATGGAACACGGCCCCATCGCTGAGGGAGTAAGGCTCCACCAGCGTATAGGTGGGGCTTTTCACCGGCCCATCATGGCCAAAGGCTCGCAGTACGCCGCAACACAGGGTGGTTTTACCCGCTCCCAGCTGGCCTTCCAGATAGATCACTGCGCCGCCTTTTGCCGCCGTTCCCAATGCCTGGCCCGCACTCACGGTCGCCGCTTCGTCAAGCAAATTCATCGTTAGGGAGTACTCGTCAGCCACTGGCGACCTCTATACCGTTTACCGCTGTTATACCATTTACCGCTTTGCGGATATTGGCCACCACGTCGCCGGCAAGCATGCCGACCTGACCGTCGGCGGCAGCCAGATCGGCAGCCAAGTTATGAACTGCGGCGCCAATCCGCGCCGCCCCCACCGGGGGCAGGTGCTGAGCCAACAGCGCTGCAATCACACCGGTGAGCGCGTCGCCCATGCCGCCGCTGGCCATACCGGGGTTGCCCCCCCCCACGACCCAAAGCTGCGAATCGTCGCAAACGATCGTCCCCGCACCCTTTAACAAGACCACGGCACCATAGCGCCGGTTCAATTCTCGGGCCGCAGCAAAGCGGTCAGCCTGAACCTCCTCAACATCGCCCCCCAACAACCGGGCTGCCTCGCCAGGGTGAGGCGTAATTATCCGCGCAGCGTGCTCCACGCCGAGGTCAACCTGCTTTGATGCCACCAAATTGAGGGCGTCGGCGTCTACCACCGCGGGTAAGTCGCTAGCGAGCACCGCACTGAGCAATACGCGTCCCCACTCGGCCTGACCAAGCCCCGGCCCCGCAGCCACCACTGAGGCCCGCGCCAGCAGTGGTGCCAGCGCATCGCCACTGTCCACAGCGTGGGCCATGACTTCGGGGCGCGCCGCTACCAGAGCGGGAATATGGGCAGCACGGGTAGCGCAGGATACTAGTCCAGCCCCACAGCGGCCTGCCGCGGACGCCGACAACAGTGCCGCACCCGCCATACCGCTATCGCCACCCACTACCAGTACATGGCCAAAGCGGCCTTTATGGGCGGTGGGGCTTCGCCGCGACAGGGCCAGAGCAATATCCCTGTAGTCAGTTCTCAAGGCTGACGGCGGCATAGCATCTAGAATGTCTCGGGGAACCTGCAAATCGTCAAAGACAAGTTCCCCCACAACCTCGGCGGCGGCACCGGTAAACAGCCCTCGCTTTAGGCCAATAAAGGTCATGGTGGCCTGCGCCCGCAGAGCCTCGCCAAGCAAGCGACCGGTATCACTGCACAGGCCGGAGGGAATATCCACCGCTATCACCGGAGCCGGGCTGGCATTAATGACGGCAATGGCCTCGGCATAACGAGCGCGCACCGCGCCACTCAAGCCAGTACCCAACATGGCATCCACTACGATGCCTCCCGCCGCAGGTGACTGGCCTGCCCAGGGAGTAATCGCAACACCGCTGTTTTCCGCCCAAACTTTCGCGGTCAGCGCATCTCCTTTTAGTTTATCGGACAGCGCCCACACCCTGACCGGGATCCCTGCCTCTGCCGCCAATGCAGCCACCACATAGCCATCGCCACCGTTATTGCCGCCCCCGCAGAATACCTCTATGGGCGTGCAGTGTGCCCAGCGCTGTTGAATCAGCGTAAAGGCCGCTCGCCCGGCCCGGGTCATTAGCTCAAAGCCGGGGATACCGCTGCCGATGGCTTGCCGATCCAGCTCACGAACCTGCTCGGCAGTGAACAGTGCCCGGGGCAACTGCACTCCCCGGGGATTCAGTCGATCTGGTAGCACCACAAGCTCCCTAGTATTCACCGTGTTGTAGCAAGGTCTAGTTGATTTCCATGAACGGCGACCATACTCGCCGCATTGGCAGTGTCAGACACACTCTGGACACGTGTAAACTAGCGCCATGATACCGCGCCCACTGAATTTCCACACCCGGCAAGGCCGCCGTCCTGTGCAAGATTTTCTCTTCCATTGGGGAGAGCTGATCGATGCCTGATCCCCAGCAACTGGCCGAGCAAATCAAAGCCTGGGGCGAGGAGCTCGGCTTTGCACATATCGGTATTAGTCCAGCGGCCAATGATCAGCACGCCCAACGGCTTCGTGAATGGCTGGACCGGGACTTTCACGGTGAGATGCACTATATGCGTGACCGGGAAGCCCTGCGCAGCGACCCTGACGCCCTGCTCCCCGGCACCATTCGGGTTATCAGTGCCCGCATGGACTACCTGACTTCTGCCAGCACTGGTGAAAGCGAGGCAGCGTTGGCGGACCCCCGCAAAGCTTACATTTCCCGCTATGCCCTGGGTCGTGATTACCATAAATTGATTCGCAAGCGTTTGGCGGCACTGGCTACTCGCATTAGCGAAGCCGCGGGCGGGCAGCACCGGGCCTTTGTCGACAGCGCCCCGGTGCTGGAACGGGGCTTTGCCGAACAAGCGGGACTGGGCTGGATCGGCAAAAACAGCATGCTGATCAACAGCCGGGCGGGCTCGTGGTTTTTCCTCGGCGAGATATACACCGACATTCCGCTGCCCACCGACCCACCCCAGCAAACCGGCCACTGCGGTACTTGCCGTAGCTGTATCGACGACTGTCCTACCGACGCCATCGTCGCCCCCTACCAGGTGGATGCCCGGCGCTGTATCTCTTACCTTACGATCGAACTCAAAGGCGCCATTCCCGAAACGCTGCGCCCGGCTATGGGTAATCGCGTATTTGGCTGCGACGATTGCCAATTGGTCTGCCCCTGGAACAAATTTGCCCAAGCTTCCGGGGAAGAAGACTTTCGCCCCCGGCACAACCTGGACGACAGCGAACTGCTGAGCCTGTTTATGTGGACTGAACAAGAGTTTCTCGATCGCACCGCCGGCTCGGCCATACGTCGCATCGGCTATGAGGGCTGGTTGCGGAATCTGGCCGTGGGCCTGGGCAATGCGCCCTACGATGAAGCTATCGCCGCCGGCTTACAGCGGCGACGGGGGGAAGCCTCGGAACTGGTCGGGGAACATATCGATTGGGCGCTAACTCAGCAGCAACGCAAGCGGGACCAGCTCGCCACTGACCGCTAAACCCCAGCAGCCGCGCTGCGGTCTTGATAGCTTATTGTTTGAAGAAGTAGGCCCGGTAGTGCTTGAGTTCTTCAATGGAGTCTTTCACGTCTTCCAGGGCCAGGTGGGCGCCATTTTTTTTCACGCCATCCAGCAGGTCCGGCTGCCAACGCCGGGCCAGTTCTTTGATGGTGCTGACATCCAAATTGCGGTAGTGGAAGTAGGCTTCCAGCTTAGGCATCTCCCGGGCCAGGAAACGGCGATCCTGGCAGATGCTGTTGCCACACATTGGCGACACCCCTTCATCCACATGCTTGCGCAAGAAATCCAGGGTTAAACGCTCCGCCTCCTCGGCGGTCATACAGGTGTCTCGAACCCGCTTGGTAAGGCCGGACTGCTCGTGCTGGCGGGTGTTCCACTCATCCATTGCATCCAGAACGTCGTCGCTTTGGTGAATGGCAAACACCGGCCCCTCGTCGATGATATTGAGGTCACCATCGGTCACCACCGTGGCAATCTCGATGATATGGTCGTTCTGGGTGTCCAATCCGGTCATTTCCAGGTCGATCCAGATCAGATTCATCTCTTTTGTCATAAAAGCCCTTCCCCGTGTCGGTATGACCTCTGAGCATGATTCGCAAAGCCATGGATTGTAGCAGCAGCTGGGTTACCATAGCGCAACACCGTGATAAGCGATACGCATGAGTCGACGTAAAATCAGCCGCCAGCAGCGTTGGCGCATTGAAAAAGTCCAGGCCGAGCGGGCCGAAAGGGCCAAGCGCCGCGACGCTCAGCTCGACCAGAACCTCAGCGAAGGGGACCTCGGCGAGTTGCAACCCGGGCTTATCGTCAGCCACTTTGGCCAGCAGGTCGAGGTGGAGGGGGACGACGGTCAACGACAGCGCTGCCACGTGCGCAGCCACCTGGATGGTCTGGTGACCGGCGATCGAGTCGCCTGGCACGCCGGCAACCCCACCGGCGTGGTCACCGCCCGGGAGGAGCGCCGCTCGCTGCTGAGCCGCCCCGATAGTTTCGGCAAACTCAAGCCGGTGGCGGCGAATATCGACCGTATTGTTATTGTGGTGGCCAGCGAGCCGGCCGCCCATGCCAACCTGATCGACCGCTATCTGGTTGCTTCCGAGCACCTTGGTATTCCGCCACTACTGCTGCTGAATAAATCCGACCTGCTGAGCGAGGATCACCCGCTTCACGCGGTGCTGGCGCGCTATCGGCATATCGGCTATCCAGTAGTCACGGCGTCCACCAAGGTGGATCACGGGCTGGACACCCTCAAAGCCACACTCAGGGACCAAATCAGCATATTTGTCGGCCAATCTGGGGTAGGCAAATCCTCATTGGTTAACTCCCTCCTGCCCGGCACCGAGACACGAGTTGGCGCGCTGTCCGATGCCGCCGCCAAGGGCCGCCACACCACCACCACCGCCCGATTGTTTCATTTCCCAGAAGGCGGCAGCCTGATCGACTCCCCCGGAATTCGTGAGTTTGGCCTGTGGAACCTGGACAGAGAGGCTGTCACCGCCGGTTTTATTGAATTCCGGCCTTTTATAGGCCGCTGCCGCTTTCGCGACTGCCGTCACGAACAGGAACCGGGCTGCGCCCTGCAAGAGGCCATCGACGCCGGCAAGATCGATGACCATCGGGTGGCCAGTTACCGGCAGATAGTGAACAGCCTGGAGGAGTGAGCGTCTAATACTTTGCTACACTCTTTAATCACGACGACCAAAAGGACCACCACTATGCAAGACTGGCCGCTGCTACTGGAAGCCGATCAACTGGACGATCACCTCAAGGCTCACCCAGATGATCCGGAGCTGCTGATTCTGGACACCAGCAGCGCCGATAACTATCACAAGCACCACGTGCCCGGCGCCATCCATATACCGCCCGCCCGCCTCCAGCGGGGCGAAAAGCCGGCAGTGGGCAAACTTCCCAGCCAAGAGCAGCTGGAGGCCCTGTTTTCTGAAGTGGGGCTCACCCCCGACAAACATGTGGTTGCCTACGACGATGAGGGCGGCGGCTGGGCCGGGCGACTGATCTGGACCCTGGATGTGATCGGTCACACCCGCTACTCCTATCTCAATGGCGGACTGCAGGCCTGGGTTAACGAGGGGCATCCGGTGGAAACCGCCCCCGCTACCGCCACCCCCAGCAATGTGGATATCCACATCGACAGCACCGTTATGGCCGATATCGAAAGCTTCCTGAAACTGCTGGGCAACAGCCAGCTGGCCATCTGGGATGCCCGCTCGGCGGAGGAGTATCGGGGAGAGAAAGTACTGGCCAAGCGTGGCGGCCACATCCCTGGCGCCGCTAACCTGGACTGGCTGGAGTTGATGGACAGGGACCGCAACCTACGCCTTAAGGACCTGTCTACCCTGCAATCTATGCTCAACGAGCGGGGCATTACCGCCGACAAAACGGTGATCACCCACTGCCAGAGCCACCACCGTTCCGGCCTGACCTATCTGGTGATGAAACTGTTGGACTACCCCCATATCAAAGCCTACGACGGCTCCTGGGGGGAATGGGGCAACCGCGAAGACACCCCTGTGAACACCGGCGACGAGCCGTAAAAACGACAAACGCAACGCAGGGAAGCGCTTGCGCTATAATGCCGCCGCCCACGTGCTGACCAAAAGCGAGACCCTGTCGTGCAAGCTGCCTTTATAGCCCTGCAACACCTGCTGCCCCAACACCTGTTATCCCGCTTGATGGGGTGGCTGGCCGAATGCCGCTGGCGCTGGCTAAAGAACCTGTGGATCTCGCTGTGGATCAAGCACTTCCAGGTTGACATGTCGGAAGCCGAGAGCAGCGACCTGGACGCCTACCCCAATTTCAATACCTTTTTTACCCGTGCGCTCAAGGAAGGTGCCCGCCCCCTGGCCGATGGCAGTGATGCCCTGCTCTGTCCCGCCGACGGTGCCATCAGTCAGCTGGGACGCATCGGCAACGGCCGCATCTTTCAGGCCAAAGGTCGGGACTACAGCCTGGTGGAGTTACTGGGCGGCGACCGCTCCCTGGCACACACCTTTGACGACGGCCACTTTGCCACCATCTATCTGTCGCCCCGGGACTATCACCGGGTGCATATGCCGGTCACCGGCACCCTGCGCAGCATGCACTACATCCCCGGCAAGTTGTTCTCGGTAAATGCCACCACTGCCGCCAGAGTCCCCTCTTTGTTTGCCCGCAACGAGCGGGCGGTCTGTATTTTCGAGGGCGACAACGGCCCCTTCGCGATGATCTTAGTGGGAGCGATGATTGTGGCGGGCATCGAAACAGTGTGGGATGGCCAGGTGGCACCGCCAACTCGGTCAGTGCAGGTCAGACACTATCCCGACCAGCGGGAGATCGTATTGCAACGGGGCGAGGAAATGGGCCGCTTCAAGCTGGGCTCAACGGTGATTCTGCTGTTTGGCCGGGACCAGATCAGCTGGCTGGAATCCTTCCAGGCTGGCAGCCCAACCCGAATGGGAGAAGCGCTGGGCCAGATAACGTCAAAATGAGCAGCGTGAAATCTGCCAGCTAAACCCTCTCCAGAGGGAAGGCAATCACCTCATCAATCGTAGTGGCGTCGCAGTGCAGCATGGCCAGGCGATCAAAGCCCATGGCCACCCCCACGCAGGCCGGCAACCCCGCCTGCATAGCCTGCAACAGCGCCCGATCAATCGGCGGCATGGACAGCCCGGCCTGCTGCCGTTGTGAATGATCGGCACGAATGCGGCGCACTAACTCACCGGCGTCCCGCAACTCATCGTAGCCGTTAGCCAACTCCATACCCCGGTAATAGACCTCAAAGCGCTTCGCCACAGCATGACCACTAGCATCGTCTTCGACCCGAGCCAGTGCTGCCTGGCTGGCGGGGAAATCTTCAACCACGGTAATCTGATCCGCGGGCAGCGATGGCTCCACAACCGCGGACATCAATAGCTGCAGCCAGGTATCCCGGTCTTCGCTGTCAAAGCTCAGCTCCAAGTGGTGCTGGGCACAATTGCGCAACTCGGACAGCGAAGCCGCAAACGGGTCCAACTCCAACTCTTCAACAAAAAGATCGCGGTAACTTCGGCGAATGACGGCAAGGTCCGCGCCGGCCGCCAGTTGCACGATGGCGCAGACATCGTCGATGAGCCCGTCGAATGACTGGTCGGGCCGATACCACTCCAGCATGGTAAATTCGGGGTTGTGGCGACGCCCCCGCTCGCCGCGACGAAAGGCCTTACAGATCTGGTAGATGGGGCCGCTGCCAGCGGCCACCAGCCGCTTCATGGCAAACTCAGGGGAAGTCTGCAGATACAGCCAAGTGTCGTTATCGGCAGGATGGCGGGCGGCGATGGCTTCAATATGGGGGTCCGTCACCGGGGCCGAGGCCAGCAATGGCGTCTCCACCTCCATCACGCCCCGCTGAGCGAAAAACTGCCGCACGGCCATCAGCAGCGCGGCCCGGCGACCCAGCGCATCAAAGGAGGCTGTGGGTCGCCAGTCAGACAACTTAGCTTTTCACCCGGCTGACGTACTCACCAGTGCGGGTATCAACCCGGATCACTTCCCCCTGACTGATAAACAGCGGGACTTTTACCACCGCACCGGTGCTGAGGTGGGCCGGCTTGGTGCCACCCTGAGCCGTGTCGCCTTTTAGACCCGGGTCAGTCTCGACAATCTCCAGCTCGACAAAATTCGGCGGCGTTACCGAAATGGGCGCACCGTTATAAAGGGTAACCGAGCACACGTCCTGCTCTTTGAGCCAGCTGGCGGCGTCGCCAACGGCCTTGAGGTCGGCCTGAACCTGGTCGAAGGTGGTGGGGTCCATAAAGTGGTAGAACTCACCATCGTTGTAGAGGTATTCCATATCTTGGTCGATGACGTCCGCGCCCTCCAGGGACTCACCGGACTTAAAGGTACGCTCCCAAACCCGACCGGTATTGAGGTTACGCAGCTTAACGCGGTTAAATGCCTGACCCTTGCCGGGCTTTACAAACTCGTTATCGAGAATGGAACAGGGTTCACCATCGAGCATGACTTTCAGCCCGGAACGGAATTCATTGGTAGAATAGTTGGCCATAACATCCCTCGGAAATTGGGCAAATTCGCTGACCGGCGCCGCCAGGTTCTGCCGCCGGAGTTAAAAAGGGCACAATGATACCTGTTAACACAACAATTTTGCAGACTGCCGGCTGGCAGGAGCAATTACGCGATATGGTCCGCGATGGCAAGGAACTGTTGCAGCTGCTGCAACTGGACCCTGACGCCATGCCAGATATCTCCGCCGCTCTGCGCCAGTTTCCCCTGCGGGTGCCCAGGCACTTCGTCGGCAAGATGCGTCCTGGCGACTGGCGCGACCCCCTGCTGCTCCAGGTTTTGCCACAAAAGGCGGAAAACGACCTGCAGCCGGGCTTTGTTGACGACCCCCTTGGGGAGCGCCATGCTAACCCGGCACCGGGGCTGATCCACAAGTATCACGGCCGGGTATTGATGATTACCACTCCGGCTTGTGCGGTGCACTGCCGCTACTGCTTTCGGCGCAACTTCCCGTATCAGGACAACAACCCCAGCCGGGCACACTGGCAGCAGGCGTTGGATTACATCTCCGCCCGCCCGGATATTGGCGAGGTCATCCTCAGTGGTGGCGACCCGCTTTCCGCCAGCGACGACTACCTGGCAGAACTTATCGCGCGAATTGCGGCGATTCCCCATGTCCACACCCTCAGACTCCACAGCCGCCTGCCGGTAGTTTTACCGGCACGCGTGACCGACTCACTGCTGCAAGTATTGACGCAGCACCGGATGCAAACAGTGTTGGTCATTCACAGCAATCACCCCAACGAGCTGGACCAAGACACTGCCACTGCCCTCCAGAATTTGCGGCGGGCGGGGATTACCCTGCTCAATCAAAGTGTTCTTCTTAAAGGGATCAACGACGATGCCGATACACTGGCTACGCTAAGCGAGCGGCTGTTTCAGTGCCACACCTTGCCTTACTATCTACATTTGCTGGACAAAGTTCGCGGCGCCGGGCATTTTGAATGCAGTCAGCAGCGCGCACAGCAACTGCGTGAGTCACTGTTGGTCCGCCTACCAGGCTACCTGGTGCCTCGCCTGGTTAGAGAAGAGGCCGGCGCAAGCAGTAAAACGCCAATTGCGATATGATCTAATAAACGGTATTTAATTAAGCGTGTTTGCCAAACCATGAGTCACAACTCCAGCCTGCTGGTCCCATTACCAGAGATCACACGCCACAAGCACAGCCTGTTCGAGCTGAACGGCGATGCGGCCGCCAAGTGGCTCGAAGCTCTGCCTATGGCAAACCTGGGAGAGACCACCAAGCAGCTCTATCAGGCCCTGACCGAGCTCAGCCATGTCCGCTGTAAGCCCAAGGATCGGTATGAAATTCTGGAGAAGATGCGTCCCCGGGTTCACACCATCACCAAAGGCTTGGCCCAACACTATCTCAACAAACCCATTGTACTGCCGGACAAAGCAGAGAAGGTCGTGCTCTTAGCTGACACCTTGAACTCCCAACTGGCGCTGGGCTACTGCCAGAGTTTTGTCGGCCTGGAGTCTGAGAGCCGCCTTATCCGGCCCAAAGAGGCAATGGCCACCTGCCTGCACCGGGCGCTCAGCGAATACGGCCAGGTACTGCTGCGCACATACCAACTTTACCGCACACCGCCCCACCACTTCTGGCTGCACAATCACCATCTTTATCGAAGCGCACAATTGCAGAAGCTCACCACCCAAAAAGTGGCGGATAAAATCCTCGGCAGTGGCACAGTACAGCAAGCTTATGTGCGTAGTCTGCTACTTGCCTGCAGCCGCTGCCATCAACTACCCCAGCCCCACATCGAACAGGTGTACACTGGTCTACGCTACTGGAGTAACCTCGTCGACATTCGCGATTATAGGCTGGAGAGCTGCACCTTCCTGCTGGATCCGGATCGCGATACCGCCCCGACCTATCGACAACTCACTCAGCAGGCCCCGTCACCCGGCTGGCTGGGTATCGATACCAATGGTTTAACAGAAGGCGACATCCTTAGCGCCGCCCAAGCCACCGGCAAAACTAAGCTTGATTTGCAGCTACCCAAAGCCACCCTCGAACAGCTTAGCAACGCCTGGCATGCACCCACCACCCGCAGTAGCCAGCGCGTGGAGCGCGATGACACTGCGCTGATCACACTGGGGCTCAATGCCACCCACTACTACTGTGCCAATCTTGCCGATTTTGATCAGTTCCAAATCGAAAGTAGCGATGCAGAATTACAGCCCGACCCATTTTCAGAGCGACACCACCGGGATATATGGAGCCAAGGCGCCAGCGATGACACCCGAGAGACCGATCACGCCGGGACCGTCAACTTTGGCTTGACCCCCAACCGGCACGATGAACCTATAGAGGCGATTGACTACAGCCTGACTCAAGCGCCCGGAGACAGCAGTCGGCGCCCCACAGAGCGCCAATATAGCTATCTCAGAGCTCGCATCCTCGACTCCAGCGCAGGGGGCTTTAGGATTGAGTGGCCAGTGGAACAAGGCGTTCGAATTCGCACTGGCGAAATCATCGGCATCAAGACCGAAGATTTCGACGACTGGCGCATCGCCGTAGTGCGCTGGATTCGCAGCGACGAGCAGCATCAAATGGGAGTCGAGGTCCTGGCCACGGCAGCCATTCCCTACAGTGCCAGACTGATGCAATCCGGCCTGCCAGCCAGCGACTATCAACGCGCCATCGTACTACCCAGCGACGGTACCGATGAGTCACCGAGAGTATTGTTGGCCAATATCGCCAGCTTTGCCGAGGGCCAGACCATTGAGCTGGTTCGCCCCGGGCACGCCCTTCGCGCCCGCCTGTTAAATAGCATCGAAAGCTCGGGCTCATACAAATTGTTCAACTACAAGGACGCAGTAAAAAATGCGCCCCCCAAAGCCGTTGTTGGGGAACCCGAAAAGAACGAGGGTGAGTTCAATAACTTATGGGAAATACTGTAAGACTAAGGTACGGTGACACAGCAATAAAAACCGCTAGCAACAATGCTAGACAAAACACCCAGTCACATAGTTTATGACCCGTATGCACCGCATTCGCACCACCAACTTGCTCACTATCGGCCTCAATGACTCGCAGCTTGAGGAAGTGGTCAGCGCTTTTCGACGAGCCGGTACCATAGCCCATGCCCAAGCGCTTGAAGATGGCCAGCAATTGCGCAACATCCTCAATGATCAGAACTGGGATGCCTTGGTGTTCTTTGCCAGCGGGGCCTCTCTCAGCCTAGAGCAATGCTGCGACACTCTCCGGCAAAGCGAGAGCGATCTGCCCCTGATCGTTTTGAGTGAAGGCGCCTCTCACGGCACCATCGACCCTCATGTGGCGGCCATTTGTCGCAGAGACGAGTTGACGCTGCTAGCCCACATGACGCAACGGGAAATTCTTGCCCGTCAAACTCGACATCAGCTCAGTGCCACCCTAGCCGAACTAGAGGAAGCGAAACAGCGCCAGAACTTGCTGCTGAGCGACCATCAAGACCCGCTGATTTATATCATCGACGGCATGATTATCTACGCCAACCAGGCCTTTTGTGAAAAGCTGGGCAGTGACGAACTGGATGGCTTCCCCATCGTTGACTTGATCGCCAACAGAGACCAGGAGAGATTAAAGTCCGCGCTGAAAAAACAGAATTCGAGCTCCACCAGCTCCCGTTTGGAGCTTACCCTGCTACACAGTGACGGCAGTGAGCTCACCTGTATGGCCACCTGCGACAATACCCGCTACGAGGGTGAAGATTGCATTCAGATTGCGCTGAGCGACAAAGACAGCCAGCAGATCGCCGGCGACACCGACCCAAGCACCGGGCTGGCCAACCGCTTCCACTTCAATGAACTACTGCAGGAGTTCCTCAATACAGAGCGCAACAGTAACAGCAGTTTTTTGATGCTGGGCCTGGATCGCTTCGAAGAGCTGCGCCACGGCAGTGGCCTGATCGCCAGCGAGGCACTGCTCAAAGAGGTGGCTGACTTTGTCAAAACGCGGCTCCCTGCACAGCACTACGGCCGGCTCAGCGACGATATACTGGTCGCGATATTGCACCATGTACCCGCTGATCAAGCCCTTGAACAGGCCAACGATTTGCTGCGAGAGGTCGAGAACCATATCTTTGAGTTCGAGAACCAATCCCTACAATGCACGTTGAGCGTGGCAGTCCAGTCAATCAACCACCTGACGCCACCTGAGAACGCTCCCCTGTTGGAAAATGGTTTTACCTGCCTGGAATCCGCTCGCCTTGCCGGCGGCAATCGCGTGGATATCTGTGTCCGAAGCCGACAGCAGCTGGGCGAAGAGGACTCCCCCTCACAGCTGATAGAAAGCGCGCTTTCTGACCAGCGCTTGCAGCTCATCTACCAACCCATGATTAACCTCAGCGATGCAGAGGGGGATCATTATGAGGCAAGCCTGAGCATTCGCGACTGGCAAGAAGGAGAAGCCACCGCCGGAGAGCTCATGCGGGCCATAGAGCGAGAGCCAGATAACCACAAACTGGATCGCTGGCTGATTGTGGAAGCGACCAAACAACTAACTGTAAAGCGGCAAACTGGTGAGGACGTGCACCTTATCATTAACCTGAGCGGCAATGTGTTCCAGGACCTAGAATTCTGCTCTTGGCTAGGGGTCGCCATGAAGGCCGCTGGACTGCATGGCAATGCACTGACACTGCAGTTTAGCGAGGACAGTATTGGCCGGGCACTAAAACCCGCACTGGATTGTTGCCGGGAGCTACGCGCACTGGGCGTCGGCGTGTCGGTGAGAGAGTTTGGTCGCAATAAAACCGCTATCAAGTTTTTGCGGCATATCATGCCCGCGCTGCTAAAACCGGGAATTCGTCAATCTGACCCACTGGAAAACGATATGGTCAGAGAAATCGTGCAAAGCGCACGCACCCTGAACAGTCGAGTGGTGATACCCAATGTCGCCAGCGCCGCGACATTGGCCATGCTGTGGCAAATTGGTCCAGACTTTATTCAGGGCAGCTATGTCAGCGAGCCGCTGCCTGAGATGGATTATGAGTTTGCCTCTTTCAGCTGATGTCCATTAAGCGGTCACTGATCCCCAGCAGATAAAGGATACCATCGAGCCCAAGTGTCGAAATCGACTGGTTGGCGTTCTCGCGAACAATGGGCTTGGCGCGGAAGGCGATACCCAGGCCCGCTATACTCAGCATCGGCAAATCGTTGGCGCCATCACCCACCGCGATAACCTGCTCCAGATCAATACCCTCTCGCTGGGCAATCTCCTTGAGCAATTCAGCTTTGCGCTGCCCATCCACCACCGTGCCCGTCACCTGTCCGGTGACTTTGCCATCGGCAATAGCCAAATCGTTGGCATAGACATAATCAATACCCAGTTTCTTTTGGAGGTATTCACCAAAATAGGTAAAGCCGCCAGACAGAATCGCGGTTTTGTAGCCCAGCCGTTTCAGCGTGGATACCAGTCGCTCAGCACCCTCGGTGATGGGTAGCGAGGCCGCGACAGACTCTAGCACTGACTCGTTCAAACCTTCCAGCAATGCCACTCTGGCGCGAAAACTCTGGGTAAAATCCAGCTCGCCACGCATCGCCCGCTCGGTGATGTCCGCCACTGCCTCACCGACCCCCGCCGCCTTGGCAAGCTCATCGATCACCTCAGCCTCAATCAAGGTGGAGTCCATGTCGAAAGCCACCAGACGCCGAGTGCGCCGGAATACACTGTCTTCCTGGTAGGCGATATCGATGTCCAGCTCCCCCGCCAGTTGCAGCAGCTCGCGGCGAAAGTCGGAAGGGTCATCTAGGTTGCCCCGCACCGAGAGCTCCACGGAGGCTTTAGACTTTTGCGGCGACGCCCCCAGTGGCACCCGCCCGGACAGACGATCAATCCGATCAATATTGAGCTGGTAGCGGTACACCACATCGGTCACAGCCGCGATATGGCGGGCGCTGACTCGGCGCGCCAACAGCGTTACGATATGGCGCTGCTTGCCCTGCCCCGCCACCCAGTGCTGGTAGCTGTCGGCACTGACCGGCAGAAAACGTACCTGCAAGCCCATTTCGTGGCAGCGAAACAAGATGTCTTTGAGAATAGTCGCGGCCTCGGTACCGGCGGGCATCTCCACCAATAGCCCCAGAGTCAAGCTGTCGTGAATCACCGCCTGACCGATATCCAGCACAGTCACATCGTGGTCCGCCAATATGCCGGATATTGAACTGGTAACACCGGGTCGGTCATCCCCGGCGACATTGATCATAATGACTTCGTTCACAGTGCTCCCCTCAGCCGAGGCGCTATTGTATGGTCTGGCGACGGGAAATGCATTGCCCTTGTACCCCAGCGGACCGCCACCAAGGGCGGTAAAATCACCATAGAAACAGCCGACTGGGGCCTGTTCACACCAATTGCATTGGGCCTGCTGGCGGTAATTTTTGCCTCCA
The DNA here is from genome assembly GCF_016132545.1 of Spongiibacter nanhainus. GTDB lineage: Bacteria > Pseudomonadota > Gammaproteobacteria > Pseudomonadales > Spongiibacteraceae > Spongiibacter > Spongiibacter nanhainus. The sequence goes on from NZ_CP066167.1 coordinate 3,337,777, forward strand.
GCTAGGCGGAAGGAGCGCAGTTTGGTCATTCCAAATAAGCGACCGACAACAACGCTGGGGGCAAAAATGGCCCCAGCCCTTTGGGTTGTGGCTAAAAATCCACCACTCTTCGTTGTTCGTCATTCATTTGGAATGACCAAACCTCTCTCCTCACGCCTTGATTGGCGAATTTTTAGTCACAACAGGCCCAATGCAATTGGTGTGAGCAGGCCCCAATACACACTTATTGCTATACTCGCCATTTCGCCTGCGGATACCCGATAGATGTTCAGCTTGTTACTCCGGCTACCCCTCGCGGCTAAAAGCGGTCTGGTGGCTGCATTGATATGCGCGATAGCGGGGCTCACTCTGCTCCTGACCAGCATGACCGCCAGCAAACAAATCCTGCTGGAAACCACCCAGTTGATCGGTCAGCAGTGGACCACTCAGCTGGCCTCCCAAGCCCAGCACGCGCTGCTGCGCAACGACCGGGTCAGTTTGCAGGCGATCTTGCAGGACTATATCAGCAACCCCTTGATTACCTATGGCAGCATTGAGAATGCTCGGCAGGAAACCGTGGCGGAGGCAGGTCTGTGGCAGGAAGACGACCTCAACTACGAAGCTGGGGTGGCTGACGACGGCATTCTGGGCCGAGTCCAACTCTCACTCAGCAAAGACACCATTGCCAACGAGATACGCGACCTGGGTAAAACACTGCTTATCCTAACCGCGATTTTGGCTAGCCTGAGCTATGCGCTGGTCGCCGTGCCCATGCGCCGCATTGAATCCCATCTGGAACTGGCCCGGCAGCGCCTCGCGCAACCCTTGCGGGACGACGAGCCCGAGTACCGGGGCGATGACAGCCTCGGTCGTCTGCTGCATGAAATCCACAACCCCCAGATTCGCCTCACCGAGCTGGAGGACGATCGCTTCCGGGACTACTACCTGATTCACTGTCACTGGCAGGGGCTGGCAACACTCAAGGAGCAAATGTCGCCGGACGCGTTTCGCACCCACCGACGAACTACCCTGGCTCGAGCCGAGGCCATTGCCAGGCTGTACCAGGGCGAAATGGTTATCCGCCGCCACGACGCCCTGACTCTGCGTTTCTTCGATATCAGCGGCTGCGATCACCCGCTGTTTCGGGCATTGTGCTGTGCCGACCTATTCCAAAAGCTCGACAAAGCGCTAAAGACCCGCTGCGGGGTGGCACGGGTGTGCTGCGACGGCGATAGCTGGGAGTGGGCCGCCAGCGAGAGCGAAACCATTGAGCGGCTGCATATCTCGACTGCCGAAGGCCGCTATACCTGGCTGGACAACAACTGCCGGGATCACGAGCGCATCGACGCCTGGAGCAACCGCCGGGGCGGCCAGATCACCTCGATGAAGGCGCCCTACAGCGACCTCCTGGCGCGCCAGCAGACCCAGCTGAAAAATCTCAGCCTGGAGTCACTGCAACGCTCTGCCGAAGCCGCTCAGGAGCAGACCGACTAGGGCCTGCTCACACTAACTGCTTACAACCTCAAGCCCATCGACTTTCTGGAAACCCCGGGGCAGTTTGTGGCCGCGGCGCCCACGCTCACCCAGATAATGTTCCAACTCGGTCAATTTCATCGACAGATGGCGACGGCCCGACAGCACTTTGATGCTATCGCCGGGACCCATGACCGCAACGGCCACCACGAACTCCTCCCGGTTAGCGACCCGGGCCGAGGGAATGCCAATCATCTTGTTACCCTTACCCCGGGCCATCTGCGGCAGATCAGCTGTGGGGAAGGCCAACATCCGGCCATCGGTGGTCACCGCCACCACATGGCTATCCTCAACCTGCTTTACTGCCACCGGCGGCAATACCTTGGCACCTTTGGGCAAGGTCAATGCGGCTTTACCCGCCTTATTCTTACTCTGTAGATCCCCCAGCTGGGCAATGAAACCGTAGCCGGCGTCGGAGGCCATCAAATACAGCGACTGATCAGTGCCCATCATCAGCCCTTCAAAGCTCACGCCTGAGGGCGGATTGATCCGCCCCGTCAATGGCTCGCCCTGGCCCCGGGCCGAAGGCAACGAGTGGGCCGCCACACTGTAGCTCCGTCCGGTACTGTCCAGCAGCACCACCGGCTGATTGGTCTTGCCTCTGGCAGATAATTTATATCGGTCGCCGGACTTGTAATTCAGTGCCTCGGCGTCGATATCGTGACCTTTGGCCGCACGAATCCAACCCATCTGAGACAACACCACGGTGACCGGATCGGCAGAAACGATGTCCTCCTGGGCAAAGGCCTTAGCCTCGGTACGCGCTACCAGTGGAGAGCGCCGCTCGTCACCGAACTCTTCAGCAGTGGCCAGCAGCTCCTTGCGCACCAGAGTCTTCATCCGCCGGGTCGAACCCAGCGTCAACTCGATGCTGTCCCGCTCGGCGGCCAGATCTTCCTGTTCGCCACGAATCTTCATCTCTTCGAGCTTTGCCAAATGGCGCAACTTCAACTCGAGAATGGCTTCAGCCTGCACATCGCTAAGCCCAAAACGCTCCATCAACACCGGCTTGGGCTTGTCTTCCTCGCGGATAATCGCGATCACCTCATCGATATTGAGGTAGGCGATCAATAAGCCATCAAGGACATGCAGTCGCTTGAGCACCTTGTCCAGCCGGAACTCCAGGCGGCGACGGGTGGTAGCAGTACGAAACTCCAGCCACTCGGTAAGGATGCGGTCCAGGCTTTTGACCTGGGGCCGACCGTCGATGCCAATCATATTGAGGTTGACCCGGTAACTGCGCTCCAGGTCTGTGGTGGCAAACAGGTGGTTCATTAAGGCCTCGAGGTCAACGCGGTTTGACCGCGGCACCACCACCAACCGAGTCGGGTTCTCGTGATCGGATTCGTCCCGGAGGTCCACCACCATAGGCAGCTTTTTAGCCTGCATCTGCTGGGCGATCTGCTCCAGCACCCGGGAGCCCGAGGTCTGGTGAGGCAGGGCGGTGATCACCACATCACCCTGCTCTTCCTGCCAAACGGCGCGCATTTTCAGCGATCCGCGCCCCGTTTCATAGATGTTCCGCAGGTCTTCACTGGGGGTGACGATCTCCGCATCGGTCGGAAAATCCGGCCCCTTGATGTGTTCACACAAGGCCTGCACATCCGCCTTGGGTTCGTCCAGCAGGTGCACGCACGCGCTGACCACCTCCCGCAAGTTGTGGGGCGGAATATCGGTGGCCATGCCCACTGCAATCCCCGTGGTGCCGTTGAGCAGGATATTGGGCACTCGGGCCGGCAGCATCGCCGGCTCGTCGATGGCACCGTCAAAATTGGGCACCCAATCCACCGTGCCCTGACCCAGCTCGCTCAGTAACACTTCGGCGTAGTGAGTGAGTTTAGACTCGGTGTAACGCATTGCAGCGAAGGATTTGGGGTCGTCCGGTGAGCCCCAGTTGCCCTGGCCGTCTACCAACGGATAGCGATAGGAGAAGTCCTGGGACATCAATACCATCGCCTCGTAGACAGCACTGTCGCCGTGGGGGTGGAATTTACCGATCACATCCCCCACCGTGCGCGCTGACTTTTTGTACTTGGCGGTGGCCTTCAGGCCCAGCTCACTCATTGCATACACAATGCGACGCTGCACGGGCTTAAGCCCATCACTAATACTCGGCAGCGCACGATCGAGAATTACGTACATCGAATAATCGAGGTAAGCCTTCTCGGTATAGCGCTTTAGCGGGATTTGCTCGACACCATCGGCGCCGATCACAACATGTTCAGACATAGAGTAAGAATTCTTCTCGTGATGGTTATTACTTGATTCAGGGCCTATTTTCGCTGGCGAGATAGGCGAAATCCCAGTAGGGGTAATTACGAAGCGCCGACCCCGGCTCCTCCGCCCTATACTGCTCGGGCATACTTAGGAGAGACGATATGGCTGCTTCAAAAATCGTGGCTCTGTCTGATTACCGCGAAGACAACGAGCAAATGCACATCGACGACATCAGCGCCCAGGCGTTCCTGTTTTTACAGGAACAAGCTCAGGAGCACAATCTTCCGATGCGCAAATTGCTGCTGGAGCACCTGCTTGGCATCGCCAGCGTAGTCAAGGCGGTTGAGGGCCTGGATGAGGCCCAACACTGGCTGAGTGAAATCAGCAAAGAACTGGGTAGCGCCTAACTTGTAGTCAGTCACACCGGGCGTTCCACGCTGGGCGCTCAGTGCGCCTTGGTTTTGCGCGCGCCACAGCGCGCGCAAATGTACACCGTTACCAATTTCCCTGCCTTTACATCAAACTGTTTCGTCTTATCCACCCGCCACTTGTGATGCCCTTCCCGGCACAGCGTGTTGTTCTTAGACGAAGGCCGTCGGCCAAAAGGTACTACGTCTCCCACACCTTTACCCTCTTCACCCACATCTGCTCCAGCACACCCACTAGCAACGCGTCAATCTGGCGATAAACCGCCTGGATCGGTACTATACGGCGCTTTCGATCGTAGTTCGAGCACTCGGCAAGGCACTGACCACCCGAGTCTCCCCCCTCTGGAGACACCGCGAATATGAACATCGCAAACAATACCGTTGTCGCATTTTTCTATGAACTTCGCGACGGCGGCGGACAGCTACTAGAAGGGAATATCGGTGAAACACCAACCCTCTACCTGCACGGCGCCAACAATATCATTCCCGGACTCGAAGAGGCCATGGCTGGGCGCCAGGCCGGCGACAGTTTTGAGGTGACGCTGCCACCCGAGCAAGCCTACGGACTCGTGCAAGAAAACCAGCAACAGCGCATTCCTGCCAAATACCTGAAACACGAAGGCAAGCTCTCCCCGGGCAAGATCGTCCGCTTCAACACCGACCAGGGACCGCGTACTGCAACTGTGGTCAAGGTGGGCAAATTCTCAGTGGATATCGATACCAACCACCCACTGGCGGGCAAAACCTTAACCTTCAGCATCACCATCGATAGTGTGCGGGAGGCGACCGACGAAGAGCGCCAGCACGGCCACGCCCACGGGGTTGGTGGGCATCAGCACTAGGGCCTAGTCACCCGCAGGAGCTGCCACTGGCTGCCTGTCTTTCCAGCGCTCGGCGCCGCGGTGAATAAAATCCAACAGCGCCTGACGATTGTCGGGGCTGTTAAAGGTCTCGATATGCCCGCCGTCGTAACTCAGCAGCTGTTTAGGCTGCTGGGCCCGCTGGTACAGACGCTCCACATGCTGATAGCCGATCACCGGATCGCTGCGGCCGTGAATCAGCAACAGTGGCAACGGCGACAGGTCTGCAACCCGATCAATGAGGTCAAAGCCGTCGGGCATCGCCCGGGCGGCGGGGTACTGGAATAACCAGGTCAGCCAGTGCCTGGCCGCCACCTCCGCCGCAACTTGCGAAAACTCTGCAAACCCGGCGTCCAAAATAACACCCGCCAAATGACTGGATTCAGACTCCTGCAAGGCGTTGCCAATGATGCTGGCACCGAGACTTTGTCCCAATGCAAACCAGGGGGTGTCAGTGGTAGCGGATCGCGCCTCGACGTCGGCGACCGCCAGGGTCATATCGGAGACCGCGCCGGCGACACTGGGCACCCCCTCAGAGAGACCGTAGCCGCGGTAATCCACCAACATCACATTGATGCCGTATTGGGGCAGCCAGTAGACGCTGGCCAAGTGCGTGCTGATATTCTCGGCGTTGCCGTGGGCAAACAACACGGTTGCCTGGGGCTCACCTCTGGCGGGCAACCACCAGCCGTGGATTTTAAGTGCCCCTTCCTGCCCCTCTGTGGGGTGCTCAAATGTGACATCGCTGTAGTGCAGCCCCACATCCGCGGGCGTCCGCAGCAGCGTTTTCTGCGGATAAAAAAGCATCGCCTCACAGCCCACCAGCGCGGGTGTGAGACAGAGGGCAAACAGGCAAACAAGCAGAGCGCGCTTGGTTTTGTTTCTCCTCATACCCACCTCACCTAACCGTCGGCCAGTTAAAAATACCGACGCCATGAAAGTGCTCCGCCGTGACTGTAGCCCCAAGGTTGATCGCGATACTCCAAGTCTAAACGAAGGGCACTGCGCTCGCTCACCGCCCGGTTGAGGGACAGGCCCACGGCGTGGCGAACGCCCTGAGACCCGAAGTCATACAGTGTCGTTTTAATCTCGGCCGCGTATCGCGCGCCCTGCCAGAGCTGCCCCAGCTCAATGCCGGGTGCGATTCGCCAGTCTTCAGGAAGCTCAGAATTATATTCCAAACGCCCGTTGGCCATGACAAAACTGGTGCCACCTAAGCGCGCCCAGCCGAGCCCACCGCCGGCGGTAAAATGCGCCACCAGGGGTTGCTCTGGGGCATCACTCAAACGCTCTACACCCGTCCCCACCTGCCAACTGATTGGCGAGAAAAACCGGTCACGGGTAGACAAGGATCGAATACTAATAGGAGTAAAACGCTGCAAACGCAGACCTTCACGGTCCTGCCAGCGCAATACAATATCCCCCATGGTCAGGGTGGCGCCCTCCGGGTATCCCGACAGCGAGTCCAAGGCGTCGTGATAGCTGATACGCCAGTTAAGATCGAGATACTGGTCTGCCCCGTCTACACCGGCAGACAAGGCCAGCAAAGAGGTATCGTGACCACGGTCGGGACGTTGTGGGCGGGGCACCTCGGGAAAGGTCAAGTCGCCGGTAGACCTGGCGGCCCGGAGCAGTGACAAACTCCGCTGGGCGATTTCAGGATCCCGCTCCGCTTCGTTGTAGCGATAGCGCAAATAGCGATACGCCGCCAGCAGCACTCTCTGCTGATGCACCTCGGGTGCCTGCTGCATAAAGGCATCAATGGCCAGCTCCCCGTCCGCCAGGGCCTTGGCTTGTTTCTGCTCCCCGCGGCTCAAACCACCTAACAGGGTATCCAGCTCCAAGCGCCGGGACGGGCGGTAACCAATGTCGTAGACCATGCCGTCTAACACCACCTCTCTGACCGTATCCACTGGCATTGCCGCGTATTCAAAGGGGCTGGTGAGATCGATGCCCGGCCTTGCCACCTCCAGCAATTCCAACAAACGATAGGAACAGTTCTCGTCAAAAAAGTAGTAGTCAAAGTTTACCTGGCGCAACTCCCAGGCGTGGCTGAGCAATCGATCAATCTCAGTGGCGGTGAGATTGAGGTGGTACTCCCACATATCGCGATTTTCCAGGCGATTATATTCCTGAATCTTTTCGTAATAGGGCTGCAAACTAAACAGCCCTGGGTAACCCCCAAACAGCCCGCGGTAGATATAGAGCATATCCTGCTCCTCCGCGCCGATATTGGCACCAAAATTAAGGGCGTAGGAGAGAAAATCTGACTCGCCACGATCACCGGCGGGGTCGAGGCGCAAAAACGTGTGGCCGTACATCGATGAAGGGCTGTTAAGGTAGCTCGATGCCAACACCAGGGATACTTCGGCGACATCCAGCTTTTGACGCCACTGCTGGTACTCATCACACGGTGGCACTGCAACGTCGGTTAAATACCCCTGTTCCCGCAGCCAGTTATACCGGGCCGGGTAGCGACAGATAAGTTGCGGTTCTTCACGCAATCTTTCCAAGGTTGCCCGCAGTTCGCTGCGAGGTGAGTTGACGCCATCTTTAGCCAGGAAAAATCCAGCATCATCGACATAGCTTTTGCTGCCTTGAACATCACCTTGTGTGGGAAAGTGAAGCAATGCCAGCCATTGCGGGTTAGATGCCAGGGCATCAATTTCTGTGGCGACAGCAGACGGCGCATACACCCACGTCAGCAGTAGCAATAAAACTCTGCGCAATGGAAAGTCCTTGAGATAAAAAAGTCCTTGGATAAAAAAACGGCCCCGTGGGGCCGTATCGATCTAAAAAAGTACGCCCGACTTAGGACACGTACTTAGACAGGCGGGCATCGCCTTTCATCAGAGATACGATGGAGTCCATAACGGTAGCCGCATCAACATCAGCAGAGGGGAACAGCGTGTCGAAGTTGCTGTGCAGTGTTTGCTTAAATACCGGACGATCCTGCTCGCTGATACCCATAGATACCGCAACTGCCGTCAGAGCTTCTCCATCACCACGAGCAACATCTTCAGAGAACTCGTCCATGATCGCACCCACGTTGACCATTTCTTTGCCGCCATAGGTCAGAGTGCCATCTGAAGAGCAACCGTTGGTGCCAGAAGTCATACCAAAGGTAGCGTTACCAGACGTCCCGTTAGTCCATGAAGCCAGGAAGTGGGCGGGCAAACCAGATTGACCTGAGAACAGCATGTTTCCCCAGCCGCAGTTGGGGCCACCGGGGGCAACGGCGAAGGCGCTTGAGCTAGCGATAAAAGCAGAAGCAATAAGCAATTTTTTCATGGTGAATCCTCTTTCGATTGTTGTGATATTTCCTTAAACCGCAGGCTAAGACTACCACAAGCAAGTGACGTGTCTAGAGACGAAAACACCAGAGGGAAATGATAATTTTATGAAGGCTGCGATCATTGTGAGCGCAGTTAACTACTAATAAGGAGGGATAATTCAGGAGGAGTGAAGACCCCACGCAGTGACGATACACCGCGTGGGGGGGAAGCGCTTATTCAGCCTCTGTGGCTGACGGCTCTTGATCAGCCGCTTCAGCAGCCGCTTCTTTCATGGACAGTTTGATCCGGCCGCGCTGATCGACATCCAGCACTTTGACCTTCACTTCCTGACCTTCTTTCAGGTAGTCGTTGACATTCTCGACCCGCTCTTCAGAGATCTGAGAGATGTGCACCAGACCGTCTTTGCCGGGGAGAATGGTCACGAATGCACCGAAGTCGACGATGCGCGCCACAGTACCGGTATAGATCTCGCCTATTTCCGCCTCAGCAGTAATGGCAAGAATCCGGTCCACGGCGGCGTCGCGAGATTCGGCGCTGGCGCCGTAAACCCGCACAGTGCCATCGTCTTCAATATCAATTTGCGCTTCGGTTTCTTCGCAGATGCTGCGAATAGTCGCGCCGCCTTTACCGATAATGTCGCGAATCTTGTCGGCTTCCACCTTCATGATGTGCATGCTGGGTGCATTGTCCGACACGCCTTCACGGGATTGGGCGAGAACCTGATTCATCTGACCGAGGATATGCAGTCGCGCCTGTTGCGCCTGCTCCAGAGCGATTTCCATGATCTTCTGGGTAATACCCTCGATTTTGATATCCATCTGCAGCGCAGTGATACCGTCGGCGGTACCGGCCACTTTAAAGTCCATATCGCCGAGGTGGTCTTCGTCACCCAGAATATCGGTCAACACGGCAAAGTTATCGCCGTCTTTCACCAGACCCATAGCGATACCGGCAACCGGTGCCTTCAGAGGCACACCCGCATCCATCAGCGACAGGCTACCCACGCAGACTGAGGCCATGGAGCTGGAACCGTTTGACTCAGTGATCTCAGAGACAACACGAATGGTGTAGGGGAACTCTTCAGCGCTGGGCAATACCGCAGCCAGACCGCGACGCGCCAGACGGCCGTGACCGATTTCACGACGCCCAGTGCCGCCCATACGACCACACTCGCCCACCGAGTAAGGGGGGAAATTGTAGTGCAGCATAAAGTTATCTTTGCGCTCGCCTTCCAGCGCGTCAATCAACTGCGCATCGCGAGTAGTACCCAAAGTGGCCACACCAATGGCCTGAGTCTCACCACGGGTAAACAGCGCTGAACCGTGGGCGCTGTTAAGCATACCCACTTCTACAGCGATAGGGCGCACTGTACGGCTGTCGCGACCATCGATACGGGGCTCGCCGTTGAGAATGCGCTGACGCACAATCTGCTTTTCCAGTTTGCCAAAGGCCGCTTTGACTTCGTCAGCGTCGAACTGCGGTGCATCGCCACTGGCCAACTGTGCCACAGCTTGCTCACGCAGCTCGCCAACTTTGGCGTAACGGGCCATTTTGTCAGTGATGCGATAGGCCTCACCCAGACCGTCTTTAATCTGTGCCGCTACCGCTTCATTCAATGCGGTATTTTCCGGCTCGGGCTGCCATTCCCAAGCGGGTTTACTCGCCTCGGCAGCCAGCTCTTGGATGACCTTAACGACGGCTTGCATTTCCTGGTGGGCATACAACACCGCACCCAGCATTTGATCTTCGCTGAGCTGGTCCGCTTCGGACTCAACCATCAGTACCGCGTCCTGGGTACCGGCAACCACCATATCCAGCAGGCTGTCTTTCAACTGGGCGTAGCTGGGGTTAAGCAAATAGCCGTCCTGGGCGGTAAAGCCAACCCGAGCCGCGCCGATAGGACCGGCAAAGGGAATACCGGAAATCGCCAGCGCCGCTGAGGTACCAATCAAGGCGGCGATATCGGGGTCCACGTCCTTCTCGGAGGACATCACTGTGCAGACCACCTGGACTTCATTTTTGAAGCCATTGGGGAACAGCGGGCGGATAGGACGGTCGATCAAACGCGAGGTCAGGGTTTCCTTCTCGGAGGGACGACCTTCACGCTTAAAGAAGCCGCCGGGAATTTTACCGGCAGAGTAGGTCCGCTCCTGGTAGTGGACGGACAACGGGAAAAAGTCTTGGTCGGGTTTTGCGCTCTTTGCACCGACGACTGTACACAGCACTTGTGTTTTGCCGATGGTGACCAGAACAGCGCCGGTGGCCTGTCTGGCAATGCGACCCGTTTCCAGGGTGACGGTTTGCTCGCCCCACTGGAACGTTTTAGTCACGGGATTCACTGAAATTTCCTCCCTATACAGGGGTTTAAAAAGTACAAGGGGGCCTTTGGGGCCCCCTCAACTGATGCTCTTTATTAGCGACGCAGGCCTAGACGTTTAATCAGATCGCTGTAGCGAGCCTGGTCTTTTTGCTTGAGGTAATCCAGCAGCTTGCGGCGTTGGTTTACCATGCGGATCAATCCGCGACGCGAGTGGTGATCTTTTTTGTGGCCAGAAAAGTGGCTCTGCAGCTTGTTGATGTTAACGGTCAACAGTGCCACCTGGACTTCCGGCGAGCCGGTGTCACCCTCAGCGGTCTGGTATTCTTTTACTACTTCTGCTTTTTCTGCAGCAGACAATGCCATAGTCTTTTCCTCTTTATGTTATGCGGTTAACAACGAGCCTGCCCGCGCATAACTACAGACAGGTTCGGGGAAGAAAACTCGCGCTAGGCGCTGCTCTCCCCACTGTTGATTGCAAACGGAATTTGCAAATTAGATACGGACGGCGCTACCGCCCGGCGGCGGATTATCACATATTTGCCAGCCGCTGTTAAGACGCAGCTGAAATCAAGCGCTTGGGAGCTACACGGCCATCGTCAAGAATATCGCCGATGCCCAAAAACACGCCATCCGGGCCCTGTAGTCGCACCGGCCCCTTGAGCGGTGCCGACGGCACCTGTACCGGCTGCCCCTGACTGAGGTAATGGGCCGCCGTCTCACCAAGCTCACAGAGGGAAAGGTGCTCCAGACCGGCATCCACTGGTAGCAATAGTTCATCCAGCTCGGCAAAGGCCTGTCGATCTCGCAGCGCCTGAATAGCGTCGATTGAATAGGCTTGATCCAGCGCAAATGGCCCGGCGGCACTGCGGCGTAACTGCCCAACGTAGGCCCCGGTTTCCAGGGTCGCCCCCAAGTCCTCGGCGAGACTGCGAATATAGGTGCCCTTGCTGCAATGCACCAACACATCGGCCTCAGCGCGGCGACCGGGGCGAAAATCGAGCAGTTCGAAACGACTGATCTCAACGTCGCGAGCCTTACGCTCCACTTCAATACCCTGGCGAGCCAGCTGGTAGAGGGGTTTGCCATCGCGCTTTAGAGCGGAGTACATGGGCGGCACTTGGGATATCCGCCCCCTGAGCCCCTGCATCGCCCCTTCAACATCGGCGGCTGTCAAGGCAGAGGCATCTCCTTCATCTACCACCTCGCCTTCGGCGTCGCCCGTACTGCGCCGCTCGCCAAAAACAAAAGTGCTGAGGTAACCCTTATCAGCATCGAGGAGAAACTGGGAAAACTTGGTGGCTTCACCGAAGCAAATTGGCAACACCCCGGTAGCCAGCGGATCCAGTGCGCCGGTATGGCCGGCTTTACTGGCATTGTAGATCGCCCGGCATACCACCATGGCGCCATTTGAGGATTTGCCCGCAGGTTTGTCCAAAACAAGAATGCCGCTGACCGGGCGACCCTTTCGACGTCGAGCCACTGCGTCTCTCTCTGATAGTGTTTTTAGGCGAAGTTAGGTTTGCTGGCAACAGGCGCCGAAGGGCGACTTAGTCGTCGTTGTCGGCATTGCGACTGCGGTCGGACTCCACCGCGCGCTGGATCAGATTACTGAGATGCTGACCGCGACCGATGGAGGAATCAAAGTAAAACCGTAACTGGGGTGTGGTGCGGGCGTTGTTGACCCGGGCAATCTGGCTGCGCAGAAAACCCGCCGCCTTATTGAGCGCTGCAATCGACTCTGCGGCAGACTCAGCGTCGTCTTTACCCATTACCGTAACGTAGATCTTGGCATGACTGAGGTCGCGACTCACCTCGGCATCGGTGACAGACACCATGCCGATGCGGGGGTCGCGGAGTTCCATCTGAATCAGTGTACCCAACTCCCGCTTGAGAAAGTCACTAATACGATCGGTACGGCTAAATTCTTTCACTGATTCGCTCCGGATGGCCGGCAGCCCTATTACAGGCTGCGGGCAATCTCCTTGACCTCAAAGACTTCGATCTTATCGCCAGGCTTCACATCCTTGTAGTTTTTCACACCGATACCGCACTCCAGCCCGGACTTCACTTCGGTGGCGTCGTCTTTGAAGCGGCGCAGGGACTCGAGTTCACCCTCGTAAATCACCACATCCTCGCGCAAAACCCGGATCGGCTTGCTGCGGTAAACCGTGCCTTCCACCACCATACAACCGGCGATATCGCCAAACTTGGGTGAGCGGAATACATCGCGAACCTCGGCAACACCAACGATTTCCTCGCGCATTTCTGGGCTGAGCATACCACTCAGGGCCTGTTTTACATCGTCGATCAAGTCATAGATCACGCTGTAGTAACGCAGGTCTACACCTTCGTTTTCGGCGGTCTTACGCGCCGAACCGTCGGCCCGGACATTGAAACCAAACATGACCGCACCGGCTGTAACCGCAAGGTTAACGTCAGTTTCGGTGATACCACCGACACCGCCAGAGACGATATTGACCTTCACTTCGTCGTTACCGATGTCCAAAAGTGCGCCCTGAATGGCCTCTAGAGACCCGCGCACATCAGCCTTGACCACGACATTCAAAGTCTTGCGTTCACCGGCCTCCATGCTCTCAAACATTTTGTCGAGCTTGGCGGCTTGCTGACGCTTCATTTTGTTATCGCGCTCCCGCTCCTGGCGGAAATCAGCCACTTCCCGGGCACGCTTGTCGTTCTCAACCACAACAAAGTTATCGCCGGCCTCGGGAGTGCCATCCAAACCGAGAATCTCTACCGGAATAGACGGACCTGCGGTTTTCACCGGCTTGCCGTTTTCGTCAAGCATGGCCCGCACGCGACCGTAGCACTGCCCAGCCAGCACGATGTCGCCCTGGTTCAGGGTACCGTTCTGGATCAGCAGCGAAGCCACTGCACCGCGGCCTTTGTCCAGGCGCGATTCGATAACCATGCCCTGGGCCGGCACATCGGCGGCCGCTTTCAATTCCAGCAATTCTGACTGCAGCAAAATGGCGTCCAGCAACTCGTCGATGCCGTCACCGGTATGTGCAGAGACATAACAGAACTGGGTATCGCCGCCCCACTCTTCGGGGATAACGTCTTTGGCGGCCAGCTCGTTCTTGACGCGATCGGGATCGACGCCTTCTTTATCCATCTTATTGACCGCCACCACGATGGGCACTTCAGCGGCACGAGCGTGGGCGATAGCTTCCTCGGTTTGCGGCATAACACCATCGTCAGCGGCAACAACCAGGATGACGATATCTGTACTCTTGGCACCCCGTGCACGCATCGCGGTAAAGGCGGCGTGACCCGGAGTATCCAGGAAAGTAATCATGCCGTGACCGGTTTCAACGTGGTAGGCACCAATGTGCTGGGTAATACCGCCAGCTTCGCCACTGGCTACCTTGGCCTTGCGAATATGGTCAAGCAGTGAGGTCTTACCGTGGTCGACGTGACCCATCACGGTGACCACAGGTGCGCGTTGCTCCAGCGTACCCTCACTCTGAGAAACCAATGTTTCTTCCAGTGCTTCCTCAACAGCGTCTTCGGAGACCAGTTTGACCTTGTGGCCCATCTCTTCGACGACCAGCTGCGCAGTTTCCTGATCAATAGGCTGGTTGATGGTAACCATCATGCCCATTTTCATCAGTTCTTTAATCACTTCAGCCGCCTTGACCTTCATCTGCTGGCCGAGCTCACTGGCATCGGTAGTCTCGCCAATAGCGACTTCGTAGACGATTTTCTCAGTCGGCGCCTGGAAGCCGTGACGCTGGGCATCATCAGGTAATTTCAGCGTCTTCTTCTTACGGCGACCGCCGCCCTTACCGGCGAAATCATCGCCGAACTCATCGCGACCTTTGCCCTTACCTTTGCCGCGACGGCGCGGACGATCGTCGTCGTCTTTAGCCGGAGCATTGCGCAGGTGGCGCGGGCCTTTCGACTCGTTCTCTTTAGCCTTTTTCTTGCGCTCGGCTTCTCGCTCTTCCTCTTCCCGGCGCTTAGCCTCAAGAGCGGCAGCACGGCGCTCACGCTCGCGCTCCTCTTCTTCTTTACGGCGCAAAATGGCGCGCTGGCGAAGAATCTCAGGATCGATTTCCAGCGGGTCTTGGGGCGCGGGCTCAGCCTCTTTTTTCTCGGCTTCAGGCTCTGGCTGAGCGGCTTCAGATTCTGCCTGTTCGGCTGCCTCTTTTGATGCCTCCGATGCCTCGGCCGCCGATACTTCAGCAGCGGGCTCACTAGCCGCTTCTTCCTTCTCTGCCTGCTCGGCCTGTTGTTTGACTTCTTGCTCGTCGTCCTTGGCAGGCGCCTCTTCTGCTACCGGCTCTGCGGATTCTTCCGCGGCGCTTTCCTGCTCAGGTTCCGCAACCGGCTCAGGCTCTGCTGCTGCATCAGCTTCCGCGGTAACTTCAGCTGCTTCTGCCTCAACGGGAGCGCTGTCAGCCTCGGCGGCAACCTGCGGCGCCTCTGCAGTATCTTCTGCCTGCAGTTCTTCCTGCTGTGCTCTTTCGGCTTCTTCCTCAGCAGCCAGCTCAGCCGGGTCGCGCTTAACGTAGGTACGCTTTTTACGGACTTCAATATTGACGGTCTTTTTACCCGCACCCGACCCTGTCTTCAGCTTGCTGATGGTCTTGCGCTTGAGAGTAATCTTGCGGGGAGCCTCGGTGGATTCACCGTGGCTGCGCTTAAGAAAAGTCAGCAGGGTTTGTTTGTCTTCATCAGACACAGCCTGATCGGCCGAGCTGTGGGACAACCCCGCTTCCTTCATTTGCCGCAACAACCGGTCGACAGGTGCGCCCACGGTTTCGGCAAGCTGGCTCACGGTAACTTCAGCCATTCATCATTCTCCCTAAACTGTTTCTACGCTTCAGCTGGCCGATTCGTCTTCGTCGGCAAACCAGGGCGCCCGGGCGGTCATAATCAACTCTGCCGCCCGCTCTTCAGTTATTTCGTCGATGTCGAGAAGATCCTCTACAGCCTGTTCGGCGAGGTCTTCCATCGTGACAATGCCACGGCTGGCAAGGATAAACGCTAAGTGTTTCTCCATGCCTTCCATGGTAAGCAAATCTTCTGCCGGCTCGGCGCTATCCAGTTGTTCCTCACTGGCAATCGCCTGGGTCAAAAGTGCATCTTTAGCCCGGGCGCGCAGCTCCTGGGCAATATCTTCGTCAAAGCCTTCAATCGTCACCATCTCTTCCATGGGAACGTAAGCCACTTCTTCAAGCGTGGTAAAGCCCTCTTCAACCAGCACTACCGCGACGTCTTCGTCGACATCCAGCGCATTCATGAAGGTTTCAACGATTTGCACGGACTCCTGTTCGTGCTTCTCGGCCATCTCTTCAATGCTCATCACATTGATGGTCCAGCCGGTCAACTCACTGGCCAATCGCACATTCTGGCCTGCGCGACCAATAGCCTGGGCCAGATTCTCTTCCACCACACCAACGTCCATAGTGTGGGTGTCTTCATCTACGACGATGGATTCGACTTCCGCCGGCGCCATGGCATTGATCACCAATTGGGCGGGGTTGTCGTCCCACAGAATAATGTCGACGCGCTCATTGCCCAGCTCTCCGGACACGGCCTGCACCCGGGAGCCCCGCATACCGACACAGGCACCCACGGGGTCAATGCGACCGTCGTTGGTTTTCACGGCAATTTTTGCCCGAGAACCTGGATCCCGCGCTGCGGCGCGAATTTCGATAACCTCTTCAGAGACTTCGGGCACTTCAATTTTGAACAGCTCGATCAGCATCTCAGAGCAGGCGCGGCTGAGGAACAGCTGGGGACCACGCGCCTCCGGACGGACATCTGCCAGGATTGCCCGAACCCGATCATTAATACGAAAAACTTCACGGCCGACCAACTCTTCCCGGGGCAACAGTGCTTCGGCATTGCCACCCAGATCGACAATAATACTGTCCCGGGTCACTTTTTTAACCGTGCCGTTGACCAACTCGCCGACGCGATCCAGGTACTCTTCAACCACCTGGGCGCGCTCGGCTTCCCGGACTTTCTGCACAATAACCTGCTTCGCGGTCTGGGCAGCAATACGGCCAAACTCGACATTTTCCACACGCTCTTCGTAGACGTCGCCAGCCTGCAGACTGGCGTCCACCTCGTGGGCCTCTTCCAGTGTGAACTGGGTGCCCAAAAGCGCCATTTCGTCATCGGGCATTACCAGCCAACGGCGATAGGTCTCGTAGTCGCCGGACTCGCGATCGATAACCACGCGGATATCGGAGTCTTCTTCGTAGCGCTTCTTGGTGGCAGTGGCCAAAGCTTGCTCCATAGCTTCAAAGATGATGTCTTTTGACACCCCCTTCTCGTTGGAAACCGCTTCTACTACCAGCAAAATTTCTTTGCTCATTGTCCGCCTCTTACTCTTCGCCGGCCAAACTCATGTGCGTTAACATTGCACCTCACACGCGCATCAATGCGCTAAAACTGAGGCACCACCTTTGCTTTGTCGATCTGGTCAAAGGGCAGCAGATACTCTTCGTCATCTACCCTTATCACTACATCATCGTTCTCTACCCCGACCAGACGCCCCTGAAATTTCCGGCGCCCCTCGAAGGCCATCCGCAAGCGGACACTGACATCACTGCCGACGTACCGCGAAAACTGATCTAGCGAGTACAGTGGCCGGTCCATCCCCGGCGAAGACACCTCCAGGGTGTACTCACCCGCGATTGGATCTTCCACATCCAGCACGCCACTCACCTGATGACTGACTTTGGCACAGTCATCCACGGTGACACCCTGCTCACCATCTATGTAGACTCGCAGCATGGCTTTACGACCGTGGGACTGGTAATCCACACCCCACAGCTCAAAACCCAGAGCCTCGACACCGGGTCGCAAAATACTTTCAAGACTGAGTGCTTTACTGCTCAATCGTTCACCCTAGTTTGTCAGGCCCACCAATAAAAAATGGGCCCAAGGCCCACCTTTGAAAATTCCTGTCGCAGGCCACTGTTGTCGCTGCCTCGAGAACCGGCAACAAACCCAACATGGCGATACGAAAAAGCCCCTGCGTAAGGGGCTTTTCGAAAAATCCATCTGAATACCAAGCGGCGTCGCCCTACGCTAATTCGGCCAGCAGACCCTGCCGACATAACCGACCCGCTTTCAGGAGGCGAGATTATAGGCATGAGGCCCAGTCAGGTCAAGTTGAGACTGGCTGACAAGCGTTATGATCGCGCATAATTTCAGCGGCTCAACACGCCCCAGACACCTCCCGGCAATACCACCCCGCAGGGCCGAGCGCCAGCGAGTCAACGGGGGACGCAGTCCCACCGTAGGCACATAAAAAAGGCAGCCATCAGGCTGCCCTCTTTGATTGGTGCCGACAAGCGCCACAAGCGCTTGGATGGCGGAGCCCTGCGACGCCAGCCCGCAGGGCCGAACGCCAGTGAGTCAACGGGGGACGCAGTCCCACCGTAGGCACATAAAAAAAGGCAGCCATCAGGCTGCCCTCTTTGATTGGTGCCGAAGGGGGGACTTGAACCCCCACGAGCTAGGCTCACTACCCCCTCAAGATAGCGTGTCTACCAATTCCACCACTTCGGCAATTCTTTTAACCCCGATGTACATCAGGGCATATCGCTGGCTGGCACGTCCTCGCTGTTTTCTGAGGGCATGGCGTCTCCACCAACCGAAGGCATATCAGTGTCAGCACTACTGCCACCGACAGCCGGCATATCGGCTGAACCTGCACCCTCACTGGGGACCGGCGCGATGTCGCGACTTTCCTCTACAACCGGAATATCGATCAAATCGACATCTTCCACCGTCTTTTGTTTGGCCACATAGGCCAGTGACAAACTAGTCAGGAAGAACAGGGTTGCAAGGATGGCTGTCGCGCGGGTGAGGACATTACCATTACCCGCGCTACCAAACAATGTTTGGGATGCACCGGCACCAAAAGAGGCACCCATTTCGGCACCCTTACCCTGCTGAACCAGTATCAAACCGATAATAGCCAGGGCCGTGATCACATGTATGATGAGAATTAACTGTTCCATTTACTCCGCCGCTCTACAAATTGCGGAAAATTCACCGGCATCCAAGGATGCCCCGCCTACCAGCCCGCCATCGATATCGGGCTGGGCAAATAACTCACCGGCACTGCCGGCCTTGACGCTACCGCCGTACACAATACGCACCGTAGCCGCTATTTCTTCTGACTGCTTCGCCAGGCTAGCGCGAATAAATGCGTGCACTTCCTGGGCCTGGGCCGGAGTCGCCGTCTTGCCAGTGCCAATGGCCCACACCGGCTCATACGCCACCACGATACTGCCAAGCTGCTGTGTCGACAAAACCTTGATCACCGCGGTGAGCTGCTCGCCAACCACATCCAAGGTATTACCAGCATCCCGCTGAGCTTCGTTCTCCCCCACGCACACCAGAGGAGTTAGGCCGGCCTCAATCGCGGCCTTGGCGCGCTGCGCCACCAGAGCACTGCTTTCACCATAAAGCTCACGGCGCTCAGAGTGACCCACTATGACATAGCGGCAACCCATGTCCCGTAGCATTTCAGCAGAGACTTCGCCGGTAAAGGCGCCGTCTTTGCTTTGGTCGCAAACATTTTGCGCCCCCACCGCTACCGGTGCTCCCTGCAACTCCCGGCTGACCAAATCGATATAAATGGCCGGCGGAAAAACGGCAATATCTGCACCTGGCTCGGCGGGTAGCTGTGTTTTCAAACCGGCCAACAGCTCTACCACAGCGTCCCGACGCCCGTGCATTTTCCAGTTGCCGGCTATCAAATAGCTCCGCATGGCGTTTCCTTAAATCACAACTTAGATGACAACGTGTGACGCCACTCGGCGCACCAGAAACAGGGCCAAGCGCAAAATGGGCGCCAATCTTACATAAAGCCCTGATCACATACAAGGCGAGACATGAACAACGCAGTAAGCATTAACCGGCCAGGGACTGCACCTGCTCTGCCAGTTGACGGCACAGCTCGGTAACTTGCTGACGATCGTCGCCTTCCACCATAACCCGAATCAGCGGCTCGGTTCCCGACGCCCGCAGCAAGACCCGGCCGCGCGCGCCCAACACCGACTCTACTTCGCGCACCTTCGCCTGCAAGGCCTGATCCTCCAGATCCAGCGGCGCAGCGATACGCACGTTTTCCATAACCTGCGGCAGTTTAGTGACCGGAACGCGCAGTGACGCCAGCGACGCATTGGCGCCAATGATCGCCCGGAGCACTTGCAATGCGGCGACGATGCCATCACCGGTGGAGCTAACATCGGCGCAGATAATATGGCCGGAATTTTCACCACCCAGCGCCCAGCCCCGCCGACTCATTTCCTCTTTAACGTAGCGATCGCCAACTTTGGCGCGACAAAAAGGCACATCCAGCTCGGCCAATGCCAGCTCGAGACCCAGGTTGGACATGAGTGTTCCAACGACGCCGGCACACTCGCCACGCCGCCGCAGCTGGTCTGCGGCAATGATGTATAGCAGCTCATCGCCGTCCACCAACGATCCGTCCGCATCCACAAACAGTACCCGATCACCGTCGCCATCAAAGGCGATTCCCAAGTGGGCCTTTTCCGACAGCACCCGCTCGCGCAAGGCCTCGGTATGAGTAGAGCCAACATCGGCATTGATATTGAGGCCATTGGGGTTGGCGCCGAGCACCGCGACCTCCGCCCCCAGCTCGGCAAATACCGAGGGAGCAATGTGATACGTGGCACCGTGGGCACAGTCCAGAACCAGCTTGAGGCCCTCCAGGGACAGCTCGGTATTGATGGTGGACTTGCAGTATTCAATATAGCGCCCGGCAGCGTCATCGATACGGCTCACCTTACCCAACTGGGCGGACTCCACTGTGGTCATCGGCTTATCCAGAGCGGCCTCGATCGCCAACTCAACATTGTCGGCTAGCTTGTTACCCTCGGCGGAAAAAAACTTGATGCCATTGTCGTAAAACGGATTGTGACTGGCGCTAATCACAATGCCCGCCTTGGCTTTAAAGGTACGGGTCAGATACGCAATGGCGGGAGTGGGCATCGGGCCCAGCAAGCGCACATCTACCCCGGCGGCCACCAAACCCGCCTCCAGCGCCGACTCAAACATATAGCCGGAGATGCGGGTATCCTTGCCGATCAATACTTTACTGCGCCCTTCCCGGGCCAACACTTGGCCTACGGCCCAGCCCAGCTTTAAGACAAAATCTGGGGTAATAGGCGCTTCACCCACCCTCCCCCGGACACCGTCGGTGCCAAAATACTTTCTGGTCATGCTTGATCTTTCTCTTTTTTCAGGGCGGCCACCATGGCCAGCGCATCGGCGGTTTCGCGCACATCGTGGACCCGCAATATCGCAGCACCGCGCTCCGCCGCCAGCGCCGCCATCGTCACACTGGCCGCCATGCGCTGATCAACATCGCGCCCGGTTACGGCACCCAGCATGGACTTTCTCGACACCCCCACCAGCAGGGGGTAGCCGGTTTCAGCCAAGTGCGGCAGTGCATTAAACAGCTGCAGATTGTGGCTAAGGCTTTTGCCAAAGCCAAACCCCGGGTCCCATAGAATGTGATTATCCAGCAGCCCCGCCTCTCGACATGCCGCACTGCGCTCGGCCAGAAAAGCCTTAACTTCGGCGACAATATCGCGGTATTCCGGTTTCTGCTGCATGGATGCAGGCTCTCCCTGCATATGCATCAAGCAGACCGGCACGCCGCAGTCAGCGGCGGCGGCGAGGGCTCCGTCGCGTCGCAGAGCCCGCACATCATTCAGCATGCCGGCCCCCAAATCGACTGCCCCGCGCATCACCTCGGGGGAGCTGGTATCCACCGAAATCACCACATCAAAGCGGGCGGCGACCGCTTCAACCACCGGCAGCACACGATCGCACTCTTCCTGCTGGCTGACCGGACTGGCGCCTGGCCGGGTGGACTCACCACCGATATCGATCAGCGTCGCGCCATCGGCAAGCGCGCCTTCAACAGCGGCAAGGATTGAGTCGAGGTTGAGGGACGTGCCGGCGTAGAACTGCCCACCATCAGAAAAGGAGTCGGGAGTGACATTCATCACCGCCATAACCTGCGGCGATGAGATATCCAAAACGCGACCGCCACAGCGAAGCTGTGGCGGTGGGGAAGATTTGTGATGAGCCATACTGGGGTCAGTGATCACCGACCGGGCCATTGAAGGGGTCTTCAGGGCGACGGGGCTTGTCAGCACCGGGCTCGGGAGACTCGGCATCGGGTTCCGGAGCGCGATGGCCGCTCTGGCCGCTGCCACCGTGATCATCCCAACCCGCCGGCGGACGAGGTTTTCGGCCAGCCATAATGTCGTCAATCTGATGGCTGTCGATGGTTTCGTACATCATCAGTGCGTCGGCCATCATATCCAGCTTATTGCGGTTCTCTTCCAACAGGTTTTTGGCGGTGCTGTAGCACTCGTCAATGATGCGGCGTACTTCTTCATCAATCTGGCGAGCAGTTTCACCGGACACACCCTTGCCGCCCTGGGCGGCAGAACGCCCAAGAAAAACTTCTTCCTCGGCGTCGTCATACATCAGCGGCCCCATTTTCTCCGACAGCCCCCACTTGGTGACCATCTTGCGGGCGATATCGGTAGCGCGCTGGATATCGTTGGAGGCGCCGGTGGTAACACCTTCGCTGCCCAAGGTCATTTCCTCGGCAATCCGACCACCGAACAGTGAACAAATCTGACTGATGATATGCCGGCGGCTGAGGCTGTAACGGTCTTCCTCAGGCAGGAACATGGTCACACCCAAAGCCCGACCACGGGGGATGATGCTGACTTTGTAAACCGGGTCATGCTCTGGCATCAGGCGGCCAACAATGGCGTGCCCGGCCTCGTGGTAGGCGGTGTTTTGCTTTTCTTTGTCCGACATCACCATGGACTTGCGCTCGGCGCCCATCATGATTTTGTCTTTGGCCAGATCAAACTGGGTCATGCCCACTACCCGGGAGTTGGCCCGAGCCGCAAACAGCGCCGCTTCATTGGCCAGGTTGGCCAAGTCAGCACCGGAAAACCCGGGGGTGCCGCGGGCAATCACTGAAGCATCCACGTCGTCCGCCAGAGGCAGCTTGCGCATATGCACTTTGATGATCTGCTCGCGACCGCGGATATCCGGCAGCCCGACTACCACTTGGCGGTCAAAGCGGCCTGGGCGCAGCAGCGCAGGGTCCAGTACATCGGGACGGTTGGTGGCGGCAATCACGATAACGCCGTCATTCACTTCAAAACCGTCCATTTCAACCAACAGTTGGTTGAGGGTCTGCTCACGCTCGTCGTGACCGCCGCCCATGCCGGCGCCGCGGTGGCGACCGACCGCATCGATTTCGTCGATAAAGATAATGCAGGGGGCTTGCTTTTTGGCCTGTTCAAACATATCCCGGACCCGGGACGCACCCACACCCACAAACATCTCGACAAAGTCGGAGCCGGAAATGGAGAAGAAGGGTACTTTGGCTTCACCGGCAATGGCTTTAGCCAGCAGCGTTTTACCGGTGCCCGGCGGGCCCACCATCAGCACGCCGCGGGGGATTCGGCCGCCCAGGCGCTGGAATTTGCCCGGATCACGGAGAAACTCCACCAGCTCCTGCACGTCTTCTTTGGCTTCATCCACCCCGGCCACATCGGCAAAGGTGGTTTTGATCTGGTCTTCGCTAAGCAGCCTCGCCTTGCTCTTGCCAAAGGCCATGGGGCCGCCCTTACCGCCCCCGGCACCGCCCTGCATCTGGCGCATAAAGAACATGAAAATAGCGAGGATAATCAGTATCGGGAAACTGGCCACCAGCAGCTGCGTCCACAGACTCTGCTGCTCAGGCTTTTTGCCTTCGATCACCACGTTGTGCTCGAGCAGGTCGTCGATCAGCTTGGGGTCGTTCAACGCTGGGCGCACCGTCTCAAAGCGGCTGCTGTCATCCCGTTCGCCGAGTATGGTCAAGCCATCAATGACCACCTTGCGGACGCGCTCGTTCTGCACTTCGGAGATGAATTGCGAATAGTTGAGCTGCTCGGTTGGGGACTGCACACTGAAATTGTTAAATACCGTCAACAACACGGCGGCAATGACCAGCCACAGCAGTAAATTTTTAGCCATATCGTTCAAAAAACCGATCCTCTCGAAGCCTGGAATAACGGGGCGAGTCGCCAGTGACGCCATTGCCAGAAAATTAGACCCACTCTACTACAGAAAAGTCCCCCCCACCATGACAGCGGCGGGGCTAGGGCCTGCTCGCACTAATAGCGTTTCGCCTGCTGGCGGTCATTTTTGCCTCCAGCTAGGCGGAGGAAGCGCAGTTTGGTCATTCCAAATAAGCGACCGACAACAACGCTGGGGGCAAAAATGGCCCCAGCCCTTCGGGTTGTGGCTAAAAACCCACCACTCTTCGTTGTTCGTCGTTCATTTGGAATGACCAAACTTCTCTTCTCACGCCTTGATTGGCGGATTTTTAGCCACAACAGGCACAACGCTATTAGTGCGAGCAGGCCCTATTTCACCCCTTCAGGCCACGGCCCAAGAGGTACACTTCCCGCGAGCGGGGCCGCGAAGCAGCGGGTTTGCGGGTGATTACCTTGTCAAAGTGCGCCTTTAGAGTGCGAAAGTACTCGTCAAAGCCCTCCCCTTGAAAAATCTTGGTGACAAAATCACCGCCGGGGCGCAGCACTTGCTGGGCCATATCCAGTGCCAGCTCGCAGAGGTACATAGAGCGCGGCTGATCCACATCCTTCATACCACTCATATTGGGGGCCATATCGGAAATAACAAGGTCAACCGGCTGCCCGCCCAGTGCCGCCATCAAGCTGTCGAAGACAGCCTGTTCGGTAAAATCCCCCTGAATAAATTCCACATCTGCCAGAGTATCCATAGGCAGAATGTCTGAGGCCACCACCCGGCCCCGAGTCCCGACGATCTGCGCGGTCACCTGGGACCACCCACCCGGTGCCGACCCTAAGTCTACGACGCACATCCCCGGCTTGATCAGGCGATCTTTTTCCTGAATTTCCAGCAACTTATAGCATGCACGGGAGCGGTAGCCCTCTTTTTGAGCGCGCTTTACGTACTGGTCGTCAAAATGTTCTTTTAACCAGGCGCCGCTGGATGATGAGCGCTTTGCCAATTCGGGTCTCCTAATCGATATTCAGTGCGCGTTGCCCGTTGCGGGCGTTTGCTGTCGTATCTCGCGCCCATTATACCTTTCCCGTACAATAGCGCGCCCATTGGACCTTAGACGAACCAGAGACGCCCCATCATGCCTCCATTGACCGCCAGCGACAAAAAGCAACTGCGCAGTATCGGCCACAAGCTGCACCCCATCGTCACCCTAGGCGACAAAGGGCTCAGCGAAGGCGTGGCTCAAGAACTGGAGCGGGCGCTGGAGGATCATGAATTGATCAAAGTCAAGGTCAATGCGGGCGATCCCGGCGAGCGGCGGGAATTGATTGACGCGCTGTGCGAGGGCGCCGGCGCTGAGCTGGTGCAGGCCATCGGTAAAATCGCCCTGCTTTACCGCCCGGCCAAAAAGCCGGACCCCAGACTGTCCAACCTGCTGCGACCCCTGTAATGCGGCGTCGCTGCAGGCTGCCTGGACACTACTCTTCCAGGTGTTGCACCTGATCGATTTCGTACTCGATATTACCGCCGGGCGCCGCCACCAGCGCCACATCGCCCTCTTCTTTGCCGATCAAGGCGCGGGCAATGGGTGAGGTAACGGAGATTTTGCCGGCTTTCACATCGGCTTCATCTTCGCCGACGATGCGATAGGTCACTTCCTCGTCAGACTCGCAATTGATCAGAGTCACGGTGGCCCCAAAAATCACTTTGCCGGTACAGGGGATCTTGGTGACGTCGATCACCCGCACATTGGCGAGTTTGGATTCAATTTCCTGAATCCGTCCCTCGCAAAAGCCCTGTTGTTCCCGGGCGGCGTGGTATTCGGCGTTTTCCTTTAAATCTCCGTGCTCCCGGGCCTCGGCAATCGCCTGAGTGATACGGGGTCGCTCCACGGATTTCAGTTGTTTCAGCTCGGCCCGCAAGGCTTGCTCGCCGGCCACAGTCATCGGTGTTTGGTCGCTCATTGCACTAAATCCTCATGCACGTCCTGCAAACGACGTACCGTTTTTTCTTCTCCGAATGTGAGGGCCTGACAGATTGCTTCGGCGCCAGCCAGGGTGGTGGTGTAGCTGACTTTGCTGGCCAAGGCACTGCGGCGGATCAGGGACGAGTCCGCGATGGCCTGCTTGCCCTCGGTGGTGTTGACGATGAGGTCGATCTCGCCGTTTTTTACCATATCAACGATATGGGGGCGACCCTCTAAGACCTTGTTAACACGCTGACATTTCAGGCCGGCCTCGGTCAAGACCTTATGGGTACCGCGGGTCGCGCAGAGCTCAAAGCCCAACGCGGTTAACTGCCTCGCCACATCCACCGCACCGGCCTTGTCGGGGTCACGCACACTGAGGAAGGCTTTCCCGCTGGTTGGGAAGACCTCACCCGCGCCCCGGGCGGCTTTGGAGAAGGCCTCGGCAAAGCTTTCGCCCAAGCCCATCACCTCACCAGTGGATTTCATTTCCGGGCCGAGAATCGGGTCGACACCGGGGAATTTATTGAAGGGGAAGACCGCCTCCTTGACCGAAAAGAACTTGGGAATACGCTCTTCGGTAAAGTTTTGCTCCGCGAGGCTGGTGCCAGCCATACAGCGGGCCGCCACTTTGGCCAGGGACGTGCCGATACATTTGGACACAAAAGGCACGGTGCGGGACGCCCTGGGATTAACCTCGATGACGTAAATCTCGCCATCCTGAACCGCCAGCTGGACGTTCATCAGCCCCACAACACCCAGCTCCAGCGCCATGCGACGAACCATCTCCCGCATGCGGTCCTGCACGTCGGCATCCAGCGAATAGGGCGGCAGAGAACACGCCGAGTCCCCGGAGTGAACCCCGGCCTGCTCAATGTGCTGCATGATGGCGCCAATCACCACATTCTTGCCGTCCGACACAGCATCGAGGTCCACCTCTACAGCCGCGCTGAGGAAGTGGTCGAGCAGCACCGGCGACTCGTTGGAGACCTTGACGGCTTCGCGCATATAGCGCTCCAGTTCTTCCTCTTTGTAGACAATCTCCATGGCCCGGCCACCCAACACATAGGAGGGCCGCACCACCAGCGGATAGCCAATGCGGGCTGCGGCTGCCAGTGCTGCCTCTTCGCTGCGCACGGTGGTATTGGGGGGCTGCTTGAGGTCCAGGCGCTCAATCATCTGCTGGAAGCGCTCCCGGTCCTCAGCCCGGTCAATGGCCTCTGGGCTGGTGCCGATAATGGGTACACCAGCGGCCTCCAAATCTCGCGCCAGCTTCAGCGGCGTCTGCCCACCAAACTGCACAATGACGCCCTTGGGCTTTTCTTTGTCGACGATTTCAAACACGTCTTCCAGGGTTACCGGCTCAAAATAGAGGCGGTCAGAGATATCGTAATCGGTGGACACGGTCTCCGGGTTACAGTTGACCATGATGGTCTCGTAGCCGTCTTCACGCATTGCCAGGGCGGCGTGCACACAGCAGTAGTCAAACTCGATGCCCTGACCAATCCGGTTGGGGCCACCGCCGATCACCAGAATCTTCTGCTTATCTGAAGGCTGGGCTTCGCACTCCTCCTCGTAGGTGGAGTACATGTAAGCGGTAGAGGTCGCAAACTCCGCCGCACAAGTATCGACCCGCTTGTACACCGGGCGCACTCCCAGTTCGTGGCGACGGCGGCGCAACTGACGCTCGCTGACCGCCAGCAACACTGCCAGGCGCTGATCAGAGAAGCCTTTGCGCTTGAGGCGCCACATCATGTCCCGGTCGATTTCCGACAGGGCCAGGGTTTTCAGGGAGTTTTCCGACTTAATAATGTCTTCAATCTGCACCAGGAACCAGCGGTCAATCTTGCTGTGCTCAAATACGTCGTCCACAGACATACCGGCGCGGAAAGCGTCAGCCACATACCAGATGCGCTCGGGGCCCGGGTTGGTCAACTCACCGATCAACACATCCCGGGCATCGCTGCGATCAGTATCGATTTTGTGCTCAAAGCCAGCCGAGCCCACTTCCAGGCCCCGCAGCGCTTTTTGCATCGACTCTTGGAAGGTGCGGCCAATGGCCATCACTTCACCGACGGACTTCATCTGGGTGTGGAGCTTGGTCTGGGCCTCGCCAAACTTTTCGAAAGTGAAGCGCGGCACCTTGGTGACCACGTAGTCGATGCTGGGCTCAAACGACGCGGGCGTGGCGCCGCCAGTAATGTCGTTTTGCAACTCATCCAGGGTATAACCTACCGCCAGCTTGGCGGCGACTTTGGCAATGGGAAAACCGGTGGCCTTGGAGGCCAGTGCCGATGACCGGGATACCCGGGGGTTCATCTCGATCACCACCAAACGACCATCGTCGGGGTTCATACCAAACTGCACATTGGAGCCACCGGTCTCTACACCGATCTCACGCAGGACTGCACAAGAGGCGTCCCGCATGATTTGGTATTCCTTGTCGGTCAGGGTCTGGGCCGGAGCAACTGTGATGGAGTCGCCGGTGTGAACCCCCATCGGGTCAAAGTTCTCAATGGCGCAAATGATGATGCAGTTGTCGTTTTTGTCCCGCACCACTTCCATCTCGAACTCTTTCCAGCCGATCAGGCTTTCGTCGATCAGCAGTTCGTTAGTGGGGGACAGGTCGAGACCCCGGGTACAGATCTCGACAAACTCTTCCTTGTTGTAGGCAATACCGCCACCGGAGCCGCCCATGGTGAACGAGGGGCGGATAATCGCGGGGAAGCCAATGGAGTCCAGCACCTGCAGCGCCTCTTCCATGCTGTGGGCAATGGCAGCGCGGGGTGTTTCCAAGCCGATGCGTTTCATGGCCTGGTCGAACAGATGGCGGTCTTCGGCTTTATCGATGGCCTCTTTGTTGGCGCCGATCATCTCCACGCCGTATTTGGCCAACACCCCTTCCCGATCCAGATCCAGCGCGCAGTTCAGTGCGGTCTGCCCGCCCATGGTGGGCAGCAGTGCATCGGGGCGCTCTTTCTCAATGATCTTGGCCACGGTCTCCCATGCCACCGGCTCGATATAGGTGGCATCCGCCATCGCCGGATCGGTCATGATGGTGGCGGGGTTGGAGTTGACCAGGATGACCCGGAAGCCCTCCTCGCGCAGCGCCTTACAGGCCTGGGCGCCAGAGTAGTCAAACTCACAGGCCTGACCGATCACAATGGGGCCGGCGCCGAGGATAAGAATGGATTGGATGTCGGTTCTTTTTGGCATAACTAAGTGGTAACCGTCGAAATCTATACTTCGTTAGTGTTGGACCCAGTACAGGCCGCAGCCTGCGTGTTTTGAGCCTGTGTCACGTCTGGCGCGCGAGGCACCCGACATCCCACCGGCCGCAATGGCCGGTGCTGTAGCAATACAACTACGCCGCGCCTTTGCGGGCGTCGATCAGCTCTATAAAGTGATCGAACAGCGGGGCAATATCATGGGGGCCGGGGCTGGCCTCCGGGTGCCCCTGAAAACCAAAAGCCGGGCGATCGCTGCGATGTACGCCCTGCAGGGAACCGTCGAACAGCGACTTGTGGGTCACCGTCAGCGTCTCTGGCAGCGTCGCCTCGTCCACCGCAAAGCCGTGGTTTTGGCTGGTGATATGCACCACCTTGGTGGTCAAATCCTGCACCGGGTGGTTGGCACCGTGGTGGCCGAATTTCATCTTCATGGATTGGGCGCCGGAGGCCAGCGACAACAGCTGATGCCCCAGGCAAATACCGAATACCGGTACACCGCTGTCGACAATCTCTTTGATCGCCGCAATCGCATAGTCACAGGGCTCCGGATCACCGGGGCCATTGGAGAGGAAAACGCCGTCGGGGTTCATCGCCAACACTTCGCTGGCCGGGGTTTGCGCTGGCACCACGGTCAGGTCACAGCCGCGGTCCGCCAACATGCGCAGAATATTGCGCTTAACGCCAAAGTCGTAGGCCACCACTTTGTGGGGCAGTGACGCCGGGTCGTTCTGGCGGTGGCCTTGCCCCAACTCCCAGCTTCCCTCGCTCCAGCGATAGGCTTGCTGGGTCGTGACTTCTTTCGCCAAATCCATTCCCTTCAGACCGGCAAAGTCCCGGGCCAGCTCGAGGGCTTTGGCCTCGTCGATGTCCCCGGCCATCAGGCAGCCGTTTTGGGCTCCTTTGTCCCGCAGGATACGGGTCAGGCGGCGGGTATCGATATCGGCAATGCCAATCACGCCCCGAGCCTTGAGGTAGTCGGACAGACTTTGCTCATTGCGGAAGCTGCTGGCTAATAGAGGCAGATCGCGAATCACCAGGCCGGCGGACCAGATCTCTGCCGCCTCTTCGTCCTCGCTATTGGTGCCGGTGTTGCCGATATGGGGATAGGTCAGCGTGACGATCTGACGGGCGTAAGAGGGATCGGTGAGGATCTCCTGATAGCCGGTCATGGCGGTGTTGAAAACCACCTCGCCCACCGAGCTGCCCTCAGCACCAATGGCAATACCCCTAAAAATGCTGCCGTCTTCAAGGGCAAGGATGGCTGGAACGGTCAAGAGCACCTCCTGGATCAGACTTGCGGCCGAGAGTCACCGCCGGCATGAGATCCGGAAACAGCAACTAAGGAACCACTGAGGAAAATACGCGTGCAAAAAAGCGAGATGAAATTGCTTCACCTCGCTCCTTGCGGGGTTGCGGGGCAGATGACGCCCGGCACCCAAATCTGAGGCGGAATTTTACGCAAAGGTGCCGGGTAAAGTCCACCTGATATGAGGGCCAGCTGGCATTATTTACCCTCTGCGCCCCTCACGCCCCCTGAAGGGCGACCCGGACAGCCTCCGGCATGTCGGCAGCCCGCTTGGCCAGGGGATCAATAACCAAGTGAGCCGTCTTGGCAATCGCGACAACGCGGCCGCTCTCCACCTCACTGAGTCGGTAGACCAGATCAAAGCCGCAGCGGTGAAAGGAGGTGGCGCTCACCTCCATACCAATGGACTCGCCGTAGAACGCCTCGCTGAGGTAGTTGACCGCCAGGTCGGCGTTGACGATGGTCAGCCCCGGTGCCGGCACTGACTCGGACACCTGACGCGACACCAGAAACCGGGCCCGGGCCTCGTTAAGCAGGGTGATCACCGAGTCGTTACCCAAATGGTTGCCGGCATTAATGTGACTGACCAGCAACGGCGTCTCAGAAACAAAATCGAAATTTTCAGGCAGATCGATGCTAACGCGGGCCAAAACCTAGACCTCGTCAGCCTTCAGGCCCAACACATCCTGCATATCATAGCGGCCGGCGGACTGTTGGCTCAGCCACTGGGCCGCCCGCACCGCACCCCGGGCAAAGGACATCCGAGAACTGGCCTTATGGGTAATTTCCACCCGCTCACCTTCAGCGCAGAACATCACCGTGTGATCGCCGACAATGTCGCCAGCGCGCACCGTGGCAAAGCCAATAGTTTCTCTATCCCGGGCGCCGGTTTGGCCTTCGCGACCGTAGACCGCCACCTTACCCAGATCACGACCCAGGGCATCGGCCACGACTTGCCCCATACTCAGAGCGGTGCCAGATGGGGCATCCACCTTATGGCGGTGATGGGCCTCGTAGACCTCAATATCGACATCGTCCCCCATCACCCGGGCCGCCATATCCAGCAATTTAAAACACAAGTTCACCCCGGTGCTAAAGTTGGAGGCCTGACAAACAGCAATAGGCGCTATCGCGTCACTGAGCTGCTGTTTTTGCCCGTCGTCAAAACCGGTGGTTCCGATCACCATGCCCTTACCGGCTTCGCCACACACCGCGGCGTTATCCAGGGTCGCCACTGGCGCGGTGAAATCAATGAGCACATCAAAGTCACCCACCACCTCGCGAATATTGCCCACCACCTTCACGCCATTGCTGCCCAGGCCCGCCAGCTCACCGGCATCGACGCCAATCAACGAACTTTCGGGACGCTCAATCGCGGCGGTCAGCTCACAGCCCTCGGCAAGGCTAAGCGCCTCGATCAAGGTTTTGCCCATCCGCCCGGCGGCGCCGGTTACTGCAACTCGCACTGTCATTGTCTTTTCCTACTTCTTTACTTGTGTAGATCGGTTGTCATTTTACTGGCTTGCGGCGCTGTTCGGCCGCTCCTCATCCTTGCCCAAGGCCAGGTCCCGCACGCTGGTGCCCTCCAGCGCCGACGCGATGGCGCGATCGATATTTTCGCGAATCTCCTTCACACCACTCACACCGGGTCGCGGTCGGCGGCGCACCAGCGCTGCCGATGCGCCCTCGCTGCGCACCGCGTCCAACACCTGCTTGAGATTGACGTTCTCCAGCGGTGCATTGGGCAGATAGCGCGGCGGCTCACTGGCATCCTCAACCACCAGACCAGCCAGCCTCAGCGCCCGCAAAACCCGTGTCACGCCCTGAATCTGCACCCGCAAACGCGCCACATACTCGGTGGAGGTCATGGGCCGCTTGCCCTCGTAATAGCGCTGGGCCATCAAAGCCATAATTTGCAGCGCCAAATCCTCCTGCTGGGAGATGCTGAGATCACCGCTGCGCCGGGCGGGGACGACATACTCCGGGTGCTGCACATAAAAAGCAATACTGGAGCCCACCAGCAGAATCAGCCAGCTGATATACATCCACATCATAAATAGAATGAGAATGGCAAAGCCCGAGTAGATGACATAGGGCCCGCTGTCGGTGGCCGACACCACCACGCTGCCAAAGCCCCAGCCCAAGCTCTGAAACAGCACCCCGGAAACCAGCCCTGCCACCATACCGGCCCGCAGCTTGACCTGGGTGTTGGGGATAAACATATAGAAAAAGGTGAAGGCCGCGACGATCATTAGATAGGGGGTCAGTTTGGCGGCCAACTCCCGCAGATGCGCCAAGAAAGGCACCATAGTGGTCATCTCATCAGCCAGACCGCCACTGAGGACCCGAGCCGACAGACCAATGGCGGTGAACACCAGCAGCGGACCAATCAGCATAACGCTGCCATAATCAGCAAAGCGCCGGCCGATGCTGCGATGCTGATCCAGCCGCCAAATATAGTTAAAGGTGGATTCGATTTTCTGAATCAGGGAAATTGCGGTGTAAAACAGCAGCGCGATACCGAAGCTCCCCAGCACGCTGATTTTAACGTTGTCGATAAAACCGATGACCTGACTGGTGATCTCCACACCTTTCTCGCCCATCGGCGCCAAAAACTGCAGCAGCACCGGCTCCAACTGCTTGTTGTGCATACCAAAGGCCTTGAGCACCGAAAAGCTCACCGCCATCAGTGGCACCAGCGACAACAACGAGGTATACACCAGGCTCATGGCCCGCAGGGTCAGCTCGCCCTTGGCCAAGTCATCCAGCACCACGTAGAGGTAGCGCGCCGCAATAATCAGGTAGCGCCGCCACCAGGGGTAGTCCAGTACCGCTTCGGACCACAGGTGTTGGGCAACAAATTTATTAAGTGTTTTATCCATGAAAGGCTCGCTTCAACCGGAACGGTGGCGAGATAAAGGATGGAGAAAAACCGCCGCCAAGTCGAGGCGGCGGTTGCGCGTCCTTACAATTTCATCTCATCAAAGAAGGACTTCACCCCATCGAACCAGGTTTTCTTACGGGGTGATTGCTTGTCGTCGCCAGCCAGGGTGGACTGGAACTCTTCCAGCAATTCTTTCTGGCGCTTGTTAAGCGATACCGGCGTTTCCACCACTACTTTGCAGATCAGGTCGCCGGTACTGCCGCCCCGCACCGGGGTAATGCCCTTGCCGCGCAGGCGGAAGGCCTTACCGGTCTGGGTTTCGGCGGGAATCTTCAATTTGACCCGGCCGTCCAGAGTGGGCACATCCAACTCGCCGCCCAGTGCCGCCTCGGTAAAGCCGATGGGCACTTCGCAGTGCAGGTGCTTGCCATCGCGCTTAAAGATCGGATGGGGGCGCACTGCCAACTGCACATAGAGATCGCCGGCGGGGCCGCCATTGGGGCTGGCTTCGCCTTCGCCGCTAAGACGGATACGATCGCCGGTGTCGACACCCGGTGGCACCTTCACCGACAGGGTTTTGGTCTCTTCCACCCGGCCGCGACCGTGGCAGCTCTTACAGGGGTCGGAGATAATCTGTCCCTTGCCCCGGCAATTGGGACAGGTCTGCTGCACAGCAAAAAAGCCCTGCTGCATCCGTACCTGGCCAACACCATTACAGGTGCCACAGGTCAGGGGTGTGCTGCCTTTCTTGGCACCACTGCCCTCACAGGTGTTGCACTCCACCAGGGTGGGAATACGAATCTTGGCGGTAGTGCCCCGCACCGCCTGCTCCAGGTCGATTTCCAGGGTGTACTGCAGGTCTGAACCCGGAGCCGGACCGCGCTGCCGGCCACCGCCGCCAAAGATGTCGCCAAAGACATCGCCAAAAATATCGCTGAAGCCGCCACCGCCGCCGCCAAAGCCGCCGGCACCGGCGTTAACGCCCTCGTGGCCAAAGCGGTCGTAGGCCGCGCGTTTTTCTTTGTCGGCCAGCACCTCGTAGGCTTCGGTGGCCTCTTTGAAGATATCTTCTGCCTTGGGGTCATCCGGATTGCGGTCCGGGTGATTTTTCATGGCGATGCGACGGTAGGCCTTTTTAATGTCCTTCTCGTCAGCGCCTTTCTCGACACCCAAAATTTCGTAGTAATCGCGTTTCGCCATAATCTGTGTAGCCTGTTCTACCAGCAAGAACGCCGGGCAATGGCCCGGCGTCTCAACCTAGCGTCCTCGTTTGGAGCGCTTAGCCAGGCCTTTTCAAACCTGGCGCCGCCTCCAAACGCGACTGACGCCGCGTGTTTTACTTCTTGTCGTCGTCTTTGACTTCCTCAAACTCAGCGTCAACGACATCGTCACCGGCGTTGCTGGCGCCGCCTTCCGGCTGCTCGCCACCCTCGCCTTCGGCCTGGGCCGCCTGCTCAGCATACATCTTCTGTGCCAGGCCGCCGGACGCCTCGGTGAGTTTCTGGGTCGCCGCCTCGATGGCGTCGACGTCATCACCCTTGATGGCTTCGTCAACTTCGGTCAGCGCCGCCTCAATGGCAGACTTCTCGTCGTCGGTGGCCTTGTCGCCCGCCTCTTCCAGCGTTTTGCGGGTGGCATTGGCCAGACCTTCCGCCGTGTTGCGGGCGGTCACCAGAGCCTCGAACTTCTTGTCCGCTTCGGCGTTGGCTTCAGCGTCCTGAACCATTTTTTCGATCTCATCCTCATTCAAACCGCTGGAGGCGGTGATGCGGATGGACTGCTCTTTGCCAGTGGCCTTGTCTTTGGCCGACACGTGCAGAATACCGTTGGCGTCGATATCGAAGGTCACCTCGATCTGCGGCAGACCCCGGGGCGCCGGCGGGATATCCGCCAGGTCGAAACGACCCAGTGACTTGTTGGCCGCCGCCTGCTTGCGTTCACCCTGAACCACGTGGATGGTCACCGCGGTCTGGTTGTCTTCAGCGGTCGAGAACACCTGAGATTTCTTGGTAGGAATCGTGGTGTTTTTCTCGATCAGCGGCGTAGCGACACCACCCATGGTTTCGATACCCAGGGTCAGCGGCGTCACGTCCAGCAGCAGTACGTCTTTGACGTCACCGGCCAATACCGCGCCTTGAATCGCTGCGCCCATAGCTACCGCTTCGTCGGGGTTGACGTCTTTGCGGGGATCTTTACCGAAGAACTCCGCCACTTTGCTTTGCACCATCGGCATGCGGGTCTGACCGCCTACCAGGATCACCTCGTCCACTTCGCTGGATGACAGGCCGGCATCGTCCAGGGCGATTTTCATCGGCTCCAACGAGCGGGTTACCAGCTCTTCCACCAGCGACTCCAGCTTGGCGCGGCTCATTTTCACCACCAAGTGCTTGGGACCGGTGCTGTCTGCGGTGATGTAAGGCAGGTTCACCTCAGTTTGCTGACTGGATGACAGCTCGATTTTGGCCTTCTCCGCCGCCTCTTTAAGGCGCTGCATCGCCAGGGAGTCGCCCTTGAGGTCGATGCCGTTCTCTTTCTTGAACTCTTCCGCCAGGTAGTCGATCAGGCGCAGGTCAAAGTCCTCACCACCGAGGAAGGTGTCACCGTTAGTGGCCAACACTTCAAACTGGTGCTCGCCGTCCACTTCGGCAATCTCGATGATGGAGATATCGAAGGTACCGCCACCCAGGTCGTACACGGCAACGGTGCGATCGCCCTTGGACTTGTCCATGCCGTAGGCCAGGGCCGCCGCCGTGGGCTCGTTGATAATCCGCTTTACTTCCAGGCCGGCAATACGACCGGCGTCTTTGGTGGCCTGACGCTGAGAATCGTTAAAGTACGCCGGCACGGTGATGACCGCCTCGGTGATTTTCTCACCCAGGTAGTCTTCGGCGGTTTTCTTCATTTTCTTCAGCACTTCGGCAGAGATCTGCGGGGGCGCCATTTTTTCGCCCTTGACCTCGACCCAGGCATCGCCGTTGTCAGCCTTGCAGATGCCGTAGGGCACCATTTTGATGTCTTTTTGCACCACGTCGTCTTCAAACCGGCGACCGATCAGTCGCTTGACGGCGTAGAGCGTATTGTTGGGGTTGGTTACCGCCTGACGCTTGGCGCTCTGTCCCACCAGGATTTCATTGTCTTCGGTGTAGGCGACAATGGACGGGGTGGTCCGCGTACCTTCGGCGTTCTCGATGACTTTGACCTTGTCGCCGTCCATTACGGCAACACAGGAGTTGGTGGTCCCCAGGTCGATTCCGATAATTTTGCCCATGTTAAATCTCCGTGTCGTTCAGTCTCGGCGTCCGCTGTCCGGAGCCACCGAGGGGTGTCATTCTGTCTGTGTCAGATATTGGCCCGGTTTGCCAAACTTCAAGGCGGGGCCGTACTTTTACCTACGCTTGCAATACTGTCGGCGGTGTCTATTGCGGCGCTTTAGCCACCACCACCATCGCGGCCCGCAGCAACCGACCGTTCAGCGTGTAACCGCGCTGCATGACCTCGATCACTGTGTTGGGCTCCACATCGGGGTTGGGCACCATCGCCATGGCCTCGTGGAACTGGGGATCGAAGGGCTCACCCACCGGGTCGATCTGCTCGACATTGTGGCGATTCAGCGCATCGATCAGGGTTTTGCGGGTCAGCTCCACCCCTTCCAGGATCGGCTTTAGGGCTTCATCGCTGTCATCCGCCGCAGCCAGCGCGCGATCCAGGTTGTCGGCCACTTCCAGCAGGTCGCCGGCAAAGCGCTCCAAGGCAAACTTGCGCGCGCTTTCGGCGTCTTTCTCCGCCCGGCGGCGCACATTTTGGGACTCGGCGACGGCGCGCAGAGCCTGTTCTTTTGCATCGGCGGCTTCCTGCTTGGCCGCTTCCAGCTGCTGCTCCAGGCTAGCGCCCTCTCCCGACTCAGGTGCCGCCTGGGCAGACTCCCCTTGAAGGTTCTCAGCAGTAGCCTGCTCATCGCCCCCAGGCGCCGGCTGCTCGGGCGTTGCGTCTTTTTGTTGCTCGTCTGCCACGATGACTGTCTCCGTGAATCTGGTGAATATTGGCGGGCCCAACGGGCCAGGCTGTTGGCGATATGGGGTTAACCGACCGGTTTTCAAGGCGGGCGCAAAAAAATCCTTGCCGCGAACAGGGCGAGCACTTGTCGAGCCCTGGCAAACTACTGTATAAAAACCCATATATACCAACGGGAGCCAGTCCATGCTGACCCACCTCAGTATCAGTAACTTTGCTATCACCGAATCGCTGGAAATCGACCTCAACGCCGGCATGACGGTGCTCACCGGCGAAACCGGTGCCGGCAAGTCCATCATGCTGGACGCCCTGGGCTTGACGCTGGGGGACCGCGCCGACAACTCGGTGGTTCGCCCCGGCGCCGAGCGCGCCGACATTCACGCCAGCTTTGATCTCAGCAACCTGAAGGCAGCCCGGGAGTGGCTGGCCGAACGGGATCTGGACAACGGCGACGAGTGCCTGCTGCGCCGGGTGATCACCCAGGAGGGGCGCTCCCGGGCCTACATCAACGGTAGTCCCGCTACGGTGCAGGCAGTGCGGGAGCTGGGCGGACTACTCATCGACATCCACAGCCAACACGCCCATCAGTCCTTGCTTAAAAAACACCACCAGCGGCAACTGCTGGATGCCTTTGGTGGCTGTAGCGAACTAGCCGCAGGCGTCGCTCGCTTATGCCGAGAGTACGACACTCTCAACCACCAGCTGGACACCCTCACCAGCCAGGCAGCCGAACAAAACGCCCAAGAGCAACTGCTGCGCTACCAGCTGGACGAGCTGGAGCGACTCGACGTGCAGCCCGGTGAGGTGGAAGAACTGGAGAGAAAGCAGCAACAGTTGGCCAATGCCGAGCAGATACTGGCCGCCAACCACCACGCCCTGCAGCTATGCCGCGAGGGCGAAGTTAACGCCATGGGCGTGCTCCACCAGGCGCTGTCCTCTCTGTATGGCAGCCAACACGGCAGTGAGCAGGAGCACGCGGCGGCGCAAATGCTGGAGAATGCCCGCATCCAGATCGAAGAAGCGGCCCGGGAAATTCAAAGTCAGGTCGACAGCATCGATCTCGACCCGGAGCGCCTGCACGAAGTGGAAGAGCGCCTCGATGCCATCTACCAGACCGCCCGCAAACATAAAATCAAACCGGAAGCCCTGCCCGACCTGCAGGCGGAGCTCAGCGATAAACTCGGCGACCTCGATGCCACTGACGAAAAACTCGATGAATTGCGCCAGCAACGGGACCAGGCCGAGGCTCGCTACCAGCGCGACGCCGCCAAGCTGAGCAGCCAGCGAACCAGCGCCGCCAAGAAGCTCAAAAAGGCGATAGAAGCCAAGCTTAAGGCCCTGGCCATGAAGCACTGCGAAATCGACTTTGCCCTCACTCCCCGTGAGAACGACCGCCCTCACGTCCAGGGCCGGGAAGAGGTCGAGATCCTGATTCGCAGCAACCCCGGCGCGCCCATGGGGCCACTGAGCAAAATTGCTTCGGGAGGCGAGCTGTCCCGAATCAGCCTGGCCATTCAAGTGGTCACCGCGCAGGTTGCCGCCGTCCCGACGGTGGTCTTTGATGAGGTGGATGTCGGCATCGGCGGCGCCACCGCAGAAATTGTCGGCCAAATGCTGCGAGAGCTGGGCCAACGCAGTCAGGTCTTGTGTGTCACCCACCAGGCCCAGGTTGCCAGCCAGGGCCACCACCATATCCAAGTGAAAAAAGTGGGCAACAGCAAGGCGGTGCGCACCGAGCTGACACTGCTCAGCGAGGACCACAAAATCGACGAAATCGCCCGTATGCTGGGGGGCATCGCCATCACCGAGAACACCCTGGCCCACGCCAAGGAGATGCTGGGGACACGGCACTGACGACGAATCGCCGGACATCGGCACAGGGAGCTTCGCGTCGGCGCGGGGATTGCGCTATCATCCCCGCCTCATTTGTCGCGATTGGAACCCGAAGCATGACCTTGCGAATCGCCGCAGCCACCCTTGTCGCCGCGCTGACCCTTGCACTGGGCGCCTGTAGCTCGCTGGAATTTCCCGGCGTATACCGGATTGATATCGACCAGGGCAACGTCATCACCCAGGATATGGTGGATCAACTGGAAGTCGGCATGAGCCGCAGTCAGGTGGAATTTATTATGGGCACGCCCCTGGTCCAGGATCCCTTTAGCCCGAACCGCTGGGACTATATTTACACCATGGCCGAGGAAGGCGGCCCCGCCAAACGCAAACAGCTGACTGTGTTGTTTGACGGCGACTCATTGGCCGAGATCCGCACCACCATTCCCCGCAGCGAAAACGACAGCGAAGCCGCCCAGGCTCCCCAGGCCGACGCGGCTCAGTCGGCGCGCTGACGAGCTGCTTTGGCCTTAGCCGCGCGCTGCTTGCGGACTTCTTTGGGATCGGCAATCAGCGGGCGGTAGATTTCTACCCGCTCACCTTCATTCAGGGCTTGAGTCTCTGGCTTGGCCACCGCTTTGCCAAAGATACCCACATCCGCCGTGGTCAGATCCAGATCCGGAAATTGAGTATCCAGCCCAGACTGCAATACTGCCTCACGAACGGTTGTTCCCACCGGCACATCCAGGGCCACTATGCGCTGCTTGTCGGGCAGGGCGTAAGCCACCTCCACCCGCATGGTGTTTTCACTGCTATCCATACAAATCCTTCGCTCTCGTACTCACTGCATCCACCAGATTGTTGGCCACCGAGTTAAACAGGGTGCGGGTAGCGGCGCCCACTAAACGGCTGCGCAGGGCAAAGCGCAACTCCAGACTGACCTTACACGCCTCATCACTGAGGGCTTTGACATGCCACTCCCCCTGCAGGGTTTCAAAGGGTCCGTCCACCAAGCTCAGCGCTACCCGCTCACCGGCAATCAATTCATTGCGGGTCACAAAACTCAATTGAATCCCCGCCTTGGACAAATCCAAGCGCGCCTCTACTACGTCACCCTGATGATCCAGCACCTCAGCACCGACGCAACCCTCCATATAATTGGGGTAGGCTTCGATATCATTGATTAGCTGATAAACCGCTACCGCGGAATAGGGCAACAGCGCGCTGCGTCGAATCTCGTGCACCGCCTCTCCTCAAGTCTGCATTCGAAAGTAAACGCCGACCACCAGTAACAGCAGCAGCGCCGGCGGAGCAATATACCGCAACAAGCAGCGCGATAACCAAAAAACGGCCCTGTCCAGAACATCCATATTGCCGGTAAACACCACCGCCGGAATTCGCCAACCAGCGAACAGTGCGAGGCAAAATGCCCCCATCGGCAACAGCATGCTCACCACAACAATGTCCAACCACTCCATAAAGCTGCGGCCGTATAGCCGCAGCGAAGAGCCGTCTTGCAGAGAGGAGGCCGCCAAGTGACTCAAGGCCACCAGCAACAGCCCCACCAGTCCGGCAGCAAACCATCGCTTCAGCCCCCAGGTTTCCACCAAATAGGACACCGCTGGCTCCATCATTGCCACCAGGCTGATCATCATCAACAACGATAGCATGACAAAAAACGCCACCCCGACAACATCCCCCAAAACCAGGTTGCCAAAGGTGTAGGGTAGGCTGACAAAGAGCAGTGCGGCGCCGCGTCCGGGAACAATATGCTGGTCTGAGACCAGGGCAATAATGGCCAGGCCAGCCAGCAGCATGGCGGCAACGTCCAATAACGCCACCGCACCTACCTGCCGGGCCACCGAGCGGCCTGTGGGAAAATACGCGCCGTAGGCCATCCACACGCCGGCACCAATACTGAGGGAG
Organism: Spongiibacter nanhainus; assembly: GCF_016132545.1. GTDB lineage: Bacteria > Pseudomonadota > Gammaproteobacteria > Pseudomonadales > Spongiibacteraceae > Spongiibacter > Spongiibacter nanhainus. The sequence continues at coordinate 3,378,655 of NZ_CP066167.1, forward strand.
TAAAAGGCCTGCTGAAAAGCGGAGAACAAGGATCGCAAATCAAGGTTCTGGGGTTGCCACTGAAACAGCGCTTCCTGAGCTGTGCCAAAGCTACCCAGAGAGCGGGCATAAAACACCACCGCCACCAGCAACACCAGCAGCAGAGGTATAAGCACTCTAAGCAACATCGCATAGCCCCGAGCCACACTCAGAGAACTCAATGCCACCGCGCCACCTATCCCCAGCAAAATCCCGCCCTGCGTCACAGCCGGCAAGGCCAGCACCTCGCGATACTGAGCCGCCACAGACTCCAGGCTAGCGGCATCCAGCTCCGGCGAGGCCATTTTAACGACATATACCAGCAGCCACCCCAGCACCACCGCAAAATTCACTGCCAATAGCAGCGCCGTCACGCTGAACATTTGCCCCACCAGGCCCCAGTGAGGGCTGGCACTGGAAAAATCTGCCACCTGATGCATGGTATGAATTGGGTTGGAACGGGCGCGAAGCCCCAGGCGCACCTCAGCCCCAGCCACCGGCAGCACCACCGCCAGCAGCCAAAACAGGTAGGCCAACAGGTAATTGGCACCGCCCCGGGCCGCGACATCCAGGGGGGTATGCCAAAAGTTTCCCAGACTGATTGACAGCCCTGTGGCCGCCGCCAGAAAGGTCCAGCGACTGGCCCAGATGCCTTGTACTACTTTCTTCCTGTACTTCATTCAGTCATGGTACCCCGGTCAGCAGCGGTCTTTTTACCCGAGTGGCATAGGTTTTGCCAACAACTGGCCCTATAATCCCCGCCATGAGTAAGAAGAAACCTAAACCTAGCGGCAATACCATTGCCCTTAACAAGCGCGCGCGTCACGACTATCACTTGACCGACAAGTTCGAGGCCGGCCTGGCTTTGCAGGGCTGGGAGGTCAAAAGTCTACGTCAGGGTAAAGTGCAAATCACCGATACCTATGTGCTGCTCAAGGACGGTGAGGCCTTTCTGATTGGCGGGCATATCACGCCCTTGGCAACGGTCTCGACCCACTATGTCACCGACCCAACCCGAACCCGCAAGCTCTTGCTTCACGCAAAAGAACTGAGCAAACTGGTTGAAGCCACCCAACAAAAGGGCTACACCTGTGTGTGCACAGCGCTCTACTGGAAGAAGCATTTGGTCAAAGCTGAAATTGCCTTGGCCAAGGGCAAGCAGGAGCACGATAAGCGGCATACCGAAAAAGCCCGGGACTGGGACCGCCAGAAGCAGCGAATTTTGCGGCAACACAACTAACCACGACTGATGCCATAACGACATGAAAACCCTTTACTTGTTGCGGCACGCCAAATCCAGCTGGGACGATGAGTCTCTAGACGACGAAGACCGACCGTTAACCAAACGCGGCAAACGGGACTGCCAGCTGGTCTCTAACGAGCTGGCGCGCAGCGGCCGGAGCTTTAAGCAAGTGTTTTGCAGCAGCGCCCGCCGCACTCAGGATACCCTCAGGCGCTTCAAAGCCGAGTCATCGGTCTTCGACAGCAGCCAAATTACAGTCGACGAAGGCCTATATACCTTCGATATGCAGACACTGCTGGACTGGCTAAAAAACCTCCCCCACGACATCGACCAGGCCCTCATCATCGGGCACAACCCCGCCTTGATTGACCTGGCCAACTTCCTCTACGACGGCAAGATCGGCCATTTCGGCACCTGCACCTTCGTCGAGCTGGAAGTGAACGTGGAATACTGGGATCAACTGCGATCAGACAGCGCCAAACTGATCGAAATTGTCCGCCCCAAACAACTCCGCTAACCCCAACCTCACAGGACACCACTACTGCATGGACGGAACAGCCTCGGACCACCCGGCACTGCGGGATATCCAAATCGTCAACGACATCCTGATTCTGAAAAAACGCCACAAGTTGATCCGTCGCATGCAGCGCAAGCTGGACGAGCCCGAAATACACGGCTATCAAGTGTGGGGCTCGTCCTACCTGATCATGGACTACCTCAAGCAACACCCACCCGGTAAGAATGCCAAGGTCACCGAGATCGGCTCCGGCTGGGGGATACTGGGTATTTTTTGCGCTCATCACTTTGGCGCCAAGGTCACCGCAGTGGATGCCGACAGCCATGTATTCCCCTATCTGGAAGCCCATGCCCTACTGAACGATGTCAAAATCAAGGGCCAAGTTGCCAAGTACCAGGACCTCACCAAGAAGGACTTTCGCGGTCAAAGCTTAGTGTTAGGGGGAGACATCTGCTTTTGGGACAACCTGGTCGACCCGCTCTACCAGGCGGTCAAAACCGCCGTCAATGCCGGCGTTAAGCAAATCATTATTGCCGACCCCGGTCGCTCACCCTTTCACAAACTCGCTAAGCGCTGTTGCAAGCAATTTAACGCTGAACACCTCGACTGGAGCGTCAGCGAGCCCAAAACCATTCACGGCGAGCTGCTGATTGTACGGGGCGGCAAGTAGCCACCAGCTTACTTTTTCTTTTTACTGGCCTTGTCGTCTACCGTACTGCGAGGCCGGTAATCCAACTGTGGTAAGCGCGGCTTTTTACCGGTGCTGAGGTAGTCGTGGATGACGTGCTGAGAGCGTATCCGCGCCGTGCCAGGCTTGCGCTCCCGGAACATATTACTCTGGGTGGCGTCGATGATCCGCGCCTTGTCGTTATCCGCCCACTGTATATCGATGATGGTCTGAATCATCTTCTGGAGCTTTTTGTCGTAGATCGGACAGGTCACCTCGACTCTGTAATCGATGTTGCGGGTCATTAAATCTGCCGAGGAAATATAGTACTGGGGGTTGCCGCCATTGCGACCAATGTACACCCGGGGGTGCTCCAAAAAACCGTCGACGATACTAATCGCTTCGATGTTCTCACTTAAGCCCGGCAAGCCCGGCACCAGCGAACACATGCCGCGTACAATCAGCCGCACCGGCACGCCAGCCTGGCTGGCCTCATACAGTTTGTCGACAATTTCCCGGTCAACCAGGTTGTTGCATTTAAGAGTAAGACCACAGGTTTTGCCCTTGTTGGCAAAGTGGATTTCGTTGTCTATCAGCGCAACCAGTCGCTCACGGCTGTTAAGCGGCGACACGGCCAAATGCTTGAACTCGTGACGCTTGTAGGTAAAGGCAATAAAGTCAAAAACCTTGGCGACCTCTTCGCCAATACCTTGATCGTAGGTAAAGAGGCTGAAGTCAGTATAGACCGAGGCGGTTTTCTCGTTGAAGTTACCGGTCCCCACGTGGGTGTAGTAACGCTGAACGTTGTTCTCCTGGCGGGTTATCGAGATCAACTTGCTATGTACCTTGAGGCCCGGCACACCCAGGATCACATTCACCCCGCCATCAGTCAGGCGCTGGGACAATTGAATGTTGGCTTCTTCATCAAAGCGCGCCTGAAGCTCGACCACTACCGTCACTTCTTTGTGGTTGGCTACGGCGTTGAGTAGCGCATCCACCACGTGGGAGTTAGACGCTACCCGGTAGAGGCTGATTTTGATCTCTTTCACCGCCGGATCGATGGCTGCTGTTTTCAGGAAATCTGTCAGGTAGTCAAAGCTGTGGTAGGGATAGAACAGCAAAATATCCTGCTCACGCATACAGCTGAGAATGTTGGCGGCGGCGTTGATCTCTGCGCTGGGGATTTTCGGTAAGGCCTTCATATCCAGATAGGCCGGCCCCAGGTTCGGGAACTTCATGAAATCTTTGGAGTTGTGATACCGCCCGCCGGGAATCATCGAGTCGAGTCGCCCCAGGCCCAGCCGGCGAACCAGGTAGTCCTGCAAGTCGTTGGGCATCTCGCTGTCGTAGACAAAACGCACCGGATCGCCTTTCTTGCGGCGCTTGAGGCTCTGAGCCATCTTTTCCACAAAGGTCTGGGTGACCTCCTCGCCCAGCTCTAGCTCCGCATCCCGGGTCAGCTTAATGGTATAGGCATCGGCGCTATCCAGCGGAAAAATACCTCGGAACACCTCATTGAGGCAGACCCGGATAATGTTCTCCAGGGTAATCAATACCTTGGCTTTTTTACCTTTGCGCCCAGGTATGCGAATAAAACGATCAACCCGGGTAGTCGGGACCTCGAGCAGAGCAAAACGGGTTTGGTTCTCGTAGCTGAGGCGAATGGCCAGATAAATGGAGGCATCGTTCAGCTCCGGCATCGGGTTCGCGTCATCCAAAATGATTGGCACCAGCTCCTGCTGGATGTGGTTATGGAACACATCCTTTACGTAAGCGGTCTGCGCCTCGTCCAGCTGCTTCTCATTGATCACGTAGATTTTGCGACGAGCCAGTTCTTTGAGATTCTCCCGGTAGGTCGCATCAAAACGGCGCTGTAGCTTTAATACTGTCTGCCGAATCTCCTCCAGCAGTGCCTTGTACTCCTCCTGTTTGGAGGGCGTAGAGAAGGCTGCCAGGCGACGCACATCCGCCACTCTCACCCGAAAAAACTCATCCAGGTTATTGGAGAAAATACCCAGATAACGAATGCGTTGAATCACAGGCACATCGGGGTCGGCAGCCTCCTGCAGAACACGCTCATTGAAGGATAACCAGCTTAGTTCTTTCGCTACCCAGGCCTGCTCGGCTATATGCTCTGTCATTCAATACTGTCCTTTTACACACATCAGGCACCGCTCACTGCCCCCGCATGGGGCGACGGCTTCATACAAAAAACGCTCGTCAGACTACCTGTTATTAATGTCACTATAATGACACAATTCTCGAGTCGATTTTGACGCCCCCTGCCGATAAAATTGTAGCGCAACCCAGCATGTAAAGGCCCACAATGGCACAGAACAGCGAGTCCTACGCCGCCCTCGACCTGGGCTCAAACAGCTTTCACTTGGTCATCGCCAGCTTTCACGAAGACAAGCTGCGCATTATTGACCGCCACAAGGATATGGTGCGCTTGGCCGCCGGCCTGGATGACGATGGCAAACTGAGTGAAGACGCCCAACAACGCGCCCTGGATAGCCTGGCCAAAATCGCTAACCGTCTGGTGGATGTGCCGCCCCACCAAATTCGCGTGGTGGGTACCAACACCTTGCGCGCCGCCAGCAACGCCACGGAGTTTATGCGCAAGGCCGAGTCCATCCTCGGCGCACCGATCAATATCATCTCCGGTACCGAAGAGGCCCGCCTGGTCTACCTCGGGGTTGCCAATGATCTATCCCCGGAGCAGCGCTCCCGCCTGGTTATCGATATTGGCGGTGGTTCCACCGAGCTGGTCGCCGGCAACCAGAACCCCAAACGGCTGGAAAGCCTGCCCATGGGCTGCGTCAGCTTTAGCATTCGCTTCTTCCCCAACGGCGAGATTAACGAAAAGAACTTCAAGCGTGCTGTCAGCGCCGCCCGGCAGCTGATCGCCCCCTATGTCGAGCAGTTTCGCGGCTACTGGGAAGAGGTTATTGGCTCCTCCGGCACCATACGCAGCGTCAGCAAAATCCTCGACCTACAACAGCTCTGCGATACCGGTCATGTCACCCGCGACGGAATGGAAACGCTGCGCAAGCAACTCCTCACTGCCAAGCACGTCAGCGAGCTCAATATCAAAGGCCTCAGTGACGAGCGGCGAGACGTCTTCCCCGGCGGCTTCTCGGTACTTTATGCCCTGTTTGAGGAAATGGGCTTCAATGCCTTGCACGTCTCTGGCTACGCGGTCAGAGAGGGCATCCTCTACGACCTGGCCGGTCGTTTTCGCCACCGGGACAAACGCGATGAGACCATACGTCAATTGGTCGCCCAATACGCTATCGATCAGGATCAAGGCGAGCGGGTGGCAGAATTGTGCCAACGCTGGCTGCCCGCCGTGGCCGAGCACCTGGTCACCCCCGCCGAAGAGGCTGAAGATTTACTGCGCTGGGCAGCGCAGCTACATGAGCTTGGGCTGGCCATCGCCCACGGCGGTTATCACAAACACGGCGCCTACATCCTTAGCAATGCCGATATGTCCGGCTTCTCCCGGCAGGAACAGGCTCGACTGAGCCTGTTGGTGCTCAACCACCGCCGCAAGCCCAAGACCACCGACACAGCCAGTTACGGCGTCGTCCCCGACTGGTTGCTGGTGTGCTTGCTACGCTTGGCCTGCATATTCTATCGCCGGCGCCAGGCCATCACCCTGCCGAATACCGTCACCCTCAGTTGCACCGCCCCAGACCAATTGCAGCTCTCGCTACCTCAACAGTGGTACGACGCTAACCCCCTCACCGCCGCCGACCTCAGCGACGAAGCCGACCTACTGCAGAAATCACTGGGCATTAGCCTGGCTATCCAGTCGATAGACGATGACGCCGTAGCCAACGCTTGAATACCCCGTGGCCAACCCCAATTGAGTAAGCATAATTCAGTACTTAACACGGAGATTGCATTTCAGTTACACTAGCTAGTCAGCTTTACGGGGCCGATTTGGATTCGACGCCGGTAACAAAGCTCTGCGGTGCATGCCGTGATGGCAGCCAATCACGTTAATCCAAAGCTGTAACTTAAATAGTTGCCAACGACGACAACTACGCTCTAGCGGCTTAAACCCCGCTAGCAGTCTTTAACAAGGTGCCCGTACCGCGTTAACGACTGTCATATAGAACGGGATCGCAGCAACGCTCGCCCTGGGCCGCGCTGTTAAACTTTTACAGGGATCGCCAAGCACGTCCTGACCGTTGGGCTGTGTGCGGCTAAATCAATAAACGGAACCTAAGCATGTAGAGCCCTGAGTGGCGGACTGGCGGACGCGGGTTCAATTCCCGCCGGCTCCACCAACACCCAGTAAAAAGGCCACCCTAGCGGTGGCCTTTTTACTGGGTGTTGACTGTACGGCTGCGTCCATTGGCTGCGAACTTCATCACATATTGCCCCACTACCTCCCCCATAGAGATGGCAGAGCTCGGTCGCACAAAACTCACCAACCAATTGATTTAAAAGCACTTCGTTCACCTTGCTCCCTCTTTTCTCTGTCCCAGATGGGTAGTAGTCCCTATATGGGGCGCCCGCGCAGTATTGCATATTGCCTCGACAATACTGCACTAACGCACCTGGTGTGCCGTCAGCGCAGACGCCCCACACACCACACGTGAGTGCCAGAAGGTTATGAAAAGGATTACGTGCCTCAGCACCCTTCGCTCTGACATTGGCAATGAGCCGCTCTCACCGGGAAACCTGGTTGAGATCTACAACACCAGCCGCGTACTCAATCGCCGCCACGGCATCACCGGCGTATTTTTGGTCTCTGGACGGTATCTTCTGCACGTCATTGAGGGGCGGGGCGAGCATTTGTCGAAGTTGATCTACCTTCTCAACCGCAACGACGATGTTATCGACACCAGTGTCATCGCCGACCAGGCTATACAGCAGCCCGCGTTTTCGGGGTGGACACTCCGCGTTCTCGATAACCTGGAAGATAACCGTCAGGCGCTGCTCGAAAAAATTGCCCAGCTTCTCATTGCGGATATCAAGCTTCACTCGGATCGGGATGAGCTGCGGATAAACCATTTTTTTGACTTGAGGAAAGCGCTGAGCACCCTGGTGTCGCAAACACCGTCGCCATGCTCAAAGACGCAGGGCAAGCTTTCGGATATTGATTTTCGCTTTACAACCCTCAGCTTGTCCCGCTGGCCAAAGCCCGGCCAAATCGGCTATACAGCAGAGCTTATAAACCTGTGTACCCAGTTGGTTGGCAGGACCGTCAGCTACCAAGCGCTGAATAATCAGGGCATCTTTAAATCAGAAGCGGATTTATACGCCAACATCATCAAACTCTATAGACTTGGCAAGCTGACTGTCTGGGAGACTAGCGAATACGACCAGGACAGAATAACTAAAAACAATGTGACGCCGTTGACTCAGCGCACGGGCCAATACCCCGAGAAAAGCAGCAAACGCTTCCAGCGAATTTTAAAGCACATTACCGACCGAGCCTCGCAACAGTAGTGTAAATAGCCGAAAAACCGCGCAACACCCCGTTCAACCCTGCCACTTGATTGCGGCTCACCTAACGCAACACGCCCTTGTCCATGTCAGCATGGCCCTATGCAAAAACGGGGGCATATCACCACTGTCACACGGCGACGCTAGTCTACCCAAAGGCGCTACAGCCTCACGGGGTCCGCTTAGCAGACCCAGGCGCCATTGCAATCACTAATTTTTACACTTCTGCGGATGGTCTGAGGCCCAAAACCTCCCATAGAATGCAAGAATGACAACATTGTTGAGGCCAAATCCGGCCGGGCTTTCACGCTGGGTTGCAGCGGCCTTGTTAGGCCTCGCGCCCGCTCTGGTCAGAGCGGACACCTCCTCTTGCGAGACACTTTACCAGCCCGGTGATCCAGCGTTATTCAAATTTGTGGAAACCCGCAAGGCCCTCGATTATCAGCAGTATGCCGGGCGCCCGATTCGCAATATCGACTACCAGGTGTTGCCGGTCTTCAACGAAAACAACCCCAATGAGGACAACTGGGTCTACCGCAGTCTCAACGTACTCCACATCGACACCCGCCACAGCACACTCAAACAGCAAATGATTGTCCAGTCGGGCGAAGCCCTGGACCCCTCCCGGATCCGGGAGAACGAGCGCCTGCTGCGGCGCCGGGAGTACCTGATTGACGCGATGATTGTGCCGACACAAGTGTGCGACGACGGCATCGACTTACTGGTGGTAGTTAGGGACGTTTGGACCTTCTACCCTCGAACATCGGCGTCCCGCTCTGGCGGCGAAAATAGTGTCGGCGCCGGCGTGACAGAGCTAAACCTGTTGGGCACCGGGCAAAACTTATCCCTTCGCTACAGCAAAGACGATGAGCGCAGCGGTTATGGAGTGTCCTACCGGGTCCCGGAGCTGTTTCTCCCTCATCTCGCACTGGGACTGGACTACTACGACAACTCAGACGGCCAGCTGGTCTCCGGCAGCCTGGCCAAACCCTTCTTTGAGCTGGACAGTCGCTGGGCCGCCGGCATGTACTACACCCAGACCCAGCTCGATCAAACCGTCGACCGCAACGACAAAGTCATTAACCGTTACCAGCAGGAGTCTCTGTTTCAGGAGGTGTTCGGCGGTTGGTCCACCGGCCGTCGAGACGGCGTAGTTCACCGCTGGAAGGTCGGTTATACCGAGGATCGCAATGAGTTCTCAGCCGCCGACCGCGACCCCAGCATGCCTCCCAGCGACGTCACACTGCGCTATCCCTGGGCGAGCTGGCAGTTTCTGGAAGACCGCTACTGGACCACCTCCAACATCAGCCGCAGCCATCGCCAGGAGGACATTCTGCTGGGGCTACAATCCAACCTAAAGTTGGGCTACAGCGATACCGGGCTGGGTGCCAGCCGTAATGCGGTGGTATACAACGCCTTTGCCTCCCACACCGCCAGCGCCGGCGACCACCACCTGCTGCGCAGCTCCGTGGATGTAAGTGGTCACTACGACACCGACGACCACACAGCGCAGGAAACCCTCTACGGCATCGCATTTCGCTATTACAATTTTATCGACAACCGCAACCGCTGGTATGCCCGCGTACATTTTCGCGGCACCCACAACGCTCGTGACGATCAGCTGCTCAGTGGCGGCGGCAACGAAACCCTGCGCGGCTACCCCACCGATATCCAACGCGGTAACCGCCAGTGGCTGCTCACGGTCGAACGCCGGCACTTTACCAACATCCATTTGTTTAACCTGGCCTGGTTGGGCGGGGCCGCCTATGTGGATACCGGACGCACCTGGGACAGCAAAACCGACAGCCCCGATGCCGACAACCGGGTGCTCACCAATGTTGGCCTGGGACTGCGCTTCAGCCCATCTAAGTTTCGGGTAGACCGGGTCGGCCATGTGGATATTGCCTGGCCAATGAACGAAGGGGACAATATCGAGAACTATCAGATTATTCTCAGAGGTAGCGTCGACTTCTAGGCCCAGGATATACCGCCATGCCAGGTCAGCCCACTCCATCACCAGCCCTGTCCCTGAGCCCACTAGTTTGGTTTACGGCAATACTGCCGCTGGTCACCATGCACCTATCGTGGCTACTGGCATCCTGGGAGGGCTATATCCACTGGTGCCTGCCCTACTGGGCGGACTGCACCAGCATCAGTAAAACCGGCCGCAACGGCCTCGCCTACTTTGTGTTTAAGGGCGGTATGATTGCCACCGCCACACAGCTGGTCGCGTTGTGGATACTGAACCGACATTGGCTGCGCAGCCTGGGCGCAGAACCCAGCCGTTTGATGCCGGTACTGGGTGCCATAGCCAGTGTGGCACTGCTTATCTACACCCTGTCACTGGGTCACGCTGGCGACACCTTCCGACTGCTGCGACGCTTCGGGGTGGTGGCCTACCTGGGGCTGTCTTTCATCCTGTTGGCGCTCACCGCCCATCACTTACTGGATACCCGGCTGCGCAGCAGTGGCGAGAAAATGCTGGCTTACAGTGCCGCTCTGCTGGCCATCGCGTTGTTTTCACTGGTATTGGATGCTTGGCTGGGTAAGGCCTACGACCGAATTGAAGACGCTTTTGAATGGTGGTTAATTCTGCTGCTAAACATCCAGCTATTCTGGCTGGCCCGGTTGTGGAAAAGGTCTGGACTTGCCATCAGCATAAAACCCGGAACAGAATGAGAGCAACAAGCCAGAAATAAACTTTTCGGCTCCGAACAGCAGTTCACGACGTAGTAAAAACTGGAAATAAAGCAGCAGGAATTAAAAACCACCAGTAATACCAGCCAATCAGCAGGTTGCGGTTTATGGCGGCAGACACTTACAACAACTTTCCCTGCAATAGCCAGGGGCAGCTACGGACTCCGATCATGGGTCGGTGGGCGCAGATTGTGAGGCTTACTATGCTGCGTCGTATGAACAGTCCAGTGCTGCTGTTAATCTCTTTGTTAGTGCTGGCGCACTCGACTTTGACATGGGGTGCCAGTAACAAAAATGGCGATGTGCCCAGGGGTGTGATCGTCGATATTGCCGGCCCCATTGGCCCGGCGATCAGCGATCACGTGGTTCGCAGCATCCACCGGGCCGAGTCTGAGGGTGCCGCGCTGCTGGTGCTGCGTATGGATACCCCGGGCGGCCTAGACAGCGCCATGCGGGATATTATCCGCGCCATCCTCAACGCCGACGTGCCGGTGGCCAGCTATGTCGCACCCAGCGGTGCCCGGGCGGCCAGTGCCGGCACCTATATCCTTTATGCCTCCCACATCGCCGCGATGGCACCGGCCACCAATCTGGGCGCGGCCACCCCAATACCGTTAGGCACGCCCTCACCACCCTCCCTGCCCAGCCCCGGTGACGGCGAGAGCGACAAGACCGACCCACCCAGCGACCCTGCCCAGCGCAAGATGGTCAACGACGCCGTCGCCTACATCCGCAGCCTCGCCGAACGGCGGGACCGCAATGCCGACTGGGCGGAAAAAGCGGTCCGCAGCGGGGTCAGCCTTACCGCAGAGAAAGCCTTGGAAAACAAGGTCATCGATATCGTCGCAGCGGATATGCAAAGCCTGTTGGCACAAATCGACGGCCGCAGGGTGGAGTTGGCGAAGGGCACGGTGACATTGAGCACGGCTAATATGTCACTCGACCTCCTCTCACCGGACTGGCGCACCGAGTTGTTGGCCATCATCACCAATCCTTCGGTGGCGTATATTCTGATGATGATCGGCATTTACGGCTTGCTGCTGGAGGGCTATAACCCCGGCGCCATCGTGCCGGGTGTCACCGGTGCCATCTGCCTGCTGCTGGCCTTATTCGCCTTCCAGATTCTGCCGGTGAACTTCGCCGGCCTGGCGCTGATTGCCCTGGGCATCGCGCTGATTCTGGCAGAGGCCTTTGTTCCCAGCTTTGGCGTCTTGGGCCTCGGTGGCCTGGCCGCCTTTGTATTTGGTTCCATCATGCTGATGGACACCGGTGTGCCAGGCTATCAGGTGCCAGTGGCGATGATCGCCGCCACCGCCACGGCGGGAGCACTGGCCATTGGCGCCACCGTTTACTTACTGATGCGGGCCCGGCGACGCGCTGTCGTCACCGGCAGTGAGGCACTGATTGGTGCCCACGCCGAGGCGGTGGAGGACTTTGTTACCGGCGATGGCGAATTTAGCGGTCGGGTGTGGCTGGCCGGCGAGCAGTGGCACGCCATTAGCGACCGAGCCGTGACCAAGGGGCAACATTTACAGGTCACTGACCGAGAGGGCCTGACGGTTACCGTGGCCCTGGATCCACAGCACTACAACTCATAAGGAGAGGCACAATGATTCTCAGCTTCTGGAGTTTTCTCATCGGCTTGGCGGTCCTGTTCCTATTTGCCGCCATTAAAATTCTACCCGAGTACGAGCGGGGCGTAGTGTTTACTCTGGGGCGCTACACCGGCGTTAAGGGCCCCGGCCTGATCATTCTGATCCCGGTAATCCAAAAACTGGTCCGCGTGGATTTACGGGTCATCGTTATGGACGTCCCCACCCAGGACGTGATCTCCAAGGACAACGTCTCAGTCAAAGTCAATGCAGTGGTGTACTTTCGGGTGGTGGAACCGGACAAGGCCATCATTCAGGTGGAACAGTTTTACGACGCCGTCAGCCAGTTGGCCCAGACCACCCTGCGCTCGGTACTGGGCCAGCACGAGCTGGACGATATGCTGGGGGAACGAGACAAGCTCAACAGCGACATCCAGACCATTCTCGATAAACAAACCGATGCCTGGGGCGTCAAGGTCAACAATGTGGAAATTAAACACGTCGACCTGGACGAGAGCATGATTCGGGCCATTGCCCGGCAGGCCGAAGCCGAACGCTCCCGGCGCGCCAAGGTGATCCACGCCGAAGGGGAAAAACAGGCCTCGGTAAAATTGCGGGAAGCTGCCGAGGAATTGTCTCAGCAACCCCAAGCAATTCAGCTGCGCTATATGCAGACTCTGATCGACATCGCCGGCGATAACAACTCCACCATTGTCTTCCCGCTGCCGCTGGATATGATTGAGTCACTGCTCAAATCGGCGCAGAACAAACAAGACGGCACGTCTTAGGGTAACGCCACTCCGCAAGCGGAGCGGTGGTGGGCCAGCCGCCTAGAAGCTTGTTGATGCCCGTTTTCAACGCCGCAGGAGCAGCGTCGATGGGGAATCAATAGCCTGCTAGCGGTTGTCCCCGTCGAGGAAGCGCCCCAGGCCACCCAGCACTGAACCCTCACCTTTGTCATCGCCACCGGAAGACGGCGCGTGGGCAATAATGCGATCGGCCATGCGGGAAAACGGCAAGCTCTGTAGCCACACCGTGCCATGGCCTTTCAGTGAGGCCAAAAACAAGCCCTCACCGCCAAACACCATGGACTTCAAACCGCCGGCGCGCTGAATGTCGTAGTCGATACCTTCGGTAAAGCCCACCAGGCAGCCGGTATCCACCCGCAGGGTTTCACCGTTGAGTTTCTTCTCCACCACCGTGCCACCGGCCTGTATGAAGGCCATGCCGTCGCCTTCCAGCGATTGAAGAATAAAGCCCTCACCACCAAAGAAGCCGCTGCCTAGGCGCTTGTTAAAGCTGATATCCACCTTAGTTCCCAGCGCCGCGCAGAGAAAGGCATCCTTCTGGCAGATAATTTTTTCGCCCAATGCCGCCATGTTCAGCGCCACGATATTGCCGGGATAGGGCGCCGCAAAGGCTACCCGTTTTTTGCCCTGGCCCTCGTTGGTAAAGTGGGTGGTGAACACCGACTCGCCGGTAAACATGCGCTTACCTGCTGAAAACAGCTTGCCAAACATGCCCTGATCGGGATCAGAACCGTCACCCATTTTGGCCTGAAAATTGATGCCCTCTTCCATGTAGGTCATTGCCCCCGCTTCAGCAATTACCGTCTCACCCGGGTCCAGCTCCACTTCCACCAGCTGCATTTCCGAACCGAGAATGTCGTAGTCCACCTCGTGACAACGCATGTTTTACCTCCTTATTAAAACCATGCGCGCGGCATGGTTCGACAACGTTTATCGTGCTCTATTTCACACCAATGACATCAGCGCCGATACCAGTAACTCATTGTCGTAATAGGGCGCGCTGCGTTTACTGACTAGCTTGGTGTCTATGATTTCAATACCCAGCCGGCGAATATGATCCAGTGACAGGTCGCTGGGGTATTCGCCATTGCGGCTATCCAGCAGAATAAAATTTAACAACTGGTCAGTCGCGACAGTCTCGCCACAGTCTCGCCGCAACAGTGCCAACAGCCGATCTATCGACAGCGCCAGGTCCATCCCGATTTGCTCGGGATCATAACCGAGGTTGGGAATGTAGATTTTGGGGTTGTGATTGTCTGCTATGGCCTTGCCCACCCCCGCCGGCATCAGGTTGGCCAGCAGGCTAGAATAAAAGCTACCGGGCGGATAGCAAATCAACTCGGCAGCGGCAATGAGTTTGCGATTTTTCTTGCGCAGCGCCGTGGTGGTTTCTTGCCAGGATTCCAACTCACTGGACAACACCATGGTCTCCACCGCCGAGGTCAATGGCGGCTGTTCTTTGCCAGTAAGGCGATGCTGGCCGATCAAACGGCTGCCGTCTTCTAACTCCGCCGCCAAGTGCAGGTTCTCGTCGACGATTGCCCGCACCGTGCCCTGCACATTGATCAGTTTGGAAAACAGAAAGATGATCGGGTCCAGCTCCCGGTGGTTGTTAAGATAGCCCCCGGTCAAAATCAGGTTGCCGATACTGGCGCCGCGCAGATCGAAATCCTCGGGCATGGCGTCGATAAAATAGCCCAGCAGATTACAAATCAAGCGGCGCATGGGGTTGGCGATCTCAGCAACGCGACGAGATTTTCCCCGGGCCATTTTCTCCAGCTCGCTCCTCAACTCGGCCTGACTGGCTTTGCTGGGCAGGCGGTAGTGAAACAGCTCGTAAATTTCCGGATGCCCCAGCACGGTCTCGTCGGCCAGTGCCATCAGCCGGCTGCGTAAGTCACCGATGGAGGGCATGGCAAAGGCCCGCCGCAACTCCGCTGAACTGCCCCCGGAGTCAAAAGCAGTCACCAAGTGAATGGAATTGTGAGTGTAATTCTTGAGGGTTTTACACAGCGTGTTTAAGGCCGAGCCACCGCTAAAGAACAGGATTCTCGGCCCTAACTCCGGGTTTTTATGGTAGCGGCTGATGCGCAGTGGATCGGGAATATCGGCACTGCGACTGACGCGAATCTGGGCCATGGGGACTCAAGTTAGAATGGAGCGCCGGGATAATCCAACGTAGAAGAAAGGGGGCGGCGCAGCGCCCCGTTTCAGATTATTTACCAAACAGCTTATTGAAGGCCTTATCCAAGGCCTTGTCGACGACGTTGTCGGTCTGTTGGTCCACTTCAGCATCGGTGCGCTCTTCAACACGGTCTTGTTGACGCTCCGCCTTTTGGCCAAACAGTTTACCCAGGCTGAATCCACCACCGGCACTGGCCTCGGCGCCATCGGCAGAGGCACCGGCTTCGGCATTGGCACTACCGCTAAAAATATTACCCATATTGGGCATCGTGGTCGGTTCCGCAGGTAACTCAAAGCGGCTTTTGCTGACATTCTCGTCACTGATACTGACAACCTTCATTTCGTTGCCAAAACGCAAGTAGCCCTTGTCTTTTTCTCTGAGGGCATTGAACACCGCATCCACTTGGCTGGCATCTTTTCCAGAGGCCTTCAACATGGTTTTTGAGAAACCCATCATCGCGTCACGCAGCTCAATAACGCGCTTGTCGCCTGACAGCACCACTTCGTCGGTTTTTTCACGGCCTTTGTGGTCAGTGTAAGTTACCATCCACACCCGGCCACGGATTCCGGCAACAGTTTCGTGACGGCCCGTTTTTTCCATCGATTTAATGGCGGTTGCCTGGGGGCCAGAATCTGGAACCATGCCACTGAACATCTTCATGGTGGCGCCAGCATCAATCACCATACCGTCGGTGACCATGTACAGCTTGTCATCCCGCTGCAGCATATAACCCTGTTGCCCCTCGCTGGACATGCGCAGGTAGTTATCGCCGCGATACTCTACTGTGCTGACCTGATTACCGTTTTGCATCTGCACGACACCGGCTAGCGCGCTGCCGGCCATCCCGATAGCCAGGCCCGCACCGGCAAGCCACTTCATCGTAGGTGAATTCATTTTCCTCTCCCTTGGAATTAGCTGTATAACTCTGGTATTTGTTGTTGGCAGTGGTACCCGCGACCGTTCATCCACTGCGGGTGACCGTAATGTAACCACCACAGCCGGCTAATACCAGACTCTGTAACAGACTTTTTCCGCCAAATTCGTCAAACTAATGGATCGTCACCCTACATCAAGAATCCGGCTTTAAATGAGTGAGCTGTCCCCCCCAATTCGTAACGCCGCCCGCGCCCTGATCGTGCGCAATCAATCCGTGCTTGCCCTGCGCAAAACCGAGGGTCGCTACGCACTGCCTGGCGGTGGCCAGGCCCCCGGCGAGAACCTTCACCAGGCATTGCAGCGCGAGTGCCGCGAGGAGATAGGCTGCCAAGTCAGCATCGACACTCTGCTGACCGTGGCCGACTATCTCAAACCCCGCAATAGTAAACCCGGTTACCACCGCCATGTGGTGGAATTCCTGTTTCTCTGCCGCGTCGATGATGACTATCAAGCCCACAACGGCCCCAAGCCGGATAAGCGGCAACTGGATGTGGAATGGCTGTGTTTGGACAAGGTGTCCGAGGTCGACCTCTCGCCGGGCTTTCTCAAAGCCGTACTGCCACACTAT
Source organism: Spongiibacter nanhainus (assembly GCF_016132545.1). GTDB lineage: Bacteria > Pseudomonadota > Gammaproteobacteria > Pseudomonadales > Spongiibacteraceae > Spongiibacter > Spongiibacter nanhainus. The sequence goes on from NZ_CP066167.1 coordinate 3,395,347, forward strand.
CGCCGCTACCAACACCAGGAGGCCACCTATTTGGGCCAGTTTGACGACACCGAGGGCGCCACGTGATCAGGGTAGCCAAGGGTATTCGCGACAACCTGCGTTTTCTGTGCGTGGAGGTGGATTCTCAACTGGAGAACCTGCAGTCCTATTTCGACGATCCGAGCCGTGCCCTGGCGCGGCGGATCTTTGACCGCGCCGGTTACGTTTACAACCTCAAAGCCCGCATCCACGACGGTACACTGCGGCAGCTGTGGGAGCACAAAGACAGCGATAGCGTCACCATCATCCTGCGCAGCATAGAGTTTATTGCCACAGAGCTGGAGCGCATTGCCGAGTTGTGCCGGGAGTGCGTCAAACAGGCCCAGCACATCGACGAGTTCAGTTTGTTAAAACCGGCCGCCTACGGCGATATGCTGCAACAGGTGCGCGATGGCATCGCTTATTTGGGGCCCGCCATTGCCGACAACGACAGCAAGCTGGCACTGGAGATTGGCAAGATCGAAAGCCGCCTGGACCGGCACTACAACAAATTGCTTAAGCGTTATATCAGTGGCCTGAAAGAGAAAAAAGAAAAACACACCGAAGATTTGGCCACGGCCCTATTCATTGCTCACAACGTAGAACAGATGGGCGATGCGCTGCTCACTATCAGTGAGTCCATTATCTCCGCCAACCTCGGTCAACCGGTTAACCTGGAGAGTTTCCAAGCCCTCCAGGCCTCGGTAAAAAAACTGGAAAAGGACGAAGCCCTTGAGGAGATGCAGGTTCGCGCTATTGCCGAGACCCGTTCAGGCAGCGCCATCTCCGCCATCAGCTATGGCGACGGCGATGACGACGACTATTTAGCCATCTACAAAGAGGGCCAAAAGCGCAAACTCAAGGAAGAGCGACAGAGCGTGGAAAGCTGGCACGAAATCTACCCGGGCCTGGCACCCAAAATCCTGTCGTACAAAAAGCGGGGCCAATCCGCCTCCCTGCTGATCGAGCACTTGCCCGGGATGACCTTTGAACAGATTCTGCTCAGCGCCCCCGACGATCTGCTTGCCGAGACCCTGCAGCAACTCGGCGAGACACTGCAGTCAGTGTGGCGTGAAACCCGCACTGACGAACCGGTTAAGTCGGGCTTTATGCGCCAACTCAACAAGCGGCTCAATGAGGTTTACAAGGTGCACCCGGAGTTCGATCTCAGCGACTGCCAAATGTGCGGTTTTGACGTCGCCTCCTTCGACAGCTTGCTGGCGGCAGTCGCAGACTATGAGCAGTCTGTAAAAGCGCCCTTCTCGGTCTATATTCACGGCGACTTCAACGTCGACAATATCATCTACGACCCGATGGAAAAGCGCATCAATTTCATTGATTTACACCGCTCTCGCTACATGGATTACGTCCAGGACGTCTCGGTGTTTATGGTATCCAACTACCGCCTGCAAATTCTGGATAGCGCCACCCGGCGGCGCATCAATGAGGTGGCCCGAGAGTTTTACCGCCTCGCGCTCAGCTTTGCCCGCGAAACTGACGACCGCAGCTTTGACCTGCGCCTGGCTCTGGGACTGGCCCGCAGCTTTGCCAGTTCAACCCGCTTCATCCTCGACAAAAGCCACGCCCGCCGCATGTTTCTGCGGGCCCGCTACCTGATGGAAAAAGTATTGGCGACACCAAAGGACCAAATCTACACTTTTGAGTTGCCGGTAGAGGAGATTTTCAGTGCCTGACAGACACAGCAAGCCCCCCAGAATCGCGGTGGTGGGCATTCCCGGCAAGTGGTCCACCGAGGTACTGGCCGACGCGCTGGAGGCCCGCACCGGCTTCCGCGCTGTGGTGGACATGGCCGAGGTGTCCCTGGACCTGAGCCGGGGTGCGCTGATTTGTAGCCCCCCCGGCTACGGAGAACTGAATCTCTGTGACCTGGACGGCATCATCGTCAAGAAAATCTCCGCCCAGTACAGCCCCAACACCCTGGACCGCCTGGCCCTGCTGCGCACGGCCGAGCAGGCCGGTGTGCGGGTGTTTAGCCCGGTGGCCAGCATGGAAGGGCTGGTGAACAGATTGCATTGCACACTGGCCCTACAGCACGCCGCCATTCCCATGCCTGAGACCTTCATTACCGAGAGTATCGACGCGGCGCTGGACGCGGTGACCCGCTTTGGCGGCGCGGTATTTAAACCCCTGTTTTCCACCAAGGCCAGAGGCATGCTGTTGCTGGACAGCAGCGATGACCCCACCGCGCTTCGTAATACGATTGAAACATTCCGGTCGGACAATCCCCTGATGTACATCCAGCGCAAGGTCGAGCTCCCAGGCCGGGATCTTGGCATGGTGTTTTTAGGCGGCCGCTATCTCGGCACCTACGCCCGGGTCAATCAAGGCGACAGCTGGAATACCACGATCAACAGCGGCGGGCGTTACGCCGAGGTTCAGCCCGACCCGGCGCTGATAGAGCTGGGGCAACGGGCACAGGCGCCCTTCAACATGGATTTCACCACGGTGGATATCGCGGAAACCGACTGCGGCCCCATAGTTTTTGAAGTCTCGGCCTTTGGCGGCTTTCGCGGCGCCCTTGAAGGGGCCGGCGTCGACGCCGCCGCCCACTACGCCGACTACGCACTAGAGCAACTTACGCGGTAAACCTTAAGGACAGCATGAAGCCCAGCAGCGACGACATCAGCAAACAGTTACTGGCCGACTACCCGCTGACCGGCACGCCGCTGACGCTGCGCCTGGGAGACCAACTGTTGGCACTGCACACCAACTCCCCCGCGCTGCTAACCACCATCGCCAACTACTTTTCTCATATCGTCGTTCACACCAAGACCCAACAAGCCGATATTGAAGTGATCGCCATCGACGGCCCCAACCCCACTCTGGACTTAACATTTCAAGACTGGCCACGGGAACAGGGTAAACATGGGCGCAAGGATGCCGTCATCGATCTGGACGGCGGCCGACTGGTCCACAAAGTACGCACGGGGGTGATGTTTTTGCAGCGCCAGCGGCGCCCCATTGCGGCGGGGGCGCTGAGCAGCCACCCCAACCAGTTGATCAACTTCATCAACTCCCAGCACATGAACCACCTGCAGCAGCGGGGTTGGCTGATCTGCCATGCTGCCGGTCTAACTGCGGGTGACCACGGCCTGGCTATTGCGGGTTTTTCCGGCGGCGGAAAATCCACCCTGTTGCTGCATCTGATGGAGGCCGAACACGCCTGTTACGTCACCAATGACAGGTTGTTCGTTCGTCAACAGGGAGACGGTGTGGCAATGACCGGGATTCCCAAGTTGCCCCGCATCAATCCGGGCACCATTGTGCACAACCCGCGTCTGCGCAAACTGCTAAGTCAGTGCGAACTCGACCACCTGCAATCGCTTCCAAAGGCCGAGCTATGGCATCTGGAACAGAAATACGACGCCCACATCAACGACTTGTACGGGCCGCAGCGCATTGTTGAGGGCGGCAAGCTGCAAGACCTGATTATTCTTAACTGGAGCCACGATCGGGAAGAGGGCACTGAACTCAAGGCAGTGTCGCTATCGGAACGGCGCGAGCTGTTGCACGCCATCATGAAGTCCCCCGGCCCCTTTTATCAAAATCGGCAAGGCGAATTTCTGACTGGCCGGGAGCAACCCAAACCCCCCGACTACCTGGCCGCGCTGGAAGGCGTCCAAGTGTGGGAGTTAACCGGCGGTATCGACTTTGATCAGGCGGTCGCCGCCGTACATCGCAACATCCTTGCATCATGCCACGCCTAATCGTCGCCCTGATCCGCCACGGCGATTATCAACAGCGCCCCGATACCCCTAGCGCCCACCAACCCTTTCCGCTAAGCCCCCTGGGTGAGCAACAAGCCCGTCAGGCGGGCGTTGAGATTGCCGAATTTGCTGCCGATCTCGGTTTGACGCTGTGCCCCAGCCTCGATTGTTCCAGCTTGCTGCGCGCCTGGCAGACCGCACACATACTGGCTGACTCGCTCCCCGGCAATACGGACTACACCCTGCACAGCACCATGGCCTTGGCTGAACGCAGTGTCGGAATCGCCGCCAACCTGACTACTGCCGACATCGAGTCGCTGTTGGCGCAGGACCCCCGTTGCGATACGCCGCCGGAAAACTGGAAGTCCAACAGCCACTACTGCCTGCCCCTCCCTGGGGCGGAATCGCTGATGACCGCCGGCCAGCGGGTGGCTCAACACCTTCGACAGCGCACGGCTGAACCGGTGGCCACCGACACCCTCAAGGTATTTGTCGGCCACGGCGCCGCCCTGCGCCACGCCGCCTTTCACCTCGGTGTTCTCAGCGAGGCGCAAATCCCCCAACTGAGTATGTTTCACGCGCGGCCAATATATCTGGAGAAAACCGAGCGGGGCTGGCAACATATCGCCGGTGATTGGAAGCAACGGGGTGGCGAGGCGTACAACGACTAAGCCGCCGCTAAGCAAGCGCCAAACAAGACTAAGCAAGCAAAACGGCGCGACGTTTCTCCCGCTAAGGTGCTCCCTATGTCAACACGCGCTTGACGCTGTCACTAAACTGCAACAGCAATGCAATATAACGTGACAAAACACCGCGATCGGATAGAGGTCCGCTCATGACACAACTCACCAGCGCACTTCCCAACTGGCAGCTGCCGGTGGCCGGGCCCGCCGGTGAGTGGGCCGATGACCAGCTGCCGCTGCGCACTGAGACCTGGCTGCTGGGCAAGCCCAACCACAGCGACGATGAAACCCAGCGGGTGCAGGAACTGCGGGAAGCCGTGCAACGGGCCGCCTCCCACCAGCCCTGGCAGTGGCCCAAGCGCCGCACCCTGTTTATCTCTGACCCCCACGCCGATGCTGATGCCTTTGTCGCCTCACTGCGGGCCGCCGGCGCCATTAGCCCTGGCAAAGACCACAGCAAAAAGAAAAAGACTCTCGCCACCACCTTCAAATTAAACCGCGCCGGCCGCCGGGCGCGCTTTATCATCGGTGGAGACTGCCTGGACAAGGGCCCCAGCAATTTAAGCCTACTGCGCAGTCTGAAACACCTGATCGATACCGGTGCCGACGTCAAACTGCTGGCCGGCAACCACGATATGCGACTGCTGGTGGGCTTGCGCTCTCTGGACGAGGAGCCCAATGCGCTGACTGAACACCTGTTCGTGCGCATGAGCCCCAAGGCGATGCCCTTGTTACAGGAGGTCTATGAGGAATATGTCGCCCACCGGCCCAAGGCCCTCAAAGGCATCCCCGATGAGGCCGAGTGCCGGCGCCGACTGCTGCCCCGAGCCAGTTGGTACAAGGCGTTTCCCAAGCAGGCCGCCGGCTTGCTGTCCGAAGAGGCTCTGACGCGGGAGGTGGTGCGCCTCCACAAAAAAGCCAGCCATTTTGAAAAACACTGCCACGACGCCGGTATGGGGATGCGGGAGGTGTATGCCACGGCCAAGGCCTGCCAACGGCTGTTCCTTCACCCCAAGGGCGAGTTCTTCTGGTTTTTTGACAGTATGAAACTGGCCCACAAGTCCGGTTCGTTTCTGTTCGTCCACGCGGGCCTGGACGACAGTATTGCAGCACTGATTGCCGAAAAAGGTATTGGCTGCCTGAACAAGCTCTATCGCAAACAGATTCGCAAAGACTTGTTCACCTTCTACTACGGCACCGTGGCCAACACCATGCGCACCAAATACCGCAACGTGGATATGCCGCTGAGTGACATTGGCGTGGCAAGAGTGCATCGCAAAGGCATTCACGCAGTGGTGCACGGCCACCGCAATCGCCACGATGGGCAGCGCCTTATGCTTCGTCAGGGGCTGCTACACGTCGAAGGTGACACCACGCTGGACCGCCACTCCCGTCACAAAGAGGGACTTAGCGGCATCGGCGCCGCGGTCACGGTCATTGAGCCCAGTGGCCGGGTCATCGGCATCAGTAACGACTACCCCTTCGCCAAAGTCTTCGAACCTGGGGAATATCTTCGCTGACCGGCGTCGCGCTATAATAAGCGTACCGAAGTTCAACACAGCCATAGCGACGCAACATGCGACAGCCCAAAACAACCTTCCGCCACGATTCTCTCCAGGATCGCGAGACCATTCAGGAGTTCCTCAACGCGCTGATCAAGGGCCTGGACAAGGGCGAGCTACTGTTCAGCGATGAAGATGGCAAAATTGAGATGCACCCCGAGGGCCTGCTCAATCTCAAGGTCACGGCCAGCCAGGACGATAACCGACATCGGGTGGACGTGCGCATCAGCTGGCAGGTCGCCGGCGACACTGAGCACAAGTCCATTGTCAAGGTTAACGGCGACTAGACGCCGCCTCCAGCAACTGCGCTAACCGCAGTGTTCCAGGGCATGTTTGTTGCGGGCCACAGTATGGGCGGCAATTGCCGGATAATCCTTTAGCAGTTCATGGGACGAGCGCGCCGGTTGAGCGCACTGTAAACAGGCCACCGACTCTTTGGCGGTGATCTCAAAACTATCCCGCAGTGCAAACTGGCCATCACTCAAGCGGCGCCCCTCTTCACTCATATCCATCGGCTCAGCGCCGTAGTATTCCACCGCGATCTTGCCCGGGCTGACCAAGTACTTGGCAAAACCGATACCCACAAAGGTGCTCGCCGACCAGCGCTGAGGACCATTGTCATCAAAGATACGAATCGATGCGCCACCGGTGCCCACCATCACCTGGACATAGCCCAGGGGATTCGGCAAACCAAAGGCCATCGGCACGGAGCGCTGGTAGACGTGATCGTGACCCACCAACAGCAAATCGACGCCGTAGCGAACGATAATGTTCTCCTCCAGCGCCACCAGGGTGGGATTGGCCGGGCTGCGCCCGTCCTGATCTGTCCAGATCGTGAAATGCTGCATCACCACGATGAAATCGATCTCTCCACGCAGCCGGCGCAGGGCGGCCTGGGCCAGGTCCGCCTCGATATTGAGAATCTCCTCAATCAGGGTGCCATCGTTAATTAAGGCCCCGGCGGTGGTCACCAGAAAGTGCACCCGGTTGTAGTCAAAGGAATAGTAGGAGCTGCCCGGGCTGCCGGTACCCAGCAGATCCCCCAAGGGTTTGCCGGGGTGGGTAAAGCGATTTTTAAAGGTATCGCCGCCAAAATCTTTTTGCTCGTGATTGCCCGGCGCGGTCATGGTGATGCGCTGACTCATCAGCGGCTGCATCTGATCAAACCACAGGTCCCAGATCGGCTGATCGCCATTGGCGTAGGACAAGTCCCCCGCCAGCAACAGCAGATCTGAGGGTGTGCGCATAACGGCATCGGTCACCATTTGCGCTAGCTCGCCCACGCCGTGGTCGCCAAAGTGAATAAAACTCCACTGCTCCGCTGGCGACGGGGGCACCACATAGACTGACGACCAGCCCCCCTCATCAGACCCCACCCGGTAACGAAGGGGCCGCTCAGGATCAATGCCAGTGACGGTGGCCCGGTGGGTAAAGGCCTCCACCCCTGGGGTGGCATCAGTGCTGGCCTCCACGGTATGGGCAAAGACTTTAAACGCGATATCGTCAGCGCTCATCGTCTCCTCCACCACGTCCCACTCCAGCCGCGACGCGGGCGCATCCACGCCATCGGTGAACCAGGTCAGGCTACGGCTGCTGCGACTGTCTTCACCCAGGCTAACGTGCAGGCCTCGAGGCATCATCGGGCCCGGTTCGCTGCTATCTGGCAGCGGGTTGCCAGTGGGGTTGCCATTCCCAGAAGAAGCCCCGGTCGAGCCACCACCACAGGCACTCAACATAAGGGTCGCTGCGGACCCCGCCAAAAACCGACGGCGGGTAAAGGGGAAAGACTGGGACATAGAAAACTCCGGGAAGGCTTACGACGATCCCGGAGAATAAGACAGCGATATTAAACGATGATGACGATCGGCGATGCCGCGCCAATTCGCCCTAGTCGGGCTGATTAGTATAGAGACTGTAGCTGCCGGCACCCGAATACGAGCGCACACGCCAGCGATACGTGCCCGGCGATGCTGTGAAGCGGATACTCTCTTCACTGGAGGCCCCCACTGAACGGGCCACCACCGTCCAACTTTGCAGGAACAACACCCCGTCCAGCCGCTCGAGATAGAGATCAAAATCGGCACTCACCGGCCCGCTCAACACCCCGATCAACTCGCCACCGCCACTGCTGAACCCTGCGGTGCCGGGCACATAGTGTTGGGCACCGTCACCACTCAGGCTGCCCGAGGTAGCCGAGCAGCCGTCGCAGGGCGCACTGCCTGGCTGACGGAGAGTGATAACCTGCTGCACGCTATCCTGCTGGCCACTGCCATCGGTAACGGTCAGCTGCACCGTCACCACACCGTAGTCACTGTAGTTGTGGGCCACTTGCTGACCGCTGCCACTCTGGCCATCGCCAAACTGCCATTGATAGCGCTGAATACCCTGGTCGTCGCTGGACCCGGAGGCGTCAAAGCTGCAGTACAAGGCTGTGCACTGAGCGTCAAAATCGGCCAATGGCGCTCTGTCGCCGCCGCCTTCGGTGCTAATCTGCAGCAGCCGGTTAGGGCTGTTACGGGTATCCAGCACCCGCCCGCGGACCGCATCCGCCGCAAGAATATCGGCGACTTTGGCCGGAGAGGCACCGGGCCGCTCTGCCAGAATAAGCGCCGCCGCCCCGGCAACATGAGGCGCCGCCATGGAAGTGCCACTGAGCGCCGCTGAACTGCGATCGTGGCTGTACCAGGCGGAGCTGATCGACGATCCCGGAGCGAATATATCGACACAGTCCCCCCAGTTGGAAAACGAAGAGCGCTCATCCGCCTGGGTAGTCGACGCCACCGTCAACGCCGGCCCCACCCGGTTGGGGGACCCATTACAGGCATCAGTATCGTCATTGCCCGCGGCGATTACCATGGTGACACCGGCGTTAATCGCCCCCTGAACCGCCGCATCCAGCGCGTTGCTGGGCCCACCACCGATACTGAGATTGGCGACTGCCGGGGCACGGTGATTGGCTGTCACCCAGTCGATACCGGCAATCACCGCCGAGTTGGGGCCGCTGCCAGCGCAGCCCAGTACCCGCACAGGATGCAGGGTAGCCCCCTTGGCCACCCCCCAGGTCTGACCAGCGGCTACACCGGCAACATGGGTGCCGTGACCGTTACAGTCTTCGGTATCGTCGGGGCGGACGGAGGTGAACAAAAAGCCCGATTCAACAAAGTTTCGCCCCGCACCCATGCGCCCCTCAAACTCACTGTGCGTCGTGCGAATACCGGTATCGACGATATAGATATTCACCCCGGCGCCAGTGCCGGCGTAGTCGTAACGGTTATCCAAGGGCAGCGTCGGCTGATCGATGCGATCCAGGCCCCAGGGAGCGTCATTTTGCACAGCGGCCACGCTCACCATACGATCCTGCTCTACCAGAGCAACCAAAGGATTCTGCCGCAGCAGGTCTGCCGCTTCGGGGCTAAGCTGCGCCACAAAGCCAGTCACCGCATGTTGAAAGGTGATCAGCAATTCACCACCCACGCTGTTCAACAATGCTTCCACCTGTCCCAACAGCGGTAAGGCACTCAAATCTGTGCCTAATAAGGGCTCCAGGGGTTTGTTGAGCAACACAATGTACCGGCCGTCGATGAGTTCGCTGTTGGCGCTGCTGGCCTTGCTGAACTCAGCGCTGAATTGCTCATTGTCCGCGCCGGCGGGAGACGACGACGCCGAGACCGTAGTCGAGCCGCCACCCCCACAAGCAACAAGCAGCAGCGCCACCATGCTTACCACAATTGCTGGAATTTGTTTCATTCGTCTCCCCACTACTCACCCTCTTTTTCACCGAGCTGTTGTCTCGGCGACACCCGGACCCGCGATGACACGCAAAAAGTCGTCGGTTGAGAGTGATACGTTCTTATTAAATTGGTGAGTCAATACTAGCGATGCCAACAAGCCCATTGCCAGTCCCACCACAGGCAATATTACCCCCCCGGCCAGCTGCCACCTTGTATCCCGGCTAATCCAATTCCCCCCCGGCCCCTTATAAGCACTGGGTACACAAGGGGTTTTACGGTGGCTGTCGGTTTATTTCTCTTTCAACAGGATCTGCGTCTTCACGACCAGCGCGCACTTATGGCCCTCGCGGGGCGGGTTGACGCTCTGCTGTGCGTGTATTGCCGAGACCCCGCCTCGACCCGCCCCGGGCGCTACGGCATTGCCGCTATGGGACCGCTGCGCCGCCGTTTCGAGGATCAGAGCCTCGCCGAGCTGCACCGCTCACTGCTGGCGCTGGGGCAATCTCTGCACGTTACTGAAGGCGAACCATTGGCGGCATTGGAGCAGCTGATCCGCACCTTCAAGGTCAGTGTCATTGGCCAAAGTCGGCAGAGTGGTTTTAACGAAAACCGGCGCTGGCAAACCCTACAGGCACGCTGGCCATCGCTAACCTTTATCGAGACCGACAATCACACCCTGTTCACCAAAGACCAACTGCCCTTTGCGCTGGATGCGTTGCCGCCAAGCTTTACGCCCTTTAGAAAGCGGGTCGAAGCACTGGATATAGACGCCCCTCTGCCGTCACCACAAACCCTCCCTCCCAGCCCCAGTGAGATCGCCGCTCTGCAAGCCCCTGACACTCGCGCAAGGGCGGACGAGCTATTCCGAGGCGGTGAGCCCCACGGGCTCACCCAACTGGCGGATTACTTTGGCAGTGAGGCGCCCAGCTATTACAAATCGGTGCGCAACGCCCTGCAGGGCTGGGATTGCTCGACCAAATTCTCTCCCTGGCTGGCCAATGGCAACCTGTCGCCACGGGAGATTTTGCGCCGTTTGCGCGACTACGAGAACCAACACGGCGCCAACGAATCCACCTACTGGATCTACTTTGAGCTGCTGTGGCGGGAGTACTTTCACTGGTATGCCCGGCGCCATGGCGCACGACTCTTCGCGTTCTCCGGTGTGAAACGGCGCAGCCCTCTGACCAGTTTCTACCCCCAGCGCTTCCAAGCCTGGACCATGGGTTCCACCCCCTACCCCATCGTTAACGCCTGTATGAACGAACTCCGGGAAACCGGCTACCTGTCCAACCGCGGTCGTCAGATCGTCGCCAGTTGCCTGGTTCACGAACTGGCGGTGGACTGGCGCTATGGCGCCGCTTGGTTTGAACACTGCCTGCTGGACTACGACGTCGCCAGCAACTGGGGCAACTGGCAGTATCTCGCCGGCGTCGGCGCCGATCCTCGGGGGCATCGCCACTTCGACCTGGACAAACAGACCCGCCAGTTCGACCCCGACGGCAGCTATATAGCCCGCTGGCAGGGCCACGTCACCGGGCCGCTGGATCACGTCGATGCCGCTGACTGGCCCTTATCTACCTCGAGTCGGCACTAGTCCTATGAATGTCGTCTGGTTTAAACGGGACCTGCGCCTCAGCGACCACCCTCCTCTGGCCGATGCCATTGAACGTGGTGACTGCCTGTTGCTCTACCTGTTTGAGCCGGAGCTACTCAAAGACCCCCATTACGAGCGCCGACATTGGCGTTTCGTCTGGCAATCCTTACAGGCCATGAACGCGCAACTGGCGCAGTTCGGTACTCGCGTACACTGCCTGACCGGTAATGCGCTGGATTGTCTGCAAGCCATCCACCAACACACACCGATCTCAGGGCTGTATAGCCACCAGGAAACCGGTCTCGACATCACCTTTCAACGAGATCTCGCGGTGGCAAAGTGGTGCGACAGTCAGGGCATCCCCTGGCAGCAATCTCCCAGCGGGGCGGTGCGCCGCGGCGCTCTGAATCGCCAGGGCTGGGACCGGCACTGGCAGCAGGTCATGCGGGCACCGCTGGTACAGCCCGATCTAGACCGCGCCCACTTTGTCACCTTGCCAGGACTGCCGGAAACCACCCCCCAACCCGATTGGCTTTGCGGCGGCGAGGAAATGCAGCGCGGTGGCAGTCCCACCGCGTGGCGAACTCTGTCGAGTTTTTATCAGGGCCGGGGCCAGGACTATTACCGGTCGCTGTCTTCACCCATCGCCAGCCGACGAGCGTGCTCACGGATGTCCCCCTATCTGGCCTGGGGCAATATCAGTCTCAGAGAGATGTACCAAAGCCTGCTTAGCCAGTGGCAGCGCCCCGGCTGGCGCCGCTCGCTGTCGGCACTCTCATCTCGGCTACACTGGCATTGTCACTTTATCCAAAAATTTGAGAGTGAGTGCGAGATGGAATTTCGGCCGGTGAATCGCGCTTATCAGGCCTTTCCCTACCGCGACGACAGCGAGGTGGACCGAGACCTGCTGGCCTGGCAGCAGGGCAATACCGGCCTACCGCTGGTGGATGCCTGCATGCGCTGTTTGCAAGCCACCGGTTATATCAATTTTCGAATGCGGGCAATGCTGGTCAGCGTGCTGTGTCACCACCTCAATATCGATTGGCAACGCGGCGCAACCCACTTAGCCCGGCTGTTTCTAGACTTCGAGCCCGGCATTCACTACCCGCAAATTCAGATGCAGGCCGGGGTCACCGGCACCAATACCATCCGCCTCTACAACCCTGTCAAGCAATCCCAGGAGCAGGACCCCAAGGGCGAGTTTATTCGCCGCTGGGTGCCCGAGCTAAGGGCACTACCCGACAGCCAGATTCACTGCCCCTGGCAGGTTCCACCCCTGGAGGCGGCCATGCTGGGATTTGAGCTGGGTCGAGACTACCCGGAACCCATTATCGACATTACCAGCGCGGCAAAGGCCGCCAGAGAGCGCCTGTGGTCCTGGCGCGGTCGCAGCGACGTTAAACAGGAAGCCCGCCGCATTCTCGCCCGCCATGTGCGGCCGGACAGCCACAGCACACCGCGCTCCAAGACCACAGAGAGGCGCCGCCGCGCATGAGCCATCCACAGCGTCTGCGACTGATCCTCGGGGATCAGCTCAACCCCCGTCACAGCTGGTACCGACAGCAAGATAGCTCCGTCATCTACCTGCTGGCCGAACTCCGCCAGGAAACCGACTACACCCGCCACCATGTGCAAAAAGTGTGTGCCTTTTTTGCCGCCATGGCGGGCTTTGCCACAGCGCTAAAAAAAGCCGGGCACCGGGTTCTGCACCTGACTTTGGACGACACCGCCGACGACGCCGACCTCCCTGCGCTGTTGAGGCGGCTGTGTCAGGACCTGGAGATTCAGCAGCTGGACTATCAGCGCCCCGACGAGTACCGCCTACTGCAGCAACTGCGGGCGCTGAGCATTGACGGCGTCACCCTTGTCGAGGCCGACACGGAACACTTCCTGCTGCCCTTCGACGACATTGCCCAACAGTTCAAGCCCGGCAAGCACCGCAAGATGGAGTTTTTCTACCGGGATATGCGGCGACGCTTCCAGGTACTGATGGATGGCGATCAACCCCGGGGCGGCAAGTGGAATTTCGATGCCGATAACCGCAACCGCCTCAGCACGGAAGATATCGACGCGCTGCCCCAAGCGCTGTGCTTCAGCAACAAGGTCGACAGTATTCTCCAGCGTCTGCAACGCCACGGCGTGGACACCTTTGGTACGGCAAGCAAAGAACTGCTGTGGCCGGTCAACCGGCGCCAGGCGGAAGAGCTGCTGGCCTTTTTCTGCGACGCGCTGCTACCCCTGTTCGGACGCTTTCAGGACGCCATGACCGGCAACAGCCCCCACGCCTGGAGCCTTTACCACTCCCGACTGTCCTTTGCCCTCAACGCCAAACTGCTGCACCCGATGCAGGTCATCGACGCGGCACTGCGCGCCTTTGAGAACCACCCGGAGGCCATTGATATCGCTCAAATCGAAGGCTTTGTCAGGCAGATTCTCGGCTGGCGGGAGTATGTACGAGGGGTGTACTGGGCCAATATGCCGGACTACCAGAGCCGCAACGCCCTGGGCGCCACTCGAGCACTGCCTCGCTGGTTTTGGGATGGCAATACCCGCATGCGCTGCCAGCAACAAGCCATTGGCCAGTCACTGGAGTTCGCCTACGCCCACCATATTCAGCGCCTGATGGTCACCGGTAACTTCTGCCTGCTGGCCGGTATTGACCCCGATGAAGTCGATCAGTGGTACCTGGGAATTTACGTGGATGCGATTGAGTGGGTGGAGCTGCCCAACACCCGGGGCATGAGCCAGTTCGCCGACGGTGGCATTGTCGCCACCAAGGCCTACTCCGCCAGCGGCAATTACCTGAACAAGATGAGCGACTACTGCGGCGACTGCCATTACAACGTCAAGCAAAAAACCGGCGAGCGGGCCTGTCCGCTAAATAGTCTGTATTGGGATTTTATGCTCCGTCATCGGGCCCAGTTTGAGCGCAACCCCCGGGTGGGCATGGTTTACAGAAATTGGGACCGCATGAGTAAGGACAAGCGCGAGGCCGTGCTCGATCATGCCGGCGGCTTGTTGGCAAAACTCGATGAACTTTAAGGGCTGGTGACCATCGATGGCTCTAATCAGTGGCCGTGATCAATGACCATAATCACCGGCGCTACCGATAAACCAGTCCGGCTCGCCCAGGGCCTCAGCGGCCCGCTCCAGGGACTCGGCAATATTTGCCGACAGCGGCGTAAAGTCTTCTCGCAGCAAGCTGGCGCTCACACAATTGCTCAAGCGGATGACAAAATCCTGTAACTGGCTGACCACCAGCTGAGTCTCGCTGGGGAAACGCCGGGCCAGCTCGCAGCAACGCTGCTCTATCATTAACCAGGCGTTACCGGTGTAGTGCAGGGCGGCGCGACGGCGTTGCTGCAGAATCGATTCCGGCAGGGAAGCAGCCAAACGCTCATCGATCGCCTGCCAGCAGTCGTGTAAGGGGCCGTACCAGGGGTAGTCCACATCTCGTTCGCTGGCTCCCGGTGCAAAACCACCATTTTTGCAGACGAAGGCCGCATAGTAACTCTCCGGCAAAGCGTGACGAATCACATAGGCATGGGGAGCCAACACCGCAGATACCAAATGACTGAGACTGAGCTCTTGATTGGCCACGGAAGACTTCATTGCCGCCATGTAGGCGGCGCAGTATTCGTTGACCACCTTGGAACGGTAGGCCCACACCGCCTCTACCAGCGCGTTTTTGGACCCGAAGTGGTACTGAACCGCGCCGGAGTTGGCGGTGCCGACCTTCTCCAGAATGACCCGGGTATTGGCGCCCCGCTCACCCAGAATGGCCACCTGGGATTCGGTCTCCAGGATAATTTTTTCTTTGAGCGCGTCACCCTTGCTGCTCATGGCCGCTCCTGTGTTAGGGGGTCCGCCTCGGTGCCGGTAAGGGGGTGGCCGGGGCGAATCGGTAACTGGTCAAACAGGTCGTAGAAGTCCCGCGCCGACGGCTGATAAAAATCCTGCAGCAAGGCGGCGCTGACCGACTCAGTCAGCTCCCGGCAAATACTGGCGAAATCAACCTTGCTGGGTCTGTCTCTGAAGCGACGCAATTCGCCCTCAATCTCCCGAACTGAGCCGCTCAAGGTCGCCTGGGTCAGCAGTAGCCGCTCTGCCGCCTCCTGCTCGCCCAGCAAGGTAGCGAGGTGGGCCTGCATGGTGTCGTAACCCGACGACAGTACGCCGCCCCAATCCCGGTAGCGGGCAAAAATGCCCTGGTGGTAACCGTCGGCGTTGAGTACGTCCATAAGACTGCAGGCAAAGCACGAGGGCCAGGTTTCGGCCACCAGCGCCAATTGCGGCGCCACCACACAGTAAACCTGTGCTTGCAGAGGCAGTTGGCTGCGAGCGCCAAAGTAGTCTCCTACCTGCTTGCGACAATCCTGAGACAGCTTACTGATCCGCGGTTGACGCAAGGCGCAAACAATTTCCAGAAACGCGTCAACGCTGCCAAAGTGGTAATGAATGGCTGAGATATTGGCGCTGCCCGCCTCGACGGTAAACTGCCGTATCTTGGCGTCGGACAGCCCCTGCTGACTGAGGATCTTCTCGCCGGCCAATAACAGCCGCTGACGGATACCTAAATCGGGCCACTGGCGCTTTATCGAATTCACTATGGCCGTCGCTCCACGCCGCTCAGTGCCACCACACCGGCGCTGTGTGCACCGGCATGACGACCGGCAAGGTACCGACTCTCCGCTGATTGATTCATTACTCTACCTTTGCTCACTGTTGCACCCAGGCCTGTCACGGAGCCCATTGACAAGGTCGCCACCGACACACCGGCCTGGAGGCTGCCTGTTTGCTGCAACACACTGCATTTCTCGCAACTGCCATCATATACGGTGCAGATACGCCGCAAATGACTAACATAATAGTTGACCGCGGATAATCGCACAGCCTCTAGACCCCGCGCAACGCCGGTAAAAGGCTGATTTTCCTAATTTTGTGGCTTTACTGAGCCTACAACGACGGCGGATCGGCGCGATTGCCCGCCAACCAGTCGTAGAGCATAGCAAGTTCTTCACGCCACTGTTCCACGGCCGGGATATCCGGGGCCACCCTGGCGTAAAGCTGGTCGTCGACATCGTCCATCATCGCGTTACTCTGGGCGATCACATCGGGAACGCGACGCATGGCATCGAGCATCTTTTGTATCTCCGCCTCACTGGTCCCCACCTGACGCATCATGGCGATCATTTCCTGGGTTTCCGGGTCCAGCGCAGGGTCAGGCGCCGCCTTGGCCTCTGCCAGGGTAGCGT
This sequence comes from Spongiibacter nanhainus, assembly GCF_016132545.1. GTDB lineage: Bacteria > Pseudomonadota > Gammaproteobacteria > Pseudomonadales > Spongiibacteraceae > Spongiibacter > Spongiibacter nanhainus. Next base: position 3,411,918 of record NZ_CP066167.1, read on the forward strand.
CCCGCTCCTGCTTATCCGCAATAGCATCGCTGCGGTTGAGGATATAGTCGTGGGCCTCTGAGATGCGCCTTTCATGGTCTTCAAAGCGCGCCCGCGTGTAGCCCACCTGCTGCAAGTAACGATCTCGTGCGGCAAAAAACGCCACCACCACATCATCGTATTGATCGGCCTGGGCGCGAAAGCGGTTCTGGAGTTTGTGGGTCTCAATGCGAGTCTCCGACCACTTTTTTACGTCATTTGAACTCAGTGGTTCCGCCGCAAGCGAAACCACACTAATCACCAGAGCCGCTAGTGCAACACAGCCCCTAATAAAGTTTTTTGCAGTTGGTCCGATAACCTTCTCGACAGCCATGAATCACTCCGTTTTTTTATGGCGTTTTAGGCACGCAACATCGCGTACGGCAATTACTTACAGATTCACATTGGACGCCAGGTGTAATGTCATACGTCCAGTACCAGCAACTAAACTGACGGGATACCCACCCCATGGACATCGCCACACTACTCGGGATATTCGGCGCCATCGGCGTCATCATCGCCGCGATTTTTGTCGGCGGTAGCGCGAGCAGTTTTATCGATGTTCCCAGCGTGCTTATCGTATTCGGTGGTGGCCTATTCGCCAATCTCATAAAGTTCCCTTTAGGTGAAACACTGGGCGCCTTCAAAATTGCCTCCAAGGCGTTTTTCCACCGCCCCGCCAGCCAGCAGCAGTTGATTGAAGAGTGCGTCGATCTCGCGAAAGTGGCCCGCCGGGAAGGCCTATTAGAGCTGGAATCCAAGGAAATCAGCAACGAATTTCTCGACAAAGGCGTCAAAATGGCCATCGACGGCCACGATACCGCCCTGGTCCAACACCTCCTCAGCAAGGAGATTAACCTCACCATCGAGCGCAATGAGCAGGGCGAGGCGATTTTCAAGGGATTTGGCGAGTCCTTCCCCGCCATGGGCATGATCGGCACACTGATCGGCCTGGTCCAAATGATGTCCAATATGGACGACCCCAAAGCCATCGGCCCCGCCATGGCGGTGGCACTACTCACTACCCTCTACGGCGCCATCATGGCCAACGCCGTCTGCCTGCCGGTGGCGCAGAAATTGGCCTTCCGCTCTCAGGAAGAGCGCGGCAACCGGCAACTGATTCTGGAGGCGGTCAACGCGATTCAAGAAGGCATGCAACCGCAGGTATTAGAATCCCTGCTGGAAACCCACCTCCCCGAGAAACAGCGCGAGCGAGCTGCCAATGACGCAAAAGCCGCTTGACGCGCCGCCAGAGAAAAAAGTCGAGCCAGGCGCTCCAGCCTGGATGCTCACTTTTGCCGACTTGATGTCGCTGCTGCTGGCCTTTTTCGTACTGTTGTTTTCATTCTCGGAAATGGACAAGCAGAAGTTTAAAGAGCTGTCCGGATCTTTGCGCAACGCCTTCGGGGTGCAAAAAGAGATGCCGGCTTTCCAAACGCCGGTGGGTAATAACATCATCGCCCGGGAGTTCAGCCCCGCCCAGACAAGGCCGACCATAGAGAACGAGATTCGCCAGGAGGCCCTGCGCGAACTGCAACGGGCATTGAGTCGGGATGTAGCATTTGTTGAGGCACAATTCGCCCAGGAGATCGCCAACGACCAGGTCGAGGTGGAAGTCTCTGAAAACGGCTTCATCATCATCCGCTTGATGGAAAACGTCACCTTTGAGTCCGGCAGTGCCACTCTGACCATCAATGCCTGGCCGGTACTGGAAAAATTAGGGGATGTTATCGGTCACCTTCCCGGCGACATTGTTGTCAGCGGTCACACCGACTCGCTGCCCATAAACACCAGTCGCTTTCGCTCCAACTGGGACTTGTCGTCGGCCCGTGCCTCTACTGTGCTGCAGGAAATCCAGCGCTACTCGGAACAACCCCAACGCCGTTTCCGGGCCGTCGGCTACGCCGCCAACAAACCCATCGACAGTAACGACACCGCGGAGGGGCGGGCCCGCAATCGTCGGGTTGAGGTCACTCTGCTGCGGGGCGAGGAAGATCCAGCCACCGGTGATTTCACCGAGCTCTTTGAACCGCCACCCAATGCCGACACGATCCCCCTCAACTAGGGCCTGTTCACACTCATCTCCTGACAGCAACACAAACAAGCTATATCAGGCTCAAATAACGCCACTCAATACCTAACGCGGCGCACGAGGGGTGGGAGTGGGAATGTACGAATAGGTCGCCGCGTCATTGAGATGATGGCTCACCCGCCAGCAATGCCTGCCCACCCACTGCATCCATACCAGTGCCGCGAGCAATAGATCACCGGCCTCGGTATCTTCCCGTCCGGCGGCGATATCGGCAATGATTGCTTCGCGCTGTTTTATTTCCTCTGCATTAAGACGCTCTGCCATCGCGGAGCTAAGCTGGGCCGCGCCGGCCCAATCCTTTTTATGTAGGAGATTGCGCAGCTCCCTCAAGCCACCATCCAGCGTAGTGCCGGCATCAATAAGCTGGCGGGCCGATTGCCAACACTGGGCCTCACGGCTGGCCCCCAATCTGACCTGCAGGCGCTGTAGATGGTCAACAGTGTGCAAGCAGGCTTTTAAAAAATGCCACTCCCGCGCTCGCTCGGGGTGGGAATGAATCTGGTCAAGGTAGGCCTGACAGGCTTCAACCGACTCATAGAGTTCGACCAAACGCTCGGGATTGGCGCCCTCCTGTTTTCGCATCAAAGCCAGGCTGTATTGAACCTGAGCAACAAACAAATCAACCAAAGTCACCCTCACGGCCTCCAAGGCCACTGGGGAGTCTTTGAGCAATTGCCGATCCAACAGCCCCACAAGGTGAGACGGTCGATCGGGAACGAGCCACTCCATTAAGCGGGCAAAATGAGGGGTCAGCGGCAGCACCGACAAGGTACCAAACACATTGAATAGAGTGTGAAAGCCAACCAGTGCAATTTCAGCCTGTAGATAAATCGCCCCGGGAGACAACCACTGCCACAGCGCGACGTAGGGCAGCAAAAAGAAAAAGGCAAACAGCCCGGTAAAGAGGTTGTAGACAACATGGGAATACCCGGTGCGTCGGGTCTCCGCCGAGCCACCCAAGGTAGCGAACAGAGCAGTGGCGGATGTGCCCACATCCATACCGATGACCAGGGCCGCCGCCTGCTCAAAACTGATCACACCGCCATGCACCGCCGTCAGCGCCGCCGCCACACCAGCACTGGAGGACTGGGTTACCAGCGTAATCACTACCCCTAACAGCAATAACTGAAAGCGGCCGAGCCAGGTGTTGGCAGGAAAGGTCTCTGGGGTTATCTGCCCCTCAAGTCCCGCCATCCCTGACTGCATGGCGGCGATGCCGACAAAAATCAGCCCGAAGCCAGCCAGCGCAAAACCGCCCGGCTCCATACGCCCGCGACCGAACAGCTTGAGCAAGATACCGATCAGAATCAGCGGCATCACCGCAGTTTTCAATTCCAGTTTAAAGCCCAGCAAGGCCACTAACCAGCCGGTCACTGTGGTGCCAATATTGGCGCCAAATATCACCCCCAAGGCCTGGGGAAAGGTCAATAAGCCCGCCCCGACAAAGCCCACAGCGGCAACGGTAGTCGCACTTGAAGACTGCAGGATCGCAGTGCTAACCGCCCCCGTGGCGGCACCGGAATAAGGACTGCGGGTAAAGCGGGTCAGCGCATCGCGCAGGGCATCGCCGGCCAACCCACGCAGGCCGTCGGTCATAATCACCACGCCCAATAGGAAGACCCCCAATCCCCCTAATAAATCGAACCACTGACCCACGGCAGCTCCTTAGCGAAAGCATCAGCAAATAGCTTGATTAGCATAACGGCCAGGGCCCTGCTCAAGCTAGAGGGCGCGAGAGCTATTTACGCCGCCGTATTTGAAGGTACATCTAAAAACGCCAGGCAATCTCCACACCGTAGTGGCGGGGATCACCCTGAACAAGAGTCGCCGCTCCAAGCAGGGCGGACACTGCAAAGCCGCTGCGGTAGTGCACTTCATTGAACAGGTTTTCGATATAGGCGGTCACACTCAGGTTTTCGCCGGGAACCCAGTTGAGCCGAAAGTCCCACAACTGCACCTCCTCAATATAGGAGTTATCGTACTCCACCGCTTTGAAGTCGATGCCGGTGAACAACTCCGAGCGGAAGTAGGTGGACAAACGGGGCGAGAACATTCCCCACTCGCTCAACCACTGGTAGCTCACCGCCAGGGAATAAGTATGTTCCGGCACCAGAGCAAAGTCCTCATCGCTGCGATCAACAAGCTGCTCACCCTGGAGGGGAATAACCACATTGGTGAGGAATTCCTGATACTCCGCCTTGGTGTAGGAATAGCTGCCCATCAGAAACCAGTTTCCCGCCACCAGCGTGGTTTCAAATTCGGCGCCCTGCACCGTCGCCTCACCGGCATTAGACAGGAATAAGAACAAATCGCTGATGCGCTCTCCCTGCTCGGCAACCCGCACCTGAATATTCTCGTAGTCCATATAGTAAGCTGCCGCGTTGAAACGCAAGCGAGAATCCAGGCCATCGACCTTCACCCCCACTTCGTAGTTGGTGACCTCTTCCGGATCGAAAGACACTAACTCATCGCCCTTGGGCTCAAAGCCACCCGCTTTAAAACCTTGGCTGTAAGTGAGGTAGGCCATAAAACTGTCGACAAACAAGTCGTCGTGCCAACGCTCAGGGGCAATAAAGGACAGGGTGGTAGAAGGGGTGAAGTTGGTCCATTCATCATGACCATAGTCAGCGTTGTTGCGCACTGTCACCGGCAAGTCGGGAATGTCATCCGCCAAGGCATTAAACTGCGCCATGGTGATGGGGGAATACAAACCTGCAGGTTCGATATACAACGCGCCGATGCGTCCGCCGTAAGTGTTGTAGTCGATATCAAACACTGTTAACTCCCGCTCGCGCTCCTCAAAGGTGTAGCGCCCACCCACGGTCAACTGCAGGTAGTCCGTCAGGTCGTAGGTACCTTGGGCAAAGACCGCCCAGCTTTTATTTTCCAAATCGCTGCGCGTGGCAAACAATGACGCCAGTGGAAACACCAGGGTATCGTCAATCAAGCCACAGACACTGCCCAGACTGACCGCATCACAGGCGGTGGAAGGTCGGATTCCCGCCAGCCCCTTGGGACCCACCAGTTGGGAAAAGGGGTTATTCTCAATCTCTTCAATGGATGCAAAGCCGCCAAGGGTATAGTTGAGGCGATCATTAAAAGCGACCCCAGAGAGCTGCAGTTCTTGACTGAACTGCAGTCGTTCTTCCTCCGGTGTGCGTTCACCATCGGCGGCTAAGGTGCGATTCAAGGCTTCCGTGCCACTGTCGAGGATACCGATGACGGTACCGTCCTGATCGTCATTGCGGGCAATGCCATCCTGCCAACTCAGCGCGGATATGCCCTTTAAAGAAAGATAGTCATCGATTTGCCAATCCACCGTGAGGGCCAGAAGACGGCTCTCCATAGTGATCTCACTGTGGGGCGTGGTAACTGACAATTTGCGATTTTTTGCCAGGCGTTCGCTGCGTTGACAGGCGTCGACAAAATCCGGCTGGCCCGGATAACGCAGGGTTGCCACATTGGCCTCGGGGTTCTGAAACAGGCAGGTGATGCCCGAGCTCAACTCATCTTGCTTGCTCCAATACGCAAAAATGTCCACCCCCAGGTTTTGAGAGAGATCCATTTGAAAGCGGGCGGAAAAAGCCAGCCGATCTTCGTCGGCGAAGGTACCGCTGCCGTCTACATTGTCAAAGTAGCCCCCGGAACGGGTGCTGTTCAGCGCCATGCGCAGGCCGGCCTTACCGTCAAAAAGCGGCAAGTTACCGGCTAGCTTCATATTGCGACGGCCATAATTGCCAATATTGACGTCGATACTGGCATCGTAGTTGTTGTAATCCGCCGCCCGGGTATTCACCAAGATGGCGCCGCCGGTATTGTTCTTGCCAAACAGCGTGCCCTGGGGACCCCGCAACACCTGGATACTCTCCGTGTCCACGGTGTCCAAAAGCTGGGTATCTTGCCGGGCAATAAAAATCCCATTGAGATAGACCCCCACCCCGGGATCCAGCACCGATGTCGCCTCCCGCTGACCGATGCCACGGATAAAGATCGCCGGTGTTTTCGAGCCGCTTTCGCCAAATTGCAGACTGGGCACGGCTCCCTGTAGATCGGTAATCGAGGCGATCCCCGCCTCTTTCAGGCTTTCCGCTCCCAATGCGGTCACTGCCACCGGAGTTTCTTGCAGTCGCTCTTCTCTTTTTCGCGCGGTAACGAAGACTTCTTCGAGCACTAGCCCTCGCCCCATTTGTTTAGGCAGTGGAGTATCCTCAGCGGGGTCGGCTAGGGATACCGATGGCGCGACCAGGCACAGCGCTATCATCATCAAGCCACAAGGAAACTTATTCATTATTATTTCTCCGCGAGTCCGTTCATTCCTTTATTAGGCAACACTTACAAGGTGCCCAACCAGTGGGTAATAAAATCCAACAAATAGAATGTCAGCATGCTGGCACTGAGGGCGGCGGCTATCACCACGAGCAGATTCCAGCGCTTGTCTCGGGTCTCGTCCAGGTAGTAGTAGATAGGAAAGCTGGCAATAAAGTAGGTAGCATAGATCGCCGAGCCATACGCCAGCATTCTCGCCATATCCCGATAGTAAAAGCTGTCCGCCATCATGGGATTAGCCATGGCTTTGGTTTCCAGCCAGGCCCAGATATAGCCCACGACAAACACAAAAATCGGAAATAACGCCACCATCCCCGGCAGGCCGCTGCTCTTTAGCCGCCGCAGGGCAATATTGGCGGTGGCGTGATAGGTCATGAAATAGACGTGGGTATAGAAATACATGATCAGTGGCACAGTTTGTTCACCGCTGCCCACCAAGGCCGCATCGAGGGTGGTGGTGGCATTGGGGTAGTGGTAAACCATGCCCAGTAGATCGAAGAAATACTCCGAGCCAAAGTAATTACCGAAAAAGCCGAATACAAACAGATACAAATTGGCCTTTAACCAGTAGCTGTCCTGCCAGGGCACATCGGTATAGCGGGCGGCCAACACCATGGGAATCAACAGCACCGGTAGTGCCGTCAGCGCCGCGTGAGCCAGTAGCCCGGCATCGCCAAAGGATTCCGCCCAACCGGTGAACATCATCACCGCCATGGAGGCCATCCACACCGGCGAATACAGTAGGAAGAATTTCTCCACCCAGGCTTTGTCGGGATTGCTGGAAAACCAGCGCCCCGTGTTACCCACCGCCTGATTGTCCAGAACCTGCGTCGTCATGCCTTTCTCCTTGTCATTATTATTGTCTGTCTCGATCGCGTTTCTAACGACTTGTCGGCGAACCGAACCGCGCTAGCACCCTATGCAGGCGCGATTGGACTCAGCGCCCTGTCATCGCGATTTTGACCATTGCCATGGCATTGCGGGCCTTTTCCCAGCGGCTGGGCTCCTCACGCAATTTGCGGTGTCCGGGCAGCAATGCGCCCTTGGCCTGTTGGTGAATTTTCTTCTTCACCACTGGTTCCAGGGCTCCTGCACCGGCCAGCTGAAAGAAACAATCTTTGGCATTGCCGAAGTCAAAGAAATCCCGCTGCCAGTGCCACTGATAATTACCGGCATATTCAAACCAGGAGCCGCCAATTCCGGCGATTTCAAAACGGCTGCCATCCTTGCGCCTATATGGCGCAAGCTGTTTCCAGAAACCGATCACCGTGCCCCGTTTTTCGTCGATAATGATGTCGTGGTAGGGATACTCCCACTCTTCAAAACCGTGCATCTGAAACCCCAGAGCGATATCACAAATTTCGCTTCGCCCCTCGGCGACAAAGTCTTCATTGGGCCCGATGTTCCAGCTGTACACTGCATCCTCGGTGTACATGGGGCCCAGGTAGGTGGGCCAGTCGCCGGCCTTTTCCGCCTCCACGTTGGCGGCCAGCCATTTTTGCATCATTTCTTCCAGCTCTTCCCGGGGGTAGGCCTTGTTGGGGGGTGTCATGGATGGAACGCGTTTATCACTCATGGTTTTCTCCAGTATTGTTATATTTCTGTGTTGGGGGAAACGCTGGCGCCGGAGGGCGCAGGAATATGCCCAGCTGCCACCAGCCAATCGACGGTGTCAGCGAGGGTCTGTGTCGCCTCCCGAAAGGGGCGGCCATAGAGCTGGCGGATTCTTTGCGAGTCAGCCGGTCGCAGGCCGGTGGCGATACGCGCCGTCTCTCGGGAAAGGGGAAAGTCAATGCTGACAAAGCGGCGCAGTACATCAAACACCACCCCTGTGATCCGCAGCAGTGCCCCCGGCAACCGCAGCGTCCGCACTGGTAGCCCTGTCGCCCGCAGCGCCCCGGCCACCTGTGACCAGCTCAGGTAGTGGCCGCCAAGAATAAAACGGGCATTACATGGATTGCCCTCCGGCGGCTGACTCAACAGCTGACAGTGGGCCTGAGCCACGTCCCGCACGTCGACGATTTGCAGGCCGGACTCCGTCAAAGGCACAAATTTCTCGACAAAGGTCTTCACTGCGGCATTGCTCTCTGACAGGCCCGGATCGTCGGGCCCCATCACCGAAGAGGGGTAGGTAATCACTACCGGCGCCCCAGCAGACTGCATCGCCCGCACCGCCTCCTCGCAGGCCAATTTCGACGCCGTGTAGGCATCCCCTGCCGGAGACAGCGGCCCGTCCTCACGATAGCGGCGGACTTCCGGGTGCATCAGCACCGCCAAACTCGAGACATAGATCACCCGCTGAATACCCTGCCGCACCGCACTGCCGATCACATTGCGCACCCCGTCCAGGTTCATCGACCGGGTCTGGGCGGCGTGGCGGGCATCCAAGTTGACCGCCGCTGCCGCATGGACAACGGCGTCACAACCGGCCATCCCCGATTCCACCAGCGTGGCGTCCTCCATACTGCCCACCAGCCAGTCGTCGAGGTGATGACCGCGTTCGGCAAACCAACGCTGAGCGCGCTGGCGGTCACGCACTAACAAACGCAGTTCGTGCCCCGCCTCCAGCAACGCCAATGCGGTGTGGGCGCCGACAAAGCCAGTTGCACCGGTCACCAGAACTTTCATTTAATGGGCGGCCTTAACAATGCGCAGCGCCTGGTTGGGGCAGTGGGCCACGGCGGCCTCTATGCGCTTTCTCCGCGCCTCGCTTACTGTGTTATCAACAATGGTCAACACACCGTCGTCATTCACCTTGAAGACTTCCGGCGCCTCCCCGGTACACATGGCGTGTCCCTGACACAGCTGCCGGTCCACCTCGACCAACAGGCTCTGCTCGACTAGCTGCTCGCTTTGCGGTTCTGCCCGCTGGCTGTGGGCGGGGCACCGAGCCAGGGTGTCGGTCTCAGCCCCCGTCTCAGCGCTCGAGCCAAGGCGAGAGGAAAAGCTGGCGGGATCCCGACGGCGGTAACGGACCCGACAAGGCGTCATCGGCTGCACAATCATCTCGGCATAGTTGTCGACATAACTGTCCGGCGCATCCACCAGTTCAAAGTCATAGCGGCGCAGCAAAATGGCGAAAATGGCCTTGATCTGAAACATGGCAAAGGCGTTGCCAGAGCACTTGTGCTTACCACCACCAAAGGGTTGGTAAGCCATTAGCCGACGGTCTTCCCCCCGCTCTTTACTAAAGCGGTCGGGATCAAACACAAAGGGATTGGCAAACAGAGAGGCAATGCGGTGAGTCACCGGTGGCGAGGTCCACACCATATCGCCCTCGGCAATGCGGTAGTGTTTGAAGGTCAGGGGCTCGGACACCTTTCTCATTAATATGATCAGCGGCGGGTGCAGGCGCAGCACTTCCTTTAAGGCATTTTCCAGTGTCGGCACTTCCCGCAGGCTTTGAAAACTCACCGCACCCTCTGCGCCCAGCAGGGTATCCAGCTCCCGATTAACCCGGCGCAGATAGTCCGGGTGGCGAAGCAATTCCAGCAACACCCAGGCAGCCGTGCCGGAGCTGGTGTGGTGGCCGGCAAAGATGGCACCCACCAGCAAACCGGTTATCTCGTTATCATCCAGCGCCGAGCCATCCTCATAGCGCATATCAATCAGGCTTTGAAACATGTCGGTGGGTTTATCGGTCTGCGCCTTGCGCCGTTCGACGATTCCCCCTACCAGAGTTTGCAGGCGCGCCCGGGCTCTGTCCCGGCGGCGAAAACGCGGCAAAGGCAAACCGGGAAAATGGTAGGCCAGGGGGTGCACCCCCTGCTCCAAATCGTGGTAAATCTCGGCAAATTCCTCGCTCAATTCATAGCGAAATTCCCGGCCCAGCAGACAGTGACTAGCGGTGTTGATGGTGAGGCGCTTCATAAAATCGACCAGATCGATTTCACCGCTGTCCCCCCAGTCGGCAATGCTCTCTTCGACTTCCTTCACTATCTTATGGGAATGATCCCGCATCGCCTCCATACGCAGCGACGGCATCAGGGACTTAAGCTGCTCGTTCTTGCGATCATTGGGTGCATCAAAGACCAGCCCCTCACCAAAGATCGGCGTCATGAGCTTGTAAGCCGCAGACTGATCCAGTTGCTCGTCGGAGGAGCGGTAAAACAGCGTACTGGCCTCCTCGCCGGTAAGCAGCACAATCCGCTGCCCCAGTAATTTGAAGCTCACAATCTCGCCGTGGCGGTCGGCTAGCCCCTTTACAAACTGATAGGGATTGCGGACGAAATTCAGCATCTGCCCCAATACCGGCAGACCGCCCGAGGCGCGGGGTGGCTCGGCACCGCCACCGGAAACGGCGGCGGGTTTGGCCTGGTTCGTCACTGTGCTTGTGGTCATTATTATTCTCCAGTACCGTCTTGCGGCCCTGTTTCAATCAGCGGTGGTGAAGGTAAGCCGGTTTTCCCACGCCGATTTATAGGGAATGATTGTTGGCGTGGTGAAATGTAGTGCTCGCCCTTCGCTTTTTACATACTGGCGGATAGTGGCCAGTTGTGATTCTTGGTGGCTGACATTGCACACTTACAGCCTTACACTTTATGGAAACCTGTAAAGTCTCAGCATACTCAGTTTGGACGATGAACCCAATAAGCCGACAAAGCATCTACAACGACACCCAGCAGCGTATCCTCGACGCCACCATCAACTGCGTGAAGCTCTGGGGGCTGGAGAAAACCAGCCTCAACGACATCGCCAAACAGGCCGGCGTGACCCGGCCGACGGTGTACAGCTACTACCCCAGTCGCGACGCAGTGATCCGTGCCGCCCTGCTTCAATCCGGCTACGCCTTTGGCGAGCGGGTCATCGACCATATCCGCCGCTTTGCCTCGGCCCGTGAACGCCTGCTTGAGGCAGTGCTGTTTGCCATTGAGCAACTCCCCCTTGAACCTTATCTGACCCTGGTGACCCGCTCGGACATCCCCAGCCAGTTTTATGAGGACGCGCTGATCGACAGCGAGGGCCTACACATTTGCCTGGCGATCTTCGACGCTGTTTTTGAAGACAGTGACCACAGCGATCAGGACAAGCTCGACATCATGGAGCTCAGCATCCGCCTCACGCTGTCACTGCTGGTGCTGCGCGGCCCAACCACCCGCAGCACCAAAGAGCTGCGGGGCTTTTTAGAACGGCGCTTGCTGCCCGCGGCGGGGCTGTAACCAACCGGACTCTCATTGCCCGCCGGGTCGCTGACCGCCGCAGAGCACCTCGGTGACCGCTTCGGTGTCCATATACTCTTTTAGCTGGATCACTTGGCCGTCTCGAAATCGAAACAGAAAGTGATAGCGGTTGCGGTAGACCTGCCCCGAGGCATGTTGGCCTTCACTCACTGCCTCAACCGCCACCCGGTCTCCCTCGGCGGTGGTGGCCTGCACCTCAAAACGCAAACCCTGGGGAAAGGCTTCCAGCACAGCACCCGCCGACGCGGCTATCTGCTCCCGAGTGTAAGTACCGGATATCAATGTCTGTCCCGAGGTCCACAAGCTTGCTTCCGGGTGATAGAGGGCAACAAAGCCCTCCACATCCCCCGCCGACAGGCGGGCCATAAACTCCAGCGCCGTCGCCCGGTTGGTCTCAGTGCGCTCCCGAAAGGCCGACTCACTCTCTGCCATCATTCAGTCTCCGCAGCCTTGCGCCATTTATCGATCAGGCCCAACAAGGTCAGTCGCAACTTAGAGGCCCGGGGATAGCCCACATACTGGGTTAAAAACAACACGGCCTCCTCTAGCTGCTCCGGACTGAGCTCGCCCCGGCGGTAGGCCGACTCTGCCTGGATGGAAAAGGTCATTTCCTCACCCTGGGCGGCGATGGCCCCCAACAACAGCAAACGCCGGTCGCGGATACTCAGAGTGTCATCGCTCCAGAGCTCGCCAAACAGCGAGCCCAACATAAAGTCGAAGAAGCGATCCTCCCCTTCCGCCGGCGGCTCCGGCAGCTGGTTGCAGTACACCTCGTGATAGCGGGCAATACCCTGGTCGCGTTTTGAATCGCTCATTGCACTTTCCTCAATCGCTGGTGTTAAACCCGCATAAACTGGCCGCCGTCGACATTGAGAATATGTCCGGTAATCCACGACGCCTTATCCGAGAGCAGAAACAACACGGCGTCGGCCATATCGTCCGGGGTGCCCACCCGGCTGATGGGCATTTGTTTCACCAGCTCATCGGCATAATCACCGGCGGTATTGCGCAGTGCCTGGGTTTCGGTAGGGCCCGGCGCGATGGCGTTGATACGGATTTTGCGCCAGCCCAGCTCCCGGGCCAGCGATCCGGTTAAACCGTTGACGGCCAGCTTGGCCACACCATAAAAGCCCATATTCATCCACGCTGCCGTGGAGGACTGATTGACGATAGCGCTGCCCTTGGGCATGTGGGGCACGCAGGCCCGGGCCATCAACAAGGCACCGTGAACATTGACCCGCATAAATTTTTCCAGGTAATCCATATCGACATTCAGGTAGCCCTCGATTTTCATGTCGCCAAAAATCGCGGCATTGTTGATCAGGTAGTCGATCTGCTGATAGCGATCCATAGCCGCCGCCGCGCAATCCAGGCAGGACTGCTCATCCCCCACGTCGGTGCGCACAAACAGCGCGTCGCCGCCGTCTGCGCGGATGTCCGCCACCACCCGCTCGCCCTGCTCGGCATTGAGCTCGGCGACTACAACTTTCATCCCTTCGGCGGCGCAGCGCTTGGCATAGGCCTCGCCAATGCCCTGCCCGGCCCCGGTTACCACCACAACTTTGTCTTTAAAGCTCATCAGCTATCCCCTGATTCTGTTGATATTAAGCGCGATCACTCCTGGTGCTCAGGCAAGCGGATGCGCAAACCATCCATGGCCTCGGTCACCGGTACCTGACAACTGAGGCGGCTCTCCGCCCGGCGTTCGGATACGCCCTCCAGCATGGCCTCTTCCCCTTCGGCAATGGCGGGCATAGCAGCTTGGTCTTCGAGTTGGATAAAACAGTGGCAGGTGGCGCAGGAACAGATACCACCGCACATACCCTCGATGCCCGGGATCATGTTGAGAGTGGCGCCCTCCATCAAGCTCATGCCCTCTTCGACCTCCACCGTGTGGGCCTCGCCGTTGTATTCTATGTAGGTAATCGCTGCCATTGTCGCCCTCGTGTTATTGCTTTTTCTGTTGCCATTTGTTGTAGATAGCCGCCCCTGGGCCACCGTCAAAATTGGAATTTTTCGCTCAGCCGGTTGGGGCGAATTTCCAGCAAATCGATGGACACCCCCGCTGGCACCCCCAGGCAATACACCAGCGCGTCAGCGACATGCCCCGGCTCCATACCGGTATCCATCCAGCCCCCCAGCCTTTTGTTCCAGGCATCCACCGCCTCTTTAAGCCGCGCCATATCCCAACCCGCCGCGAATTCGGTCATGGCCGCTCCGGGTCGCAGTATCGTCACCCCGATGTCCCACTCCTGGCATTCCCGGCGGGTATCCCGACTCAACCGTTCCAGGCCAGCCTTGGTGGCGGCGTACAAGGACAATCCCTGCATCTCGTCGATGTGCTCGGCGCTGGCGGAGCTGATATTGACGATGCGGGGGTTGTCGCCCCCCTGAAGCAGAGGGATCGCCGCCCGGGTGCAATACATCGCCGCCGCTATATTGAGGGAGAGCTGCTGATCGATTTCCTCATCGCTGTAGTTATTGGCAAAGCCCGGCCGCGCCATACCCGCGTTGTTAACAAGGCCATCCAATCGCCCAAAGTGGGAGTGGATGGCCTGGATCGCCCGCGCCGCGTCGGCGCTATTGGTCACATCCGCAGCGACGGCGACACAATTGGCTTGCCCCAAGGTCTCAGCGACGGCGGTCAATTTGTCCTCACCTCGGGCAATAATGCCGACTCGGGCACCGGCAGCGACGATAGCCTCGGCCATGGCCAACCCGTAGCCGCTGGACGCGCCGGTAATCGCATAAACTCGCTCAGTAATGTCTGTTCGGAAGGCGCTCACAGCTTCTCCACTCTCTTTTCCCAATACGCGGCCACAGTGACGCTAAACAGCCAGCGCCAGAGTCTTGGTTTCCAGATATTCTTCAAAGCCTTCGGGGCCCATCTCCCGGCCGACACCACTTTGTTTGTAGCCGCCGAAGGGGGCATCGGGCCCGAGGAAGTTGCCGCCATTGATGTTCACGGTGCCGGTGCGCAGCCGGCTGGCAAAGTCCAAAGCACGCTCATCACTGCCGGCGTACACGGCGGCGGACAAGCCATAAATAGAGTCGTTAGCAATCTGCAGGGCCTCATCTTCGCCGTCGTAGGGAATCATCACCAGCACAGGCCCAAAGATTTCCTCCCGAGCGATGGTCATGCTGTTGTCCACCTCAGAAAACACCGTCGGCTCAACAAAGAAGCCCCGCTCGATATGGCTGGGCACACCGCCACCGAAGATCAGTTTGGCCCCTTCCTGCTTGCCTTTTTCGATATAGGACAACACCCGGTCACGCTGCCGGGCCGAAATCAGCGGCCCCTGCATTTCGCCACTGGTATCCTCACTGCCATAGCTGAGGCCGCCGAGGTAGGCTTTCACCAGCTCCTCGGCCTCCGCCAGTTTACGGCGGGGCACCAGCAGGCGAGTAGTAATGGCACAGCCCTGGCCACTATGGGCACATACTGAGAAAGTGCCAAACAGGGCGGTGGCCAGGTCGGCATCCTCCAGCACCACCATCGCGGACTTGCCCCCCAGCTCTAGGAACACCCGCTTGACGGTGTCGGCGGCGTTCTTCATCACCTGCCGCCCCACGGCTGTCGAGCCAGTAAAGGACACCACATCCACCCGGGGATCGCGGCTCAGTAATTCGCCAATCTCAGCCGGATCAGAGGCGGTTAGTACATTAAAGACCCCCGCCGGCAGCCCGGCATCGGCGGCAATCTTGCCCAATACACTGGCCGACCAGGGAGTTTCCGGCGCGGCCTTAAGTACCACCGTGCACCCTGCCGCCAGAGCGGGGATGCACTTGGCTAAATTGATCTGAATGGGAAAGTTCCAAGGCGAAATCGCCGCCACCACGCCGGCCGCTTCCTTCCAAACCCGGCGCCGGCTGGTGATCCCCATCACCTCGTAGTCACCAATATCCCGCTGCCACTGGAAGCCTTCAAGATAGTTCAGGGGCCAGGACGCCATACTCACTGGGCCGTCACACTGGGGGCCGTTAACAAACATCTGGGTAGTGCCGGTGTCTGCAGCTACTGCACCGCGCAGCCAGTCGATATGGGTGTGTAGTCCCGCCACAAAGCGGCGCAAACACTCTAGACGGTAGCTGTGATCCCGGGACCAGTCACTGTGATCAAAGGCCTGCCTTGCAGCGTCCAACGCTCGATGGGCGTCTGCCAAACTGGCGTCGGCGGCACGCCCCACCACAGCTTCTGTCAGAGGGCTAACATTGTCGTAAAGGCGCTGCCCCTCGGCATCGCAAAGCTGGCCGTCGATATACAGTTTGGCCACGGCGTAGTCGGCATCAGTCACCCGTCATTCCTCTTGGTCTGCAAGTTGGATCGCTTGTGTTGTTAACCCGAAAAACATTATTCCCGGGTTAATCCACATCGGCTGGCTCACCCCCGATCACCCTCGGGAGTAATGGCGTGGAGAAAACTGTGGAAAATGCCCGCCCGAGCGGTCTCGCCACAGGGCAGCGATATGCCCAATTGCCCGGCGAGGGACAGGGCATGGTCCAGATCTTTCTCCGCCAGGGTGGCAAAGGGCTCAAAAATAGCGCGAACGTCGGATTCCGAGGCGGCCTCCAGCATCATGTCCCGGCCACTCACAAACTGTTTGGCCATAGGGGACAGCACTTTGTTGGCCTCCCCCACGGCGTAGAGTTTTTCCACATCCACCCCCGCCGCCTTGACCAGGGCAGTACCCTCACTGGCGGCGGTAAAGGCGATATAGTTCATTAAATTGTTGGCCAATTTTAACACCGTGCCATCACCGGGCCGGCCTGCGGCTACCACCGTGGTACTAACACAGTCCAACATCGGCTTAAGGCGTTCGGCGATGGCCGGTTCGGTACCCAACATCACGCACAGGCCGCCCTCAGCGGCCACCGCAGCGCCACCGGTAATGGGTGCATCCACCACATGCATGTGGTAGCGACCGGCGTCCCCGGCCCAGCGCACGATATTGTCCCGGGTGACAGTGCTGTGAATGGCGTAAATCGCGCCTGAGCGGGCCTGTTCAAACATTCCCGGGGTACCGCCCTTGCCATATAAAAGATCTTCCACATCCTGGTCGTGACGCACACAGATCCCCACCAGATCGCAGTCCCGGGCGATATCCAGCGGCGAGTCCGCGGCGGTGGCGCCCAGGGCAACCAGGTCTGCAACCGGCTCTGGCATCACGTCGTAGACCTGCAGGGACAGACCGTGATCGGTCGCTTTTTTTGCCAGATTTTCCGCCATGGGCTTGCCGATATTGCCGAGCCCGATAAAGCCGACGTTGAGCATGATATTTCTCCTTCAGCGATAGCGGCTGTCGCCTACACGACTGGCTCAAAAGTGATGGGGAGGGTGGTAAACCCGCGTACATTGGGGTTGTGGGTACGGTCCGAACGGGACATATCGATATCGTAGTGAGGGATGCGTTTCAGCAGTTCCTCAAAACACACCCGCACTTCCAAGCGCGCCAGGGCCGCCCCCAGGCAGGAGTGAATGCCGGTGCCAAAGGCCATATGATCCCGGGCTCCGCGAAAGACGTCGTATTCCTCGGCGCGCTCATAGCGCTCTTCATCCCGGCTGGCGGAAATAATGCACAGGCCGACCCGATCACCCGCTTTGATTTTACGGCCCCGCACTTCCACATCCCGCATCGCAGTACGGCCAATCATCTGGGAGGAGCCGTCGTAGCGCAGGGTTTCCTCTACTCCGTCGCCGATGCGCTCGGGATGATCCACCAGACGCTGGCGCTGCTCTGGGTGCTGCCACAAACGAAAACCCATATTGCCGATCAACTTGGTGGTGGTTTCGTTGCCGGCCACAGCCAGCAAAATACCAAAACCGATCACGTCGTCGTGAGTCATCTTGCCGTCCCGCTCGGCCTGCAACACGCAACTGAACATATCGTCGGGATCGTGGGGACGACCTGCCAGCGAGCGGGCAAGCTCGTCAAAGTAGCCAGCGATTTTCATATAGGCATTGATATTGCGGTCGTTGAGACCAAACTGGCCGTCCTCCCGGTAAATCAGGTCATCCGCCCACTGCCGGACATCCGCCTGGTCAGACTCGGGGACATGAATCATGGTGGAGATCACATCCATGGGCAGGATGGCGCTGAAATCTTGGATCAAATCCAGCTCGCCCCGGGCCAGGTGAGGCTCCAGCAGGGCGACAGCCTTCTGCCGGGTGTAGTCCTCCAAGCGGCGAATACGCTGGGGCACCATCAGCCCAGACAGTAACTTCCGAATCCGGGTGTGATCGGGCGGATCCATGTTGATAAACATCGGGTAGCCACTGGTGGCGTTTTGATCCGCCTCCAAGGCCACACCGTTACTGCTGCTGTAGGTTTTAAAATCCTTAAAGGCCGCCTGGCAGTCGTCCCACTTGGTGAACAACCAGAATCCGTGCTCCTTGTTGTAGTGGACCGGATCTTCCTCCCGCAACCGTTTGTAATAGGGGTAGGGGTCGTCGTGGACGGCGTGGGAATAGGGATTAAATTCAATGGCAGCGCCAGTCATAGTGCACTCTAAACTCGGTATTAATGGGTGATTGCTGTATGGAGGCCGCAGAGCGGTGCCCTGCTTGTACCTCGTTGCGCGTCACACATTATTGTTGTTGTTACGCTCATTGTTGCTCATCGCCACGGCGGCTTGCCTTGCCCGGGACGGATAATCACGCTAGCACAGGGATCAACATTTAGTAAATATTTAAATTTATTTTTATAAATAGTTGTTACGTTGTTTTCTATTGCCGGGGCGCTATAATTTGCCGCCAAGACGTGTTAAAACCGCCACTCCGACTGCGAGCCTAGATTGAACCAGCCCCGAGCCAAGACCGACGCCTCGCCGCTTACAAAGCGACTGCCCGAAGCCTGGGAACGTTTTCGCGACAACCCCATCCGCCACCTCACGGCACTGGCGATTTACACCGAAAGTGCAGCCATGACCGCACTGAGCCAACAGGGATATCCCCAACTGGTGATGGCCTTTAGTGGCCCACTGAGCCTGCTGGCTCGCCGCCCCCGACGCCTCACCGAACTGGCCGATAACCTGAGCATGAGCAAGCAGCTGTGCCTGCAATCCTTAAGGCCCATCGAGGCTGCAGGCTACATACAGCGGCGGCCCGACCCGCAAGACAAGCGCGCCAAACTCCTGGAGCTGAGCCACAAAGGCAACAAACTGGTAAACGATGCCCTTGATGAACTGGCAACAATCAACAGTCACTTTGAAGGGCAACTTGGAAAGCGCCGCCTCGCCCAACTCAGCGCCGATACAGCGGCAGTGACAACGGCCAGACAACCAGCGGAATTTAGTGAAAATGGCCAGACCTTCGCCCCGACAATGCTCAGTGCGACCCTGGGCGCCCTCACCCGGAATATTCACCGACAACTGATGGAGGCAGACATCGCCGCCGGTCACACTCGGCTACAGCCCTCTTACGGCCAGGTATTGGTCAACATTGACCTCAGCGGCACGCCACTTGGCCACATTGCCCAGCAAAACCGTGTGTCCACCCAGGCGATCTCCCGTATCGCACGAGAATTAGAGGCACGGGGCTATGTGCAACGCCGCGCGGCACGGGAGGATGGCCGCAGCACCCGGCTCTACTTCACCTCACAGGGGCTTCAGCTGATCGTCGATTCTGTCGACGCCATGACGCAATTGGAAGACGAACTGAAAGCGGTACTGGGAGAAACGCGCTACCGGCGCTGGTGTGGCAATATCGGCGAGCTCTACCATGCCCTGTCGCTGGACCCAGGGCTCCTGGCGCCCTACTCCAGCGGCAGCGCGGAGGCCATCCTTGCCGGTGACCCCGGCCCAAAGACAGAGGGGACACCGGATACCGCGCCATTGCTGCGCCATTTGGCGGGCCAACTCCTGGCCCCCGGGCATTCCAGTGAAGAGGTCGATGCTCTGCTAATGGCCGCAGCCCAAGCCCCAGCCCTGGCGGGTGAGGACCAGGCCGCCATCGAGAGCAAGCTGGGGAAACGGGACACACAATCTCTGAACAGGCTGTTGGCGACCCTGCGGGCCTGATTCAGCCCTGAGGACGGCGGGCCAACAGTCGGTCCAACTGGTTGGCAAAAGCCTGCTTCTCCCGCTGCCCGTAGGCTGCTGGCCCGCCACTCTGAATGCCAGACGAGCGCATGGTATCCATAAAATCCCGCATATTGAGCCGGCTGAGGATGGTTTCTGTGGTGTACAGCTCGCCCCGGGGGTTCAAGGCTAAGGCCCCCTTCTCAATCACTTCTGCGGCCAGAGGAATGTCGGCAGTAATAACCAGGTCGCCGGGTTCTGCCCGCTCCACAATGGCATCATCGGCGACATCGAAGCCACTGGAGACCTGTAAGGCGCTGATTTGCGGGTCGGCCGGCACCTTCACCGGCTGGTTAGCCACCATGGTTAAGGCGACGCCCGTTCGCCGGGAAGCCTTAAACAACATATCTCGCACCACCGCGGGGCAGGCATCGGCGTCAACCCAAATTTTCATCACTATAAAGCCTTGGCAAGAATCGAATTTTCCGGAACCATCGTAGCGAATAATAATTTTACATAGAAACAATACTTTGGAGAGAGTGCATGACCCAGGAGGGGGTAGGTGGGGGATATTACCTGGTGGTCGGTGCCAGCGGTGGAATGGGGCGCGCCCTGGTGGATGCCCTGCAACAGCGCTCCCCCGGCCGTGTCATTGCCGTCAGCCGGCAACCGGCTCCCATCGAGTTCAGCGTCGACGATCAAGCTATTGCCTGGTTTCAGTGTGACAACAGCGAGATCGGCATAACAACCACCCTCGATCACCTGATTCCCGAGGGCGGGCACCTCGCTGGCGCCTTTATTTGCAGCGGTGTTCTGCATTCAGACAGCCTATGGCCAGAGAAGAAACTCGAAGATATTGAGGTCAACAACCTCCACTACCTGTTCCATCACAATACCGTGGTGCCGATGCTGTGGCTAAAAGCGCTGCTCTCGCTGGTGGGTGGCAATAAACCACGCTGCGTTATCACGGCCTTCAGCGCACGTATCGGCAGCATTGGGGACAATAAACTGGGTGGCTGGTACGGCTATCGCAGCACCAAGGCTGCCCTCAATATGCTGCTTAAAACCGCCGCTGTGGAATACGCCCGACGGGCCCCCAATACCAAATTGCTCGCCTTTCACCCAGGCACTACAGATACTGAGCTATCGCGCCCCTTTCAGGGATCTGTCCCTAAAGGAAAGTTGTTTTCCCCCAGTTTTGTGGCCAGACAACTTCTGGATATCACCGAGCAGCTTCCGACCGACCACACCCTGAGCTTTTTAGACTGGAATTGCGAGCCTATCGCCTGGTAGGCCCTACTCATCGCCCCCGGAAAATACGCATACCCCTCTACCAGTGCTTTTCATAGCATGGTGTAAAGAATCGCAGTGCTGCGTCTGCCCTTTACGGCCGTGGATGCCGCACCAAACCATGATAATGGCGGTATGCAACAGTTGACCGAGCACAACAGCCCAAGCGAGAACAGCCGTTCAAATGCAAACAAGGCGAACCCTGTCCGTAAGATGACGGCGGTGCGCGTGTTTTCTCTCGTTGTGGCTACAGTGGTCTTCATCGCACTATCTACTGGGGTTTTCTACCTCAGCGCTACCACCACCGAAAAATACCGGCAATTGCTTCGCGAGGAAGCCCACCGCGAACTGGGCCTGATTACAGCCCGACTGGAAGGCAATATAAAAGGGAATATTCAAACCGCTAAAGCGCTGGTGGCGGCCATCAATGCTCGCCCAGAGATGGATCAGGCTTACTTTTCGGCCTACGCCGCACCACTGTTTGACGGCGATGTGCAGTTGCGCAACATCGGCGCCACTCAGGATTTAACGATGCGCTTTGTATACCCGCTAGAGGGAAATGAAAGCGCTATCGGGCTGGATTTCCGGCAGTTACCAGATCAAATCGGCGCCCTCACCCAGGCCCGCCAGACCGGCCGCCCAGTGCTCGCGGGCCCCGTGAATTTAGTACAAGGGGGACGCGGGCTAATAGCGAGGATTCCGGTTTACATTAACCGGGGTAGTGACAAAACACTCTGGGGCACCATCTCGGCGGTTATCAGTGTCGACGAACTCCTGCAGGATAGTGGGCTGACAGACCCAGACTTGCCACTCAAGGTTGCAATACGTAAACCGGCGTCTATGAGCGAACCACACGGCTGGATTTACGGCGACCCCTCGGTATTTGATACAAGCAGCCAAGCCGTCACCTGGACCGTGGGCTTGAACTACAACACCCAATGGGAGTTGGCTGCAACGCCCAAAGGCGGATGGCCCACAACGGCCCCCGAAACAGACATACTGCTAACCATCAGCGGCGGCATAGCCCTTATTATATTTGTCGGCGTACTACTCCTGCTGCACTCCTTCCGTAAACAGCAGGAGAGTAGCGCCCTGCTGCGCTCGGTGTTCGACCTTGCGCCGATGGGTATTGCCTTAAACGATTTTGAATCCGGTCAATTCATCCAGTTCAACGACGAACTCTGCCGGGCCACCGGTTACAGCCGAGAAGAGATGGCAGTATTGGATTACTGGAGGCTTACTCCAGAGGAGTTCAGCCACCAAGAACAGGAACAACTCCGGCAACTCGAAACCCAAGGGCGCTACGGCCCCTACGAAAAAGAATACATCCGCAAGGATGGCAGCCGTTTCTCAGTATTGCTCAACGGCATCCTGATTCAAGATCATCGCGGACGCCAACTTATTTGGTCGATTATTGAGGACATCTCGGAACGACGCTCGGCACAAAGTGCTCTGGTGCGGCACCAGGAGATGCTGGAGTCGATGTCAGAACAGGTTCGCATTGGCGCCTGGGAACTGGACCTTAGTAGCGGGCATTACATTTGGTCCGACATGATCAGAAAGATCTTCGAAGTCGACGACAGCTTCTCTCTGGATAACGACAGCATGCTGTCGCTATTAAAGAACGATGCCGACCGACTGCAAATATCTGCAGCCCTGGCGAACTGCATTGAAACCGGCCAACCTATCCGCGAAGAGGTTCGAGCCATTGCCTCCAGTGGCAAAACACTGTGGATTCAGCTCACCGGTCAGGCCGAGTTTAAAAACGGTACCTGTACCCGCCTTTATGGATCGATCCAGGATATCGATGAGCGTAAGCGCATTGAAAAAGAGCTGACTGCTGCTCGGGACAATGCCGAGAACGCCGCCCAGGCCAAAAGTGCCTTCCTGGCCACCATGAGCCACGAAATTCGCACGCCAATGAACGGCGTACTGGGCATGCTCAGCCTATTGGAAAACAGCCACCTCGACTACGATCAAGAACGCAAAGTGTCCATCGCTAAAAACAGTGCCCGCTCGCTGCTGGCTCTGATCGACGACGTATTGGACTTCTCCCGGGTAGATGCCGGCAAACTGGCTCTGGAAGAGATCGATTTCAATGTACGGGAACTGGTCGAGGAGCTGTCGGAAAGCCTCGCCCTGCGCGCCCAGGAAAAAGGCCTGGAACTGGTACTGGATCTCACAGACCTCGACAATCACACCGTGTGTGGCGACCCGGCGCGACTTCGCCAAATCATTATCAACCTGCTGGGTAATGCCATTAAATTTACCGATAACGGCGAGATCGTTATTCGCGCGGCACTGAGCCCTGCCAACGATGGCTGGCGCCTGCACTGCTCAGTCAGCGATACGGGGATCGGCATAGCCGAATCCGACCTACCCAACCTGTTCAACACCTTTACCCAGATCGATGCCAGCACCACCCGCAAATACGGTGGATCAGGGCTCGGCTTGTCTATCTGCAAAAAACTCTGTGAACTGATGGGTGGCGACATCCGCGCCCACAGCGTGGTGGGAGAGGGCAGTAACTTTAGCTTCTCCCTGCCCTACCGTCGCGCCCATCACCCCCGCAACGAGAGCCTCCCTGATTATGCAGGTCGCCGTGTGCTCCTGGTGGACAACAACCGTTCACTGCGCAGCGCTTGCAGACACCAACTGGAGCACTGGGGCGCCACCATGATCGAGGCCGAAAGCGCAGAGCATGCCTTGTCACTGTGCGAAAGACTCAACAAGGCCGAGGGCAACACCCCGCCCTTTGACCTCGCCATCATTGATCGCCACATGCCAGGACTGGATGGCACCGAGCTGGTTCACTTCCTGCGCCAAGAGTCTCGTTTCGACGCCGTGCCCATGGTGCTGCTGGGCTCACAGAACAGTCACGGCGCCAACCAGCACCTTAGCGAACTCGGCTTCGACGCCTGGTTTGCCAAACCCTTGACCACCGCCGCACTGCGTGAGGCGCTGTCGTTAAAACGCAACAATCTGCCCAGCCGCGATACCGCTCGACCCACCGGCGCCAGTGCCAACCAGACAAGCAAAGTGCAGCGCAAGGTTCTACTGGTGGAAGACAATGCGGTCAATCAGGAGGTGGTCAAATGTCTGCTCGAGGAGCACGGCATCACAGTGGAAACCGCCAGCGACGGCCTGGAGGCGCTACACGCACTCAATGCTTCACCCGCCCCAAGCGGCTTCGATTTGATTCTTATGGACTGCCAAATGCCCCGCATGGACGGCTATGAAACCACCCGCCAGATCCGCAAAGGCGGCGGTGGAGAAAGTTACCAGCGCACCCCCATCATCGCGCTGACAGCCAATGCAATGCCCGGCGATCGCGAAAAATGCACGGCCTGCGGTATGGATGATTACCTGAGCAAGCCCATAGAGAGTGATAGCTTGTTTGCCAAGCTGCAGCAGTGGTTGGAATTGCCTGTCCAACCTCAACAAGCAGAGCCTCAGCAAGAAAAGTCCCAGCAGACCACTTCAGAGCTGCTAATGCCGCAGTCCTATAGCTCGGGCTCGAAAGATGCGGATCTACAATCCACAACGGGCATGCAGCCACCTCAGCAAACACTGGCTATATGGTGCGAAGAGCAGGCTCGGGATGGCGTTATGGGCCAGCAAAAAACCCTAAATAAACTACTGCAACTGTTCTGCGACCACGTACAAAAACAACTGAGCGATCTTGATGATGCCTGGAAAGAGCAGGACCTGGACAGAGTCGGCGATCTCGCCCACGCTGTGAAGGGAAGTGCGGGCCAACTCCAGGCATTGCGCCTGCGGGATACTGCACTGAAACTTGAGGCCGCAGCCAAAGACGGCAACACTGAGCTCACCAGTGAATTAAAAGACCGCTTTGAGTCAGATTGCCACGCCCTTTGCCAGCACTTCAGAGAGTACCTCGAAGAACGCGGCCACGACCTCGCCCAATCGGCCTAAACCCGCGCCGACAGTCTGCCGCTGTTAGCAGTCGCAAAAGCCAGTCCCAAGCGGGATAATACTCGAGGGCCTGTTACCACTAATTTCATTGGATCTGTTGTGACTAAAAATTCGCCAATCAAGGCGTGAGGAGAGATGTTTGGTTATCCCAAATGAACGACGAACAACGACGAGTGGTGGATTTTTAGCCACAACCCAAAGGGCTGGGGCCATTTTTGCCCCCAGCGTTGTTGTCGGTCGCTTATTTGGAATGACCAAACTGCGCTTCCTCCGCCTAGCTGGAGGCAAAAATGATCCCCAGCAGGCGCAATGCAATTAGTGGTAACAGGCCCCAGGTGAAACAACGCGCACTCGACATCGACACCCTGCTGTGGCGGCATCGCTCACTGTGGCAATTACCGGCCTACCACAAGCGGGCCGAGCCCTATTGGCAGGACCATTATCCAGGGCTTGCCGAACACTTACTGGCGCTTAGCGACGCAGAAGTGGCGTCGCTTGCCGCTGATGACCGCGCGCTGTTGCACTACCTGACGCCAGTTTTGGCAGACAGTGTGCCGCTACTTCAGCACATCGCACTGCCGAGACAGGACACGCTTCAGGAGCAGGAGCCGCCATCCGGGATTCCCGGGCGAAAATGGCAGCAGATTCGCGCATTTTGCCGCGCTCTGCCCGCTACGGCTGCCTCCTCAGGCACGGCGGTGGTGGACTGGTGCGCCGGCAAAGGCTACCTCACCGGCGCCCTCCATCAGCACTTAAATGCTCCGGCTGTAGGGCTGGAAATCGATCCGCGTCTGGTCCATGCCGGTAATCGCCGTCTCCCTCCCAAGGCCCGATTGGTTCAATGCGATGTACTATCGGGCAGCGTCGATCAACATCTGCATGCGGGGCAGCACTTGGCCGCGCTGCATGCTTGTGGTGGCCTTCACCACCGGTTGCTGCAACAGGCAGTGCTCAGCCAGGCCGCGCAACTGAGCCTCAGTCCCTGTTGCTACCACCGTTTTATTGAGAACTGGGTTACTTTGTCCGACACCCTAAAACACTCCCCGCTGGAGCTCCGGCGAGAGGATCTACGACTCGCCGTTCGCCAAACTGCCACGGCACGGCGGGGAGAGCAGCTGGCTCGACGAACCCTGCAAGCTTGGCAGCTGGGCTTTCGCCAAGCCCTGAGCGACAGTGGCAACAATCTTCCCGATCACCTTCCCGGCCTGCCGCAACCCGTGGCCAAAACCGATTTCGTGACCTTTAGTCGCAGCCTGGCCCGGCAAGCTGGGCTGCCTCTTCCCCCTGTTGACCGGCGCCACGAAGAGGCGGGCTGGCATTTACTGGCCCGCACCGAACGCCTGGAGCTGGCCGCCATGGCTTTCCGCCGGGCCCTGGAGCTTCGCTGCGTACTGGATGCGGCGCTATTTTTAGAGGAGCACGGATTCAACTGTGATATAGAGGAATTCTGCCCTCCGACGTTAACACCGCGAAACATCCTGCTACGGGCCTACCGTTAATTTATAGTAATGCAAAGCACTCTTATTTGTATTACGCTATACAAATAAGCGGTACTGAGAAGCCGCACCTACCCAACGACTTTGCCCACGGAACCGAAATGCCACGCCTGTATTGGAGCCCTCCTTACGTCACCGCTTTGTCTCTAGCGCTGACCGCCCCCGGCCTAGTAGCGCAACCTGCCGCACAAGGAGAGGGCACCGATCGGCCCCAACGCCTGGAGGAAATGGTGGTATTTGGCGACCCCTTACGCCGCCAGACCCTGGATACCGTATCCAGTATTAGCGTGGTGCCAGAAGCGCGATTGGATGCACAAAATATCCGCGACCTCTATGACCTGCTGCTGCGCACCCCTAACGTCAGCGCCGCCAAAGAGGACAAATTCTCGGTGCGGGGTATTTCCAACGAGGGCATCGGCCCCGGCGGCACCGGGCGTCCCACCGTCAGTGTGTTTATCGATGGCGCCCGGCAGCCCGGCCGGGGCGCCGGCAACACCTGGGATGTCGAGCAGGTAGAGTTTTATCGGGGCCCACAATCCACCGCCTTTGGCCCTGGTTCCCTGGCCGGCGCCATTGTGCTTAAGAGCCGGGCGCTGGACTACCAAGGCTACAGCGGCTCGGCCAAACTGGGCGCGGCCAACTATAGCGGTCAGGAGGCCGGTATCGCAGTGGGCGGCCCGCTTATTGACGGTGTGGCGTTCCGCTATGCTGGCGAGACCAATCAGACCGATGGCGAAGTCACCAACACCACCCTCGACGACGATGAATGGCAAGCCCGCAAACGCTACCTCAACCGCTTTAAACTGGGCTGGCAGGGCAACGACTGGTACAGCCTGGAACTGACCTGGCAGGACACCAAGCTCCGGGAAGGCACCGAGTACCTTCCCCCCGCCAATGCCGAGCGGCGCCGCTCCACCGACAACGTGAACGGCTTTTACGACGACGACAGTGAGCTGTTTGTTTTGCGGCAAATTCTGACTTTAAGCGATGCACTCGACGTGGAGCTGATCGCCAGTCAGAGCGAGAGTAACAGCGCCCGGCGCGGCGACTACGACGTCTCCGCCGAGGATCGGGGGCAATTTACCAACATCACCACCAAGGAAAACCAGGCCCTGGAATTGCGCCTGAATATCAGCACTGAACGACTGCGGGCGGTGCTGGGCGCCTACTACAGCGAGGACGACTTAATGGGCACCTCCGCCAATCGCGGGGTTAACTACAGCCTATCGGGACTGGAGGTCAAAGCCGATGCCGACCTAGCCGCCGATCGCAGCGCCGATACCCGCGCCCTATACAGCGAGGCCGATATCGATCTGGACAGCCGCTTCACCCTGACCCTGGGGCTGCGCTACGAAGAGAACGAGGCCGACAACCGCAGCGCCTTTATGGTCACCGGCGCCCAAGCCGTGGACCCCATCACCGGTACACCACTACCCGGGGATGTCGGACCGCTGCTGGCCGCGGTATTAGATGACGATACCTCTGCCCCCAGCGGTGACACCGTACTGCTGCCCAAGCTGGCCTTGAGTTACGACATCAGCGACAGCCTGAGCAGCTTTGTCAGCTTTACCCAAGGCTACCGGGCCGGCTCCGTGGACTTTGTCAGCGACGGTAACTCTCCCACCTACGACCCCGAGTACACCGACAACTACGAACTCGGGCTAAAATTCAGCCACCATAGCTGGTATGTGCAGGCCGCACTGTTTCGCATCGACTATCAGGATATGCAGGTGGGCGTGCGGGTCGACGCCTCTAACTTCCGCACCGACAACGCCGGAGAGGCACAGGCCCAAGGGGCCGAGCTGGAGTTTTCCGGTGACCTGGGTCTTGGCTTTAGCGTGTTTGGCGGCGTCGGCTATACCGAAACCGAATTCACCGACTACCAAGACGACGAGGTCAGCTTCGACGGCAAGCGCTTTCCCAACGCCCCACTGGCCACCGCCAATTTCACCCTACGCTACCAGCACAGCACCGGCTTCTTTGCCGACGCCAGCTGGAGCCGCACCGGCGGCAGCTTCACCGAACGGGAAAATACCCCTAGCTTGCGTGCCGACGCCCGGGACCTGTTTGGCGCCCGGGCCGGCTGGCAGGGCGAACAGCTTGGTGTTGAACTTTACGGCCAAAACCTGACCGATAAATTCTACGTCACCGACCGCTTTGTCAGTGAGTCACTGGGCATCAACGCCGCCTTTGTCGGCGACCCCAGGGAGTATGGCATTCGGCTGCACTACCAACTGGATTAGTCGGCCCAACGGCCACTTCCCCTGAAGCAACCAGACTTGGCAAGGCTTGCCAATCAGTTGTGTAATGACGGCTTCGGCGAATAACAGGGGGAGAACAACGTGGATTCCGAGTTGCTCACAACATTGGATCGCATTGCCGGTTGGATAATTGAATACAGTGCACTGGGCTTTCTGCTGCTGGTCGTCGCTGCGGTCATCACCATCGCGGTATTTTACTATCGGGACATCACCCAAACCCAACACGCCATCCGCCGAAACTACCCGGTGATTGGCCGCTTTCGCTATTTTTTTGAGCACCTTGGCGAATTCTTTCGCCAGTACTTTTTTGCCATGGACCGGGAGGAGTTGCCCTTCAATCGTGCCCAGCGCTCCTGGGTATACCGAGCGGCTAAAAACCTCGATAACACCATTGCCTTTGGCTCTACCCGGCCGCTAAATCAAAGCAATGAAGTGCTGTTTATGAACTGCGTGTTCCCCACTCTCAGCGCCGACGCGGTGCCCACCCATTCAGTGACAGTCGGCGAGGGCTATGCCCGCCAGCCCTACAGCAGCTCCGCGATCTTCCACATCTCGGGGATGAGCTATGGCGCCATCTCCAAGCCCGCCGTGCGCGCACTCTCCGCTGGGGCCAAAGAGGCAGGGATTTGGCTCAATACCGGGGAGGGGGGCCTGTCGCCCTATCACTTGGAGGGCGGCTGCGACATCGTGTTTCAAATTGGTACCGCCAAGTACGGCGTGAGGGACAGCGACGGCCACCTGAGCGACGAGCGGCTGCGGGAGATTGCCAGCCACGACCAGGTACGCATGTTCGAAATCAAGCTCAGCCAGGGTGCCAAACCCGGCAAGGGGGGAATTCTGCCCGGGGGTAAAGTCACCGAGGAGGTTGCCAAAATTCGCGGCATTCCCATCGGCCAGGATTCCATCAGCCCCAACCGCCACCCCGATATCCACGACGTCGACGACCTGCTGGAGACCCTGGCCCGGGTGCGGGAAGTCACCGGAAAGCCGGTGGGCTTCAAAGCGGTGATTGGCGAGATCGACTGGCTGGACGACTTACTGACAGCCGTTCATCGCCGCGGCTTGGCCTACGCCCCGGACTTTATAACCATCGACAGCGCCGACGGCGGTACCGGCGCGGCGCCGCAGAGTCTGATGGACTATGTCGGCTTACCCTTGCGCCGCAGCCTGCCGCTGGTGGTGGACAAGCTGGACGAGTACAACCTGCGGGGACGTATCCGAGTGATCGCATCGGGCAAAATGATCAACCCCGCCGAGGCGGCCTGGGCCCTGTGTGTGGGTGCCGACTTTGTGGTCAGCGCCCGGGGCTTTATGTTTGCGTTGGGCTGTATCCAGGCACTGCAGTGCAATAAAAACACCTGCCCCACCGGCGTCACGACCCACGACCCGGAGTTACAGCGCGGACTGGTGCCGAAGGACAAAGCCAAACGCGTGGCCCACTACGCCCACAACCTGATGCACGAGGTCGGGGTGATCGCTCACTCCTGCGGGGTCAAGGAAGCCAGGGCTCTACAGCGCCGCCATGTTTATCTGATTGACGAACGCGGCGTGCCCGAACCCCTGACCGATCGCTATCCGCAAAAAACCCCGCGCCCCGAGTATCTGATTGCCAGTAGCGAAGACCGGGAGTCCGCTTGATTCCTTTTTCAAAAGGACGCTGAGGGCTGTGTTAAAAAGACGCTGAGGGCTTCACATGGCGCTGACGGCTTCACATGGCGCTGAGGGCTCTGCTAAGAAACGCTAAGGGCTTCTTGCGCAGAGCTCTATCTTGCGCTGAGGGCTCTGTCATCTCGCCGTGCTAGTCGCGTCGAGCAGCGGTGGGTAAACTACGGTACTTTTTAACCAGGCTCGGATATGAACGCGCTGATTGCTGCCCTGGCGGGGGCAGCCCTGCCTTTTTCCCTTGCTCCCTTCCACCACTGGTGGCTGGGCATCGCCGCCATGGCCGGCTTGGCGATAGCACTGCGACAGGCGAGCCCCGGCCGGGGTTTTTTGCTGGCCTGGCTGTTTGGCTCGGTCAGCTTTGGCTTTGGAGTATCCTGGATATACGTGGCTATGCACGTGTACGGCGGCACTTCGGCCTGGCTATCCACCATCATGACCGGCGCCTTTTGCATTGCCCTTGGCTTAATTCCCGGACTGTTTGGCTACCTTTACTGCCGCTGGATTCGCGGCGGGCGCGCCGGCTCGGTGCTGGGCTTTGCCGCCCTGTGGGTGCTGACTGAATGGTTCCGAGGCTGGTTTCTTACTGGTTTTCCCTGGCTCTATTTGGGCTACGCCCACCTGGATACAGCGCTGTCGGGCTGGGCACCGGTGACCGGTGTATTGGGGCTGAGTTTTTGGGTAGCGCTGGCAGGCGCCGCCCTAGCAGAGCTGGTTTGGCCCAGCCATAGCCGCCGCCAACGCGCACTGCCCGCGGTCGCCGTCTTGGCGCTGGCACTGCTGGGCTACTCGCTGGGGCAGCTGTCCTGGACCAGCGCCAGCCCCAAAGGCACCCTGCAAGTTGGCGCCGTGCAACCCAATATCGCCCAGGATAAAAAATGGGCCTATACCGAGTACTGGGACACCCTGGACAAGCTCGACAAAGCCTCGGCGCCACTGTGGCCAGAGGTCGATCTGGTGATCTGGCCGGAGGCCGCCGTGCCGGCGCTCTACCACCAGGCTGCGCCCTTCTTTGACTATATCCGCGAGCAGGCCCAGGACCACAACACGGCCCTGATTACCGGCGTTCCTACCCGGGATGGTGAGGCGATGTACAACTCAACTCTGGTGGTGACTGGTGGTGAGGGGGTCTACCACAAGCAACGGCTGGTGCCCTTTGGAGAATATGTGCCGCTGGCCAGTCTGATCCGCGGCTTGATCCGCTTTTTTGATTTGCCCATGTCCAGTTTCAGCCGGGGAGCGGATCATCAACCACCCCTGCAAGCCGGCGGCTGGGCCTTCGCCTCCGCAATCTGCTATGAGATTGTCTATCCCGACCTGGTGGCCGAGGGGGCGGCTCAGGCCGATGTGCTGTTTACTGTCTCCAATGACGCCTGGTTCGGTGACACCAAGGGTCCTCACCAGCACATGCAGATGGCGCAGATGCGAGCCCTGGAAAATGGCCGGGAACTGCTGCGAGTGACCAATACCGGCATTACCGCCTTCGTCGATCACCACGGGCAAATCCGCCAGCGACTGCCGGCCTTTGAGCCGGGAGTCATGCAAGGGGAAGTCCACGCCCGCCAGGGGCTGACACCCTTTGCCCGTTGGCGCTCGCTGCCAATCGTGCTGCTGTGCGCAGCAATAGTGATTATTGCCGCCCTCTCCCACCGGCGCCGATAGGCGCCCCCCTGGGCAAACTGCTAAACTACCCGGCTGCTGTCTATAGTCATGGCCTACACCGATGGCGCCGCCGATAGGCGCTAGCTGCCACATAGACATTTTTACCCAATCAGCATTCAGAATTGAGACCAATCGCAACATGGACCCACAATACGTCCCCGGAGACATCGAAGCCCGCGCTCAACAGTATTGGCAGCAAAACGACAGCTTTGCCGTCAGCGCCGACCCCAGCCGGGAGAAGTACTACTGCCTGTCAATGTTCCCCTACCCCAGCGGCAAGTTGCACATGGGCCACGTCCGCAACTACAGCATCGGTGATGTGATCTCCCGCTACCAGCGCATGCTGGGTAAAAATGTCCTGCAGCCCATGGGCTGGGATGCCTTTGGCCTGCCTGCCGAAAACGCCGCCGTCAAAAACAACAGCGCGCCAGCCGCCTGGACCAGCGAGAATATCGATTACATGCGGGGCCAATTAAAGCGTCTCGGTTTTGGCTACGACTGGAATCGTGAGCTGGCCACCTGCAAGCCCGACTACTACCGCTGGGAACAGTGGTTCTTCACCCGCCTGTACGAAAAAGGCTTGGTGTACAAAAAAACCTCGGCCGTAAACTGGTGCCCCCACGACGAAACTGTGTTGGCCAACGAGCAGGTCATTGACGGGGGCTGTTGGCGCTGTGACACCCCGGTTCAACGCAAAGAAATCCCCCAGTGGTTTATCAAAATCACCGACTATGCCGAGCAGCTGCTTGACGATCTGGACAGTCTCGAGGGTTGGCCAGAGCAGGTCAAAACCATGCAGCGCAACTGGATCGGCCGCTCACAGGGCGTGCAGATGCGCTTTGACCTGGCCGAGGGCGTTGCCGAGCACGATCACTTTGAGGTCTATACCACCCGCCCCGATACCCTGTTGGGCGTGACCTATGTCAGCCTGGCGGCGGAGCACCCCATAAGTTTGCAACTGGCTAAGAATAACGCCGAGCTGGCAGCCTTCATCGACGAGTGTCGCAACAGCTCCGTGGCCGAAGCCGATATGGCCACCATGGAAAAACGCGGCATGGCTGCAGGCGTGGACGCAATTCACCCCTTAACCGGCGAGCGTGTGCCGGTATGGATCGCCAACTATGTACTGATGGACTACGGCACCGGCGCGGTGATGGCGGTCCCCGCCCACGATCAGCGCGACTACGAGTTTGCCCAGAAATATCAGCTGACTATCAAACAGGTGATCGCCCCCGCCAACGGCGAGGACATCGACCTGGACAGCGAAGCCTTCACCGAGAAGGGCAAGCTGGTTAACGCCGAGGGAGAGTTTGCCACCTTCAACGGTCTGGACTTTGAAAGCGCCTTTGATGCCATCGCTAACGCTCTGGTCGAGCGCGACAAAGGCCGGGTCACCACCAATTACCGACTGCGGGATTGGGGCGTATCCCGTCAGCGCTACTGGGGCGCGCCAATTCCTATCTTCAACCTGCCCGAGGGCGGCGAGATTCCAGTGCCGGCCGACAAACTGCCTATCCTGTTGCCGGAAGACGTGCAGATGGACGGCGTACAGTCTCCGATCAAGGCCGATCCCGAGTGGCGCAAAGACGCGCTAAACGGCGAGGCCGTTGAGCGGGAGACCGACACCTTCGATACCTTTATGGAATCGAGCTGGTACTACGCCCGCTTCACCTGTCCCGACTTTGATCAAGGTATGCTGGACCCGGAGCAGGCCAACTACTGGCTGCCAGTGGATCAATACGTTGGCGGCATCGAGCACGCCATACTGCACCTGTTATATGCTCGTTTCTTCCACAAACTGATGCGGGACGAAGGGCTACTCAACTCCGACGAGCCTTTTAAACAACTGCTTTGTCAGGGCATGGTGCTGAAAGATGGCGCCAAGATGTCCAAATCCAAGGGCAATACCGTCGACCCGCAGGCGATGATCGACCAGTACGGCGCCGATACCGTGCGACTGTTTATTATGTTCGCCGCCCCGCCAGAGCAGAGCCTGGAGTGGTCGGACAGCGCTGTGGAAGGCTCTCACCGTTTTCTCAAGCGCCTGTGGAAGCTGGTGGCGACTCACTTGGACGCCGGCACGCCGCCGGCACTGGATGTTAGCCAACTCAATGACGCACAAAAAGAATTGCGCCGCAAAACCCACGAGACCATTGCCAAAGTCAGCGACGACTTCGGCCGTCGGCTGACCTTCAACACCGCTATCGCCGCAGTCATGGAGTTGATCAACGACGTCTCCCGTTTCGAGCGCCAAGGCGAGCAGTGCCTGGCGGTAGAGCGCGAGGCCATCGAAGCCGCTGTGCGACTGCTAGGCCCTATCGTGCCGCATATCAGCCACGAACTGTGGCAGCAGCTGGGCCACAGTGAGCCGCTCATCGACAGCGCCTGGCCAGAAGCCGACGAGCAGGCGATGGTGCGGGATTCTATAGAGATGGTGGTACAGGTTAACGGCAAGGTGCGGGCAAAAATCAATGTCGCCGCCGATGCCGACGCCGATAGCATCAAAGCTACCGCTAAGGGTCACGCCAATGTGCAGAAATTTATCGACGGCCTGACCATTCGCAAAGAAATCGTCGTGCCCAATAAATTGGTGAATATCGTTGCAAACTAAGTGGCTCGCCATCGCATTCGCACTGCTGACACTGGCTCTCAGTGGCTGCGGCTTCGCCCTGCGCGGCAGTAGCTATGGTGTAGCGGCCCATTACCAGCCACTGTATATCGCCGCTGACCGTGAAAGTCAGATCCTGAGCCAAGCATTGCAGCGGCAGCTGGAAATTAATGGCGTAGATACTACCCAGCGCAGGACTAAGGCCAAGCTGATTGTGGAAGTGACATTACTGCGCAAGGAACGCCGCAGTATCGCTTTGGATCGCGAAGCCCGGGACGCTGAATACGCCCTGTTTGAGCGAGCCCGCTTGGCACTGCGCAGTCCGGACGGCAAGTTCAAGCGCGGCCCCATCACTCTGGAGCAGCGGCGGATTATCGTCAACGACCCCGACAACCCGGTGGGTGAACAGACGGAGACCGATATTGTCCGCGCCGAAATGCGTGAACAGCTGGGTGTGCGACTGGCCCAGCAGGTGGAATACTGGACCCGGGATAACGGCGAGGCCCACTGATGCGCCTTCGGCCTGATCAATTGGACAGCCATCTCAGCAAGACCCTGCTGCCAGCCTACCTCATCACTGGTGACGAATTGCTGCTGTGCCAGGAGGCCGCCGATCAAATCCGCAGCGCCTGTCGCCAGGCGGGTATCCTTGAGAGAGATGTTCTTGAGGTCGACCGCCACTTCGACTGGTCGCAACTCTTGGACGCCGGGCAATCCCTGTCGCTGTTTGGCGATCGCAAGCTTATTGAGCTACGCCTGGGCAGTGGCAAAATGGACCAAAAGTCATCGGCAGCCCTGCAGGACTACCTGGGCCACGCCGATGGCAGCAATATATTGCTAGTCAGCTGTGGCCGACTGGACAAACGTAGCATGAACGCCAAATGGGTAAAGGCGCTTGAGGAGCACGGCGCCGTCCTGCAAATTTGGCCGGTGGAACGCCGCCAACTGGGCCAGTGGATTGGCCAGCGCCTTAATGCCGCAGGATTAAACGCGGATCGCGAAGCCGCTGAGCTTCTTGCCGACCGGGTCGAGGGCAACCTGCTGGCCGCCGATCAGGAAATTCAAAAACTTAAAGTGTTGATGGGCGAGCGCGCCATCGACGCCGAGACAGTGGCCGCCGCTGTCACCAGCAGCGCCCGTTACGACGTTTTTAAACTGATCGACACAGCCCTGAGTGGCAACACTCCTCAAACTCTGCGAATACTGCAAAGCCTGATGGCAGAAGGCAGCGAGCAAATCGCCATGCTGGGGGCCGTCAGTGCCGAGCTGCGTAAACTCTACAACTGCGCCGAGCAGCTGGCCAACGGCCACGGTATTGATCGGGTTCTGGATGGCGCAAGGGTATGGGACAAAAAGAAAGCGCTTTATAAACAAGCGCTGAAACGACTCAAGCGTCGGCAGCTAGCCGAGTTACTGCAACTGGCCGCTCGCAGCGACAGCGCCCTGAAGGGGCAAAGCGACGACGATGGCGAGCAGCTTATGCAACAGCTGGTGACACGACTTAGTGGCGCCGACCTGCTACCCGCTTGATACTGTTGTTATTCACCCGGCAGTCTTTCAAGACGCTGCCTGACCACACCCTCCAAACTGGTCAAGCCCCACTCTCGACCTTGCTGCAATGCCTCTTCCGGATCACTGCCCGCCAAGCCAGCTCGCAACGCAATCAAGGCGCCCACCCGGTTACCACTGGCGCAGTGCAACAGCACCGGTTCATCACCGATCTCAGCCAGCAGGGCATCAAGACGCGTCGCGTTCTCCACGGTCACACCGGCAGCTCCGGCCACGGGAATGTGGTGGTAGGTCATACCGTCAGCTCGCCCCTTGCCCTCAATTCCGCCAGCCACCTCACCAGGAGTGCGCAAATTAATAATATGGCGTACGCCCTGCTCCTTCAGAGCCTTGAGATCATCTGAGCTGGGTTGGCCACCAGCATAGCGGTTGTGTTCCACCTGACGATATGAGGCGCCATCCGCATACGCCAAGGGGCACAGTGACATCACTAGTAGTAATAAGGCCCCAAGCCTGGAAGATATAGCCCCAAGCCTCACAGGCATGGCCCCTAACCGACGAAAAGACACAATCATTAGTTTCCACTCCACTATGCATCGGGCCGATGAGTCACGACTCTGCAATCCGGCCTGTACTCTAACACTGACTTACGATAGTCGCAGTTTTTCGGTTTTACCGTATAGCACAGCGGCAAACAACAGGACAGACTCAACAGCACATGGAATTCATGGGGCTTTGAGCAATGTTTTTATCAGAAGAAGTACACAATTTTATGGAGCCCATGGTCGAGGAGGAATTCTCGAACCGGGGCATCGCCCAGCAATACGACAATGACTATGTACAGGATTTATTCTGCCTGACCCTCAATGCCCTGCCACCGCGGTACTTGCGGCACGCACTGGACGTAAGGATGAATATGACAGCCGGAGACCGGGAGCGTCTATCCCAGGATATCGGCCATGCCATTGAGCAGGGTCATGCCATTTTGCGCCAGGGGCGCCGCACTGCCGCCCGCCTGTAAATCAGGCGGCACACCCTGTTTTTTGATAAGACTTTGAGATAGAGGTAATCAGGCGGTTTTCGCAGACGGTCTCATAGCGGCATAGAGTTCCGTTATCCGCCCAGCTATTTTGGTCAAAGGAAGCACTTCTCCAGCCGCCCCAAGTTTTGCTGCTGCACCGGGCATCCCCCACACTACCGAGCTTGCCTCGTCCTGAACCAGGGTCGCAGCTCCGGCATTGCGCATTGCCAGCATACCTTCCGCACCATCCTTGCCCATGCCTGTCAGCATAACGCCGATGGCATTTTTTCCGACCTGTTGGGCCACAGAGTGCATCAACACGTCTACAGAAGGTCTGTGGCGATTGACGGGCTCCGCGTCGCTAAGCTTGCAGTAATAGCGCGCGCCGTCCCGCCGCAAACTTAGATGTTGATCACCCGGAGCGATATAGACGTGACCATGCATCACCCGTTGATCGTGACGGGCCTCACACACTTCCATTTGACTAACCCCATTCATGCGAGCAGCAAATGGCCCACTAAACATGCCCGGAATATGCTGAACGATAACGATACCGGGGGTATCTGCGGGGAGGTTTTCCAACACTTCTCGTATTGCTTCAGTGCCGCCGGTCGAGGCGCCGATCGCGATAACTTGATCGGTGGTTTTAAAACTGAGTTGTTCACCGCCGGTTTGGACCACCGGTTTGCGAGAGGTAATTGCCTTAGCTTGTGCATCGCTCAATTGCGCGACTTGCGCGACACTGGCTGTTTTCACTTTCTCGATAATTTGCTCGGCGTAGTCCTTTAGCTTCTCGGCGATGTCGATCTCGGGCTTGCTTATAAAGTCGACCGCTCCGAGCTCCAGCGCTTCCAAAGTCACGCTGGCCCCTTGCTGGGTCAACGACGATATCATCACTACCGGCATGGGTCTTAAGCGCATCAGGTTGCGCAAAAACTGCAGCCCATCCATTTTGGGCATCTCTACGTCCAGGGTAAGGACATCTGGATTGAGCTGCTTAATTTTCTGACGAGCGATGTAGGGATCAGACGCCACGCCAACAACTTCAATATCCGGATCCGAGTTTAGAATCTCGCTCAGTACATGTCGCATTAATACTGAATCGTCGACCACTAGCACACGTATCCGTCTATTTTGTTCAGGCATGATTTACCTCTATCATTTCCCTACACCTATTCTCCCCTGGGAGCGCTTAGAATTCCTCCCACTCGTCAGTGCCGTGGTCATTTCCACCTGCCGCTTTTTTACGGGGCGCGGGAGCTGGAGCCTGCCGTGAAGGTACTGCGCGCAGGGATTGTTCTTTGCCCTGCGAAGCCGCGTGTTGAGACTCCGGTTCATTGACCGCATCATCACCCGTTTTGAAGAATGTCATCCGTTCGGTCAGGCCTTTCGACAAGGTATCCATCGACTGGCTGGCCGCGGCAGCTTGTTCGACCAGTGCTGCATTTTCCTGCGTGACCTTATCCATCTCGGACACCGCTTTGTTTACCTGCTCGATACCAGATGCCTGCTCCTGACTGGCCAGGGCGATCTCGGCAATGATATCGGACACTTTCTTCACGCCGGCGACAATTTCCTCTAGCGTGCTGCCAGACTCGTCAATCAGACGCGATCCCTCTTCAACTTTTTCCTGACTATCGTTGATAAGGGTTTTGATCTCTTTCGCAGCTTCTGCACTACGCTGGGCCAGGTTACGAACTTCCGAGGCCACCACGGCGAAGCCGCGGCCCTGTTCGCCTGCTCTGGCTGCCTCAACGGCTGCATTAAGTGCCAGCAAATTGGTTTGGAAGGCGATTTCGTCTATCACACCGATAATGTCAGAGATGCGTTTCGAAGATGCGTTGATTTCCCGCATCGCACTGACCGCTCGACCGACAACATCACCGCCTTTCTCTGCCTGGCCCCGGGCACTGGAAGCAAGATTGTTTGCCTGGGCCGCATTTTCGGCATTTTGTTTAACAGTAGCCGTGAACTCCTCAACGCTGGACGCGGTTTCTTCCAGAGATGCAGCTTGTGCTTCAGTCCGGTTAGAGAGGTCCAGGTTTCCTTGGGCAATTTCTGAGGCGGAGTTACGAATCCCTGTTGCGGCCTCACGAATTTGTATGACCATCTCTCTCAGATTATCGACAGAGCGATTGACATCGTCCTGCATAGAAGCGAACTGCCCCTGGTATTGCCCCGCCATACTTTGCAACAGGTCACCGTCAGAGAGCGCACTCATAACCCGTGAGCTTTCGGCAAGTGGCTCGGCAATGGCGTCCATTAGCTGATTCAATCCTGCAGCGAGACGCTTCAAGAACCCTACCGTTGCATCTGCGTCGATACGGCTCTCGAGCTGGCCGCCTATCGCCGAGTTCACCAGTTCCTGAATCTGCTGTTCCGCATTATTTTGCTCTGCAACAATGGCATCCATCAAACCGTTGATAGAGATGCCTAATCGCTGCATAAAGCCCTCGTAGCGATCGGCATTCAAGCGGCGGTCGAGCTCGCCGCTGGCAGCGGCCTCGATCAAACCGGCAATTTGACGCTCGGCGTCTTTCTGCTCGGTAATATCCTTCCACTCAACCATGTTGCCCATGTAATTGCCCTTGGCATCGAGCACTGCCGTTGCGTTGACCTCAAATTCCAAGTCGGCAATTTTTATCTCCGCCTTGGCCGGCAATGCGGCTACGTTACTGAGCAAACCGCGCTGGTGAGCAGGATGCTTGTGGAACTGATCGATGGATTGTCCAACAAGGTTGTCGGCACTGAATCCTGGGAATCGCTCCCGCAGTACCTCCTCGCGGTTCTTTAGCATCTCAACCACTGATGGATTGGCGTAGGTAATATTGAGATCGGCATCACACATCATCAGGTTAGCTTCAGCGCCATCGACAGCTGCCTGCAAGCGAGAGACTTCAATCTCTTTAGCACGAACTGCGGTCACATCCAGCCATTCCAGTGTATTGCCGACGTAGTTGCCCTTTGCATCGATTTGGGCTGTGACATTGATATTGAAGGTCAGCTCACCGACATGGATATCGGCACTGTGAGGTAGGTTAGCTGGGTCCGCCAGCATCGCCCGCTGGTGCGCTGGATTTTTGTGGAATATGTCAATGCAGGTACCGACAATCTCATCCGGATTAAACGACGGATAGACCGACTGCAATGCCTCCCGATGACCTCCAAGCAGGGCCTTGGTAGCTTCATTTACATAGGTAACATTGAAGTCACGATCAATCATCATGATCGCGGTCATCGCGCTATCTACTGCCGTCTGCAGGCGCGCTACATTAGTCTCGTGCTTGCGTTGTTCAGTGACATCCAGCCACTCCAAGGTATTACCAATATACTCGCCTTGATCGTCGACCTGGGCTGTGACGTTGATATTAAAGGTTAATGGGCCAACAT
The DNA here is from genome assembly GCF_016132545.1 of Spongiibacter nanhainus. GTDB lineage: Bacteria > Pseudomonadota > Gammaproteobacteria > Pseudomonadales > Spongiibacteraceae > Spongiibacter > Spongiibacter nanhainus. The sequence goes on from NZ_CP066167.1 coordinate 3,452,385, forward strand.
GAATATCGGCAGAGTGAGGCAAATTGGCAGGGTCGGCCAGCAATCCGCGCTGGTGTTCCGGCTTGGCATGGAAGAAGTCTATACAAGTACCGACAATGCTGTCGGCATCAAACTCGGGATAAATCGATTGAAGGTCGGCTTCATGTTTTTTCAACAGGGTCTGCGTGGCCTCATTCGCATAAGTAACGACCAAGTCCCTGTCCACCATCATGATGGCCGTCATCGCGCCGCCAACGGCAGTACGCCAGCGGGCCAGTTCTTTCTCCATCTCTTTCATCTTAGTGCTGGCGGGCGACGCCTTGGCAGTCTGACGGGTCGCACGAGGCTTGGATGCTGTCGAGGTGCTGCGTTTTGTAGTCATGAGAATCTCCAACTAAGGTCATTCAAGGGCTTCGCCCTCAACAGGGTTTGAGTCATACCCTTTCGTAGATTGTTCTACCGATAAGTTTAAAGTCGTTGGTCACTCCTGCTAAGTTCTCAGAATGGCCAATGACCATTTTTCCGCCGGGTTTTAACACCCGAGCAAATTGTTTAAACAACTGCGCCTGAACCGACTTATCAAAGTAGATAATGACGTTCCGGCAAAAAATAATGTCGAACGGACCCTTCATCGGCCAGGAATGCAAAAGGTTGAGCTGACGAAACTCAATCAATGACGACAACTCCGGTTTTACTTTAACCATTCCCTGGTTTGCGCCCCGCCCTTTCATAAACCAGGTCTTTTTTATCCGCTCATCGACGCCATTGAGGCGCTCCAGGCTGTAGACTCCCTTTGAGGCAGTTTCAACCATCTTGCGATCTAGATCGGAAGCCAGAATTTTGATATCCCAGTTTCTGCACTCCGGTACACGGTCCAGCAGGGTAACTGCCATGGAATAAGGCTCTTCACCGCTGGAACAGCCGGCTGACCAAATACGGATGCGTTTATTGGTTTTTCCGAGATGGGCTACTTCCTGTGCCAGGAAGTCAAAGTGATGGGACTCTCGAAAGAAGCTGGTGAAATTGGTGGTTATCGCGCTGATAAAATCCTGCAGCTCATCTGAGTCGGACTCCCCCAGAAGCTGGATGTAATCTTCAAATCGGGAAAGCCCCAAGGCTCTCAGGCGCTTGGAGAATCGACTATAGGCAAGCTGTTTCTTCTCGTCACTGAGTGAGATACCAGTGTGTTCAAAAACAAGATCACGAAGCTGAGCAAAATTCGCGGAGGAGAAATCAAAGTTCAACCCGGAACCGCTCGGTGTCTGGACAGCTTCGCCCATAATTCGCCTGCATCAATTTTGTGATAGGGATAACAGTACACCATAGTGATATTTCGCTAAGAATAAGGAATGTCACTTACCAATAAGTACTTATCTGACAATCCTTACAAGACACAATAACAAAGGCCAACACATTGGTTGGCCCTAGATCGCAAAACTTACACTTATAAAAATTAGGTCTTAAAACTCAAAAGTGAGCTGACCATCGCCGTACTTTGGAATGGAGATTTTAAAGGCGATACTTTGAGAGGGAGATAATGCCGAGCGCGCTTCGGCAACAGCATCTCCCACAACCGTAGTATCCAGCCGGATATGCAGAGAGGTATCAGACATAATTAAACGTGAACAGATATTCATTACCTCGTAGAAGTTTTCCAAAATAGTTTTGGAAAAATCCCCATCGGCAATCATATCTTCTGCTCCGCCTTTAGGCATCATCGACAACGCAGCACCTGAGTATGCAAGGAACGCCGCATCGCAGACACAGAGTGCTACTAGTGCGTCTTCGTCGCTGACATATTTCGCCGCTGCCGAAGCGGAAATTGATGCAGAATCCACAGACGCGACCTCAGTTCCATCGCCAAACAGCATCTCTAGCATTTTTTCTACCGCATCTGCCGTGGGTTTAACCAGCTGACTCATGGCTGACTCCTACATAATCGCGCCAAGCACTTTCTCGAATGACTCAACTGAGAACGGCTTAGATATAAGAAATTTAGCGCCACCTTCTGTCGCCTTTGCGCGCATATCTGCAGTGGCTTCCGTGGTAATGAAACCAAACTTGGTTTTTATACCTTCTTCATTAAGCGCCTCGAGCAACTCAATCCCCGTCATATTAGGCATGTTCCAATCGGCCAATACCAAATCAGGTACAGCCTTCTTTATCGCCTCCAAAGCCACAGCGCCATCCTCAGCCTGCTCTATATCGTTGCCGCCGAATCCGGCTTGGCGCAACGTTCTAACGATCATGTTTCGCATGGCGGCACTGTCATCGACTACCAGGATATTCATCTTAACTCCTAACGCGGACATTATGGGTAATAGACTATGTTGGCTAGTTGATCACAGCCTATCTATTTCACCCATAAGTGATGCTACCTATTGAGTAAAACCCTTGACGAGTGGGATTCTTAAGCTCCGGTTTGGTGTAACCCGACACCATAGAATTTACTCCTCTCAAATGAGGTACAGGTGGCTATGAATGCTCACAATCTGGTTAGCCAAACCCAGTCTTTGATTTCCTTTCCCAGTGTCGCGATTCGCGTAAACGAACTTCTCGCAAACGACGACGTTTCCCTGAACGATGTCGCCGCAACAATAGAGACGGATCCAGCGTTGACCGCGGGCCTGCTGAGACTGTCTAACAGTGCGGCACTGGGGGGCACGCAGGAAATAAATAGTGTCGCCAAGGCTATCACCCGAATTGGGCTTCGCCAGATCAACGAATTGGTTATGAGTATTGATACAGCCCGCTCTTTTAACGGGCTTAACAATACTTTAATCACAGTCCACGACTTCTGGCGTCACAGTTTATTCTGTGCGGTTATCGCCAGAAAACTCGCCAGCCTCAGCAAGATAAAGCGTCGCGACGCAGCATTTACTGCAGGCTTGCTCCACGATATCGGGCAATTACTGATGTTCAACCAGTTGGGCAAGCAGTGCGCCGAATGCCTATCCCAATCTCTTGATGACAACGATGGTTTAGTTGTGCATTCCATTGAAACGGAAAAGCTTGGTTTCAACCACTGCGATGTCGGCCGCGAACTCGCTACACAATGGGGCTTACCCGAGGCGTTGATCGACTGCATAGCTCACCACCACGATCCCCAAAACGCGGAAGTTGACCCGGACTTGGTGGCAGCCGTTCATTTAGCCAATAGTCTGGCGGTAATGGCCGAGCTCGAAACTTGCGAGGAGGATAATGCACCACCCACAAACGACGGCGCCTGGGATCAACTTAAACTGAGTCGGGATATTATTCCTGAATTGGTTTCACTCGCTCAACAAGAGGTGGACGAGCTGCTAGCAGTATTCACAGGAAACTAACTCATCGAGAATGGCGGCTACACGTCAGGGACTTTTTCGGATCACCGGGAAAATACAGCTAAAATACCAGTACGGTTTATCATTGATAGACCCGACCACTCTCTACTTATCTATACTAATCGCTACTAATCTCTATTACTCTCCTCTACCACCTACTACCCTCTTCTTCCGATATATCCTGGTCTTCGCCTTAGGAACTACCCGGTGTGATGAACTAGGACCACCCACTATGCTTTCTAATCGAATAGCTCAATATCGTTACCAGGGGCCTCATCGGCAAGTACTCTTGAGTAGGCCTGCTCTTCCTGGGCAATACTGGTGTCGTGCAGGGAGCGCAAGCGCTTAACCAACACCCGACCAGAGGTTGGAAAGTAGTTTACTTTACGAGAAAATTCTCGACCCAAATCCGAAGCTTCGACCTCGAGACCCTCTGTTTCCAGAAAGCGCGTGACGAAATCGATATTCTTCTGACCGACATCCGTCATACCTCGCATTATCTTACCGCCCCCGAAAAGCTTAATCTCCAGATTTTCCCGACGGCCACCCAATTTAAGAATATCGTTAATGAGGTGCTCCATTGCGTACGCACCATAGCGCGTAGCCATACCGTCTAAGGTCAAATCTCCGGCGGGTAACATAAAGTGGTTCATACCACCGATACGGAGTTTTCGATCGCGGATACAGGCGGCGATACAGGACCCCAACACTGTTGAGATCATCTCTGTTTCACAGTCTGTAACATAGTATTGTCCCGGGAGTACTCGTGCAGCATGTACGCCGTGATGGCCGTCCCAATGCTTCTGAATATCCGGCGATCCCTCATGCCGAGTAGCGGTGCTAGCAAGAGCCACTTCAGTCATCCTCAAGCTGGGATTGGGATACGTTGCCATTCAGGCATTGGGTCAGGGAGCGATGAGTTTCATGCTCAGCTTCACAAGTGTAATGTGCTCGCAATTCCTCCAAACAGCGACTATTTTGCTGAGCGGAGAGCGGAAGTGAACATGCGCTGTTTACGATGGAATCGGCGACGTGGGTAATGCGCTGGCTGTGCGCATCAAAAAACTGAAGTTGCTGCACCAAATCGCCCGCAGATGATTTAAGGGAGTCAATCAATTCCCGGTCGTCAGGGTAGCGTCTCTCCAGTTCCTCAAAACCCATCAATAAAGCGATTAAGGATTCTAGTGATTTGGCTATATGCTCTTCACCATCGGCTAATGCCGAATTTAGTTGCGCAGCTAGTACCTCGCGCAAATCCGGCAGGGCATTGCCATTTTGTTGATCGTCGAAGAGCCGCGCTCGATTCACTTAACTTAACCTTCATATACAAGAAAACGTTCCAGGTCCAACCTAGACGCCACATCCGTGAATCCGTCTTCTGCACCTAGCAGATGCACTTCCACGCCTGCTGCCTTCGCATACTTGGCGTAATAGGCCAACACTTGCAAAAATGCTGTGTCGGTTCTACTTAAGCCATTGGCTAGCAATTCAACCGTCTTTGCTGCCGTTATATCCAACTCGGCCAACTGCTGGTATATATCCGCCGCGGCAGCGACTGTTCCGTCAGATCCCAAATCCAGAGTTACCTGCCCCTCCTTGGCATCAGTACTGGCTTCGACCGTATCATTGTCTTCGCCCAGCAGGACCACGAATTCGCCATTGTCTGCCTCACTAGGAGATGACTGTTCAGCCTCTTCACCCAGCAGAACCACAAACTCATCTTGCGCCATTACTACTCTCCTCGCGGTGGTATAACCCGATTATCAAGCTACCGCAGAAGTTGGGCGTTCGTTTGCAGCGACGATTTCATCGACCGAGAATAAGCGATCAATATCTAGCAGAATCAGCATTTTTTCTTCAACCGTCGACAAGCCCTTGACGAAGTCTGCGCTTACGGAGGCGCCGAATTCGGGCAGTGCCTGAACCTCCTCTTCGTCAATTCGGTATACCTCGGAAACTGCGTCCACAACCATTCCCACTGTGCGGGCCTTGTCACTATTTTCTACCTTAACCACGATGATAACGGTGGTGGGTCCAAAGGGGACACTTTCCATATCGAAGCGCTTACGCAAATCGATAATTGGCACAATGGCACCGCGAAGGTTCATGACACCCAATACATAGCGAGGTGAGTTCGGGATAGGGGTAACCGTATCCCAACCCTGAATACCTTGTACTCGTAAAATTTCGACGCCGTACTCTTCTCCATTCAGCATGAAGGTCAGGTACTGGCTGGTATCACTGGATAGTTGCTTTTCTTCACTCATTTTATTCACCTTTTATGACTATCGCGTCCGAACTACACAGGTGCGTTGCATTCACGCCGCGCCAGTCTCTGTATCACTATCGATATTTTTGAAATCGATGCTATGTACCAGGCTGGGCACATCGATGATCATAGCGACACTGCCATCGCCCAGAATGGTCGCACCCGAGAGACCGGTAACCGGTAGATAGTTCTCTTCAAGACTTTTGATCACAACTTGCTGCTGATCCATAAGCTCGTCGACAAACAAGCCCACTTTGGTGCCATCGGTCTCAACCACGACCAACAGCTCTCCTTCGCGCTCGCCGTAGCGGGTCATGATCTTGGGCCCTCGAAGACCGAAGGCTTCTCTGAGACTAATCACTGGAATGTACTCGTCTCGCAAGCGATAAACCCTGCCGTTACCGACCAGCTTGCTGACCTCTTGGCCTGAAACCAGTACTGTTTCTACGATCGACAACAAAGAGAAGATGTAGACATCTTTGCCGACGCGCACCAATTGCCCGTCGAGAATGGCCAGCGTCAGCGGCAAGCGTATTTTGAACGTCGATCCTTCACCTGGCTTTGATTGGACATCGATACGGCCACCGAGGTCGATAATATTGCGCCGTACAACATCCATGCCCACGCCGCGACCAGACATATCACTGACCTGCTCGGCAGTAGAAAAGCCTGGCTGGAAGATCAAGTTATTTATCTGATCATCGCTGAGGGATTCAGTCGGAGAGACTATTCCACGCTCAATGGCCTTGCTTAGAATTCGCTCTTTGTTTAGACCGGCGCCATCGTCCTTCACCTGGATGACTATATTGCCACCCTCGTGGTAGGCGCTAAGGTGAAGGGTACCGGTTTCTGACTTACCAGCTTCCAAGCGCTTCTCAGGGGATTCGATGCCATGATCGAGGGAGTTCCGCACCAGGTGCACCAGCGGATCACTCATTTTTTCTAGTACGGTTTTGTCCAGCTCGGTATTCTCACCGGACAGCTTCAACTCGACTTTTTTACCCAGCTTGCCACTGATATCGCGGACCAGTCGCTTAAAGCGACTGAAACTGGTGCCAATAGGCAACATCCGGATCTGCATGGCACTTTCCTGGAGCTCCCGGGTATGACGCTCCAACACAAGTAAACCGTCCCGCAGCCCCTGAACATCAGCTTGATTACCGTCGCCCTCACCATAGCGCGCCAACATCGACTGGGTGATTACCAGCTCGCCCACTAAATTTAGCAGCGCGTCAATTTTGTCGATGCTGACCCGAATCGAACCTGCATCTTTACTGGCGCTGGCTGCGGGGGCAGAGCTTTCAGTACTGGCAGGCTTTGGTTCATTGCTGGAAGCAACGGCTGCCGGGGCGAATTTCTCCGCCTCGGCTTCAGGCTGTATGGCAGAAATTTCAAGGTGACACTGCCCTTTGACCCAATCAAAAGCCTCTTCGACCGCCTCTCGGGGTGCGGCACTGTCCAACTCGAGAGTCCACTTACAGTAGCAACTCTCAGGGTCCAGGGTGTCAAAACTGACCTCAGAGGACAGTTCGGCGGAGACGGATAATTTACCAAGCTGCTCCAGCTCTCTAAAAATCCGCGCGGGTTCATTGCCGGTCTTAAGTACGCCCGGGTCGGGCTCAAAGACAATACGCCAACCACTGCCCGACGCGGTCTTCTGATCAGTTTGGCTGGTGGCTACCGGAGTTTGCTGCGCTGTATCACCACTTAGCAGCGCGTCGATACGGGCCTGAACATCAGTAGTGATGGAGGCATCAGGCTCACGTTCTGCCTGAAGATCCTCCAGCATTGACCGCAGGCAATCCACCGACTCCAGGAAAAGCTCAACCAAAGATTCGTCAATTTCCCGCTGCCCACTGCGGAGCTGGTCCAGCAGAGTTTCAACACCATGGGTGAAGTTGGAAATGGTCAAAAAGCCAAATGTCGCAGCGCCGCCTTTAATGGAGTGAGCAGCCCGGAAGATGGTATTGATCGTTTCGGGGTCGGCGCTGCCGGGGCTCAGCCCCAATAAGCCCGACTCCATTGCATCGAGGCCCTCTGCACTTTCTTCAAAGAAAATGCCGTGGATCTCTTTCATGTCCATATCAAGCGACATAGCGTATCAGCTCCTCACCGGCTCCAGGACACGGTCGACTACCTTCAACAGTGCCTCGGCATTAAAGGGCTTGACGATCCATCCAGTGGCGCCGGCTTCTTTACCACGCATCTTCATGTCGGCAGCCGACTCAGTGGTCAAAATCAGAATCGGGGTGAAGCGAAACTTGTCCAGAGCACGCAGGGACTGGGTCAGGCTGATGCCATCCATGTTTGGCATATGCACATCGGTGATAACCAAGTCCACATCCAAGGACCCGGCTTGAGCAAGGGCATCGTCACCGTCCTCTGCCAAATGCACGTCGTGACCTGCATGCTTCAGAGTCATGGAAACCAGTTGCCGCATGGAGGGGGAATCGTCTACCGCGAGAATACTTGCCATGGGGTCTCGAGCCGCTTTTTCTCGGCTCCAGGTCTGCTAGCACACACAGACAGGGAGCGTTACTTAAGGATTGCGTTTGGGCTAGTAGACCGTTACAGGGCAAGAGCAGGTATTCGTAATTGTACTGAGCAGCCTGTTTGAGAAGCTTGAGGAGAGAGGAGCGCCGGTAGTGAATGCGTCTTTTTATCGTTTTATTTGCCGCAAGTAAAGTGACAAATGCTCTTCAAGGGTTTTGGCATCTTGCTCATCACGTGCCAGCAGCACCGGCACGCTGCGCCACTGGGACGTACGCAGCTCACTTAGCAGGTTAGCGATACCCGAATCATCAGCGTGAGGCCCCACCACTATTAACTGCCAGGGCAGATCCACCAGCCATTTTCGAGCCTGAGACACGTCAGCGGTGTGATATACCTGCCAATGATCGGACCCCGGCAATCTGGCAATGGCGGCGCCCAGTAACTGGCCCTGCTCCAATAACAACAAATTACCGGTACCCCGGGCCGGCAAAAGATCCCGAACAGCGGAAGTTAATTCCTCTCGCGGTACAGGTTTAACAAGATATTCATTGGCACCCAGCAATAAGCCCAAATCCCGCTCGTTGAGCATGGACTGCATCAGTACCGGCACGTCCCGCAATAGAATATCGCTGCGCAAGGCATTCAGCACCTGCCAACCATCCATACCGGGCATCATCACATCGAGAATGATAAGATCTGGTACGGATTGCCTGGCAAGTCGCAGGCCCTCTTCACCACTGAGCGCAGAGCTCACCTGGAACCCCTCGCGACTCAGTACTCGCCGGGCTATGTCCAATATCGCGGGGTCATCGTCTACCACCAACACGCGCCCCTGAACATCACTGCTGTGACCCAGCTCGCTACTGTCGCTAGAGTCCTCTCCGTTCAATGGCAGCTCCAGCACAAACCGGGACCCTTGTCCCTCACGGCTGCTAGCCGTGATTCGCCCCCCAAGCAATTCGGCAAACTTGCGGGAAATGGTCAGTCCCAGTCCCGAGCCACCGTACTGTTTGGTGGTGGAAAGATCAGCCTGGACAAAAGCATCAAACACCCGGTCCAGTTGCTCTTCGCTCATGCCAATACCGGTATCAGCCACCTCCGCTCTCAGGCCTTTACGATCTCCGTCTTGCCATACCGTAACAGTAAGGTCGACGGTGCCATCGTGGGTAAATTTGGCAGCATTGCTCAGCAGATTTAGCAGGATCTGGCGAAACCGGGTGACATCGGTGCGTACCGGCTTATCCCCCAGCTGAAAGTGACGCTGCAGGGTATTGCCGTTTTTTTCCATCAATGGCGCCGTAGTGGCCTCGACATCCCGCAGAACCGTAGCGAGATCGCAGTCTTCCCAAAACAGCGACATGCGACCCGCCTCAATCTTGGAAATATCGAGTACGTCGTTAATCAACACCAAAAGGTGCTTGCCCGCACGTTCGATTTTTTCCACATCGCCCCGCAACTGCGAGGCCGGCATGTCGCCATCGTCGTCGATTTCCTCCATGAGCATCTCTGAATAACCGATAATGGCATTCATCGGCGTGCGCAATTCATGGCTCATATTGGCGAGGAAACCGCTTTTGGCCTGATTGGCCGCATCGGCCCGACGACTGGCCTCCCGCACACGGCTCATTGCCCGGCGCAGATTGGAGGCCATATCGTTAAAGGATTCGGCTAACTGCCCAAACTCATCGTGGCCCATCGGCTCAATGGTGTAGTCAAAATTGCCACTGCCCCACTCGGCGGTGCCGCGCTGCAGTTTGCGGATAGCCCGCCGCGTGTAACGGGTCATGTAGTATCCCAACACAAAGGTCGTGATCAGTGCGACCAAAAACACCCCCAGCGCGACCTTGTTCGTCAGGCTGACAATTTCTTTAAGTTGCGCATTGATCTCATCCGAGCGATTCAACAGGCTCAGCTCATTCATGCTCAGGCGCCGGGCAAGGGCATTGAAGCGCCCCTGATCCTCTTCCAGCACCGGCGCAGCGGGGTCGTTTAAGTTGGACTTCCAGCTTTGCAGTAGAGGTGCGGCCCCCAGCAGTTGGTAGGTACCCTCGGGCATATAGCGACGCAAATCCCGATTGAGCTCTTGCTCCCGCTTAAACAAATCGTCGATACTACTCAGTAATTCGCTGCGCTCAACTTGATTGATCCGGCCACGCTCACCGGATTCCCGCAGCGCATCGACAATAAGTATTTTGCGGTGCGCCGCGTAGAGCTGCTGACTGAAATCGTTGACCTCCGCCTGAGTATTGATCACGTTCTGCAACAGCCATACATTGCGCCGGCGGGTGTCATTACCCCACACCTGCACCAGCACGCTGCCCAGCGAAAGCACCAGAATGGCGACAAATGACAGCGTCAGGCGGCGGGTAAAACTCATGCTTTGTCCAACAGGCGCTCTATTTTTTCCAGTAGACGGGGCAAATCCACCGGCTTGGTATCGTAGTCGTCACATCCGGCTTGGATGGCTCGCTGGCGATCGTCCGCCATGGCATGCGCCGTCAGGGCCACTACCGGGATCCCAGCCACCGAGTCATCCCCTTTTAGTTCCCGGGCCACCTGCCAGCCATCTTTGACGGGCAGGCTCATATCCAGCAACACCAGATCAGGCCGGAGGTCTCGGCACATATCCACGCCCTGCTGCCCATCCACAGCCAATTCCACCTGGTAGCCTCGCCGCTGAAGCCGGCGACTTAGCATATCCCGGTTCATTTCGTTATCTTCCACCAACAATAGGGTGGCCATTGTCGACCTCCTTGGGGTCTCTCGCGCAGAATGGTTTATTGCAGGGCGCTCAGCGCCGCCTCGGCGCGACTGTCCCACGATGTGACGGAAAGGTACAGACCGCCTTCCTTTATAGAAAGCAATTTAGCGTACAGGGCGTCGTCGCCGGTCAGGCCGTAGATACAGACGTCGCTGGGCACTTGCAGGGACTCTGCCCCCAACACCTGGATATCCCGCCCGCGCACCGCGATGACTTGTGCTTCAATACGCTGATCCGCCAACCGCTTGTCGGTTAATACCGCAAGTTGCACTGACCGGGGCGAGACCAATGACTGCCACTCAGTCACCGGGCTTGGCAGTACCAAGTCGTAGGGCAGTCCCACGCCCAGTACCTCGCTAAGCGGCATGGGCACCGCCTCGCCTTTGATCATGACTTCCACCGCCTGACCAGTGAGCAATTCCACCTTGGCACCAGCGATGGTGGCCGGTGAGGCCAGAACCTGACCGCCCACGGTACAGGATTCAACCCTGGCGGCGAGGTTTACATTGTGGCCAACAACACCGTATTTACTGCGCCGCTCAGAGCCAATATTGCCAGCAACCACATCTCCGGTATTTAGGCCGATGCCAATGGCAATCTGGGGTAGCCCCTGCTCAGCATTACGGCGGTTCACCTCACCCATAGCCAGCTGCATGGCCACCGCGCACGCCAGTGCCCGGTCACAGTCGTCGTCCTCACTGACCGGGGCGCCAAATATGGCGAGAATGCCATCCCCGACAAATTCATCCACCGTGCCGCGATAGCGCTGAATCACTTCGGTCATGATGGCCAGATAATTGTTGAGTAACTGCACGCAACGTTCAGGCTCCAGATCCCGGCTGATCGTAGAGAAGTCGCGGATATCGGCCATCAAAATAGTAACTTCCCGGCGCTGCCCACCCAGCTTCAGGCCATCGCTGTCATCCAGCAGCCGCTGCACAATCTCGTTGGAGAGGTAACGGCCAAACACCTTGCGAATAAAACGCTGACTCTTCTCCAGCTCAGCCAGGTACTGCCGCTCCCGATCTTGCCACTGCTTGGCCTCCAAAAGCGCGCCCAGACGGGCTTTCAGCAAGGTGGCATTCACCGGTTTGATCAGGTAGTCACTGGCGCCGGCATCGATACAATGGATAGCCCCCTCTTCGTCCTGCACACCGCTAATCACCACCACCGGAATACGCCGCAGCTCCTCGTCGCCGCGGATAGCCTGTAACACCTCATAGCCGTTCATATCGGGCATCACCAGGTCCAGCAGGACCAGGTCCGGCGCCGCGCTGCGCATCACCTCAAGGCAGCGCTTGCCATCGGCCGCCTCAATCACGGTATGGTCCTGGCGCTGCAGCTGGTGGGCCAGCAGCTCGCGGCTACTCTCGTTGTCATCCACCACCAGGATCGTCGCCGAGATCGACTCGCGCTTATCGGCCTTTAGACCTGACTTAAAGCTGCGAAAAATGGCAGCGATGGGGTCGTCGTCGGCCTTTTTCTGCGGCGCCACCGCCAACATATCCAGGCGTTCCTGCAGCAAGCGCGACTGCTGACGCAAGGTGCGCAATCGCGACAGTGCGGACTCGTCCTCACTGTCCTCCAGCAGGATGTCGGCATAGCCATCGACGACACCGACACCATTGCGAAGATTGTGGCGCAGGCGCGCCAGTTGGGTTTCATCCCCCGGCTCCAGCTCCAGCAGCACCTCTAAAGAGGCTGTCATCTCCGCCGCGGCCTGAGAGATCCGCTCGACGTCCGCCAGCATACCGGTATCCTGAGAAATGGCCGGCACCTGCTTCAGGGCGGCCGCCTCGCTCTGGATGGCCGCCAGCGGCTCAGCCAGCGACTGTTTAGTGCCTTCGAGGTATTCCGAGAAGTGGCGCTGCGTAGTTTGCAAACTGACCCCCAAAATCCGAGATTCCGGGTGATTATTGCACTGTGCGCTATAAATAGCATCGTCTTGGGGCAGCACTGGCAATGGGCCGGGCCGGCAATTATAATGCGGCGTCTTTTCCGGGCAGCCGGCCAGTATTTGGCTGCGCCCTCCGCAAAAGGGCCTTTAGCTCAGTTGGTTAGAGCATCCGACTCATAATCGGCAGGTCGCAGGTTCAAGTCCTGCAAGGCCCACCATATACCCTTCCGGCGAATGCCAACGGATGCCGGAAACACTACAAAAATAGCAGTATATAAGAATAAAACGATCTAACAGGTTCCGGGGGCATCTACTGGAAACCGAACAAAGCAGGGGGCACAATAGGGGGCATATCCACCCCCGCTGGAACAGGTGCCCCCAATGCCCCTCACCGACCAGAACGTAAAGCAGGCCAAGCCCCGCGATAAAACCTACCGCCTTACTGATGAAAAAGGCATGTACCTAGAGGTCACCCCGGCGGGCGGTAAGTACTGGCGACTGAAGTACCGCTATGGCGGCAAAGAGAAGCGGTTAGCCCTTGGGGTATACCCGGCTATCAGCCTGAAGAAAGCGCGGGAGAAGCGGGAAGAAGCCCGCCTGATGCTCTCCGACGGTATCGACCCCTCAGCCCACAAACAGATTCAGAAGCTCACCGCCGCCACTGCCACACAGAACACCTTTGAAGCTATCGCCCTGGAGTGGTTCGCCAAAGAGAAGCCAGGGTGGGCAGAAAGCCACTGGTCCCGTATTCAACGCATGATGAAAAGGGACTTATTCCCGTACATCGGCGCCCGCCCTATCGCCGAAATTGGCGCCCCTGAATTACTGGCTGTCCTCCGCAAGATCGAAAGCCGAGGAGCACTAGAGTCAGCCAAGCGCACCAAGCAGATAGCCGGGCAGGTGTTCCGCTATGGCGTCGCCACCGGGCGGTGTGAACGCGACCCCTCCCAGGACATTACCGGCGCCCTCGCCAACCCCGTCAAAACCCACCGAGCCGCCGTGACCGACCCCAAGCTAGTTGGCCCCTTGCTAAACGCCCTGGACGGCTATCAGGGCAGCACAGTGGTCGCTTGCGCCCTTCGAT